>JAQXOE010000027.1 GCA_029098505.1 Bacteroidales bacterium
GCAGGATGAAGCTCGCAAGGAACTCAAACTTTGCAGATGTGTTGTCTTCCATACTTCAAAGGTAAGGTCTTTTGATACACAAACCTACCTTCAAGTATATGTTTATGTCACATTATGCCACGGAAGTTTGCAAGTGTCCCAGAATCTGTTTCTACGGCACTCACCACAAAATTCAAAGATCCTATCACTGGCTCAGAGACAAGCGTCTCTACAACAGTAAATTATAAAGATGAAGATGACATAATTGGCAAGCAGATTTATAAACGTTCCTATGTCTTCTCTTCTGAAGGAGGTAATAAGCAGTCATTTGATGACCAAGGCTTCAATTTTTTCATGTATGTGACAAATAACAACTAAAATATATTGCAATTATGAGAAGATTTTTAATAGCATTTCTGCTGATACTCGGATGTTCAGTTGCTAATGCGCAGACAATCAAATATTCTGGAGAGCTTGCCTTGGGAGGAATCAGTAGTCTCAATGATTATTTTGGGGCAGGCTTTGACATCCAGACCGTGCATGGAGTTAATCTTGGCAATGGGTCTTTTGTTGGAATAGGAGCAGGTATTATCGTAAACAATAACAGTTCCGAACCCTTAATGCCGGTATATGTGAAGGCTATGCAGGAGTTCGAATCGAGGACTGAATTTTGGCCATATCTTTCAGTGAGTGTGGGAACTCTGATCAAATCAGGAGATAAATTGTCTCCATATTTTGCCCCAGAAGCGGGAATCAATTATAAAAGACTCAGCCTATTCTCACGAGTTATGTTCTCTAATACAAGGCATACTTACACAATTCATATACCGGAAGACTATGTGAGTATCGTAGGTGAAAACAGGCGTCTTCTCTCTGCAGGAATCAGGATTTCTTTTGGCGCAAAATAATTGCTCCACGTCATTGCTAAACAGGAGACGCGCTTGGCCAAATTCATATTGAAGAGATATGAGTTGGCTTTGGATGCCGTGGCTGGTAAGTTTCCATTGTCCGTGGGGGATAACTGCCTGATACACAGCAATATAAGCACTTGTCTATGGTTAAATTTTCCCATAGGCAAGTGCTTAAAGCATTGATATACAATGACTTATCCCCCACGGTGCGCAGGCGGAAAAAGGGCTTACCCACGGTGCGCAGGCAGGAAAAGGGATTCTGGCTGTATTGTTCACATCCGTCACATCATCATATTCTACCCCATCCCTGGAGTGGAAACAATTCGTGGCAAAATAACCGTTTCCTTTGCCGCTCCATTCCCAATTACAATGCACTAGCATCGTGTAGCATCTAATTGTTGTATAAAAGGAAATATTTTCAAAAATTTGCTGAGCCATCAAACTCAACACGTTACGAATATGCCTATCCAGAAGTACGTGATAATCTTCTCTGCTTCCGAACGCAGGGAACTTACCAAGAGTGTGAAATCGAATTTATCCATCCATTGGACACCATATGAAGGCAGAATGAACTGCCGGGCATATATGCCCCATACACATAGCCCCAAAATGGGCGCCGACATGCGAATAAAGAAAGGATCCGACCCTCGGTGACGGGGAGTTCAGATCCTTTGTTTCTATCGTTATAAATGTGTGCCCGAGGCCGGACTCGAACCGGCACGCCGTTTGAGGGCAAAGGATTTTGAGTCCTTCGTGTCTACCATTTCACCACTCGGGCGTCAGTGCGCCTTTCCCAGCACAGGGTGCAAAGGTATCGAAAATTCCTTAATAATCAAATTTTTCTGCGTATCTTCGTGAACTATGAATGCTTTGAAGATTTATGTCAATGAAGATTTTTCCTTCCTTCCTGCCCTTTTGGCGGGAGAAAAGGAGCTTTTCCTCATTTATGATGCCAATGTAGAAGCTTCAGCCAGGGCGCTGATTTCTACCTGCGAGGCCGCTTCTGCTGCCATCAAGGCCAGTCTCCCCATTCAGACCTCCGAAGCGGTGAAGACTATGGACACGGTAATGCTCATCTGCAGCTTCCTTTTGGACTATGGTGCGAGCAGAAATGCCCTTGTCCTGGCCTTGGGCGGTGGCATTACCACCGATATGGCCGGATTCGCGGCCAGCATATACAAGAGGGGAGTGCGCTTTGCCAATATTCCCACCACCCTCCTGGCGCAGGTCGATGCTGCCATCGGTGGCAAGACCGGGGTTAATTTTGAGCACTATAAGAATATACTCGGAGTCATCAATCAGCCCGAATTCACTTATATTGCCAGCAATGCTCTCAATACCCTCAGAAGGCGTGAGTACCTGTCCGGAGTGGCGGAGCTCCTGAAGACCTTCATCATTGCCGATGCTGACGCTTATGCAAGGGCGGTGAAGGATTTGAGGCAGGGCAATCCTGTCAGCGCCGGGCTTATCGAGGCGGCGGCAAGAATAAAGGCCGGGGTGGTCGAACGAGATGAAAGGGAGAACGGGGAGCGCAGGAACTTGAATCTGGGGCATACAGTCGCACACGCCATCGAATGGTGGCAGGGCGAAGGCGTTGATACACAGGGTACTGACTACTCCCACGGAGAGGCTGTTGCCATCGGAATGGTCAAGGCTGCTGAGCTTTCTGAGAAGTTGGGATGCTGTGAGGAGGGCCTTTCCGCGAGAATCAAGGCTGATTTGGAGGCTGTGGGTCTTCCTACGGAATGCCCTATCTCCGTTGATGTCATTGCCCGGGCCATAAGACAGGACAAGAAGGCTGTGGGTGATTCAATCTGGTTCGTGCTGATACGCTCGATTGGCAGGGTCGAAGCACGCTATATTCCTCTGGATGAGGTGATTGACGCGCTGCGATGAGTTGCCTGCGAATCCGGGATTGCACAGAATAATAACCGGCCCGAGAGGGCTTTGAAAGATAAGTTTATGATTTGCACCAGCATACAGGGCAAGACTCTTGAGGAGATTTTTGCCATTCTTGAAGAGGAAGCGGTCGAGATGGCTGAAATACGCCTTGACCGTTGTCCCTTGACTGACAGTGAGATAGAGGAACTGTTCTCGAATACTGACACACCGCTGATAGCGACTTGCCGCATTGCCGAAAGCGCTGATATGCAGGAGGCCGAGCGCAAGCTGCTCACCGCTGTTCAGGCGGGAGCCAAGTACATTGACATAGAAATCGAGGCGCCGGCTCCAATGGGCAAGCGTCTGCGCCGCGCTGCGAGGGAGAACGGAACTACTCTGATCCGCTCTTTCCACGATTTCGAGGGCACGCCTTCGCTTGAGGAACTTGAACAGAACGTCATAAAATGCAAGTCCTTCGGCGCCGATGTGGTTAAGGTCGTGACCACTGCGAAGAGCGCGGAAGACTGCGAAATCATCCGCCAGCTTTATGGCGTGAAGATACCTCCCGAGGCCTTCCATCTTCATCCAGGGCTTGAGGAAGTGCTTGAGCCAGAGACAATTGCGGAGGGGACCCTGGTCGCCTTCTGTATGGGTGAGGCGGGCCGTAAGAGCCGTCTCGATGCGCTGAAATATGGCGCTCCTTTCACCTATGCCGCCCTCGATGAGGCTTCGGCGACAGCTCCTGGGCAATGGTCGTATGCCGAGATGTCCAAGGTTCTTTATGGCAATGCCGAGGGCTTCTACGCAGAGCATCTCGTGATGCCGGCCTCGAAGAGTTTCGCACAGCGCGCAATCATTGCCGCAGCCCTCGCGGAAGGAACTTCGCACCTGCGAGGCTATTCCCCTTGCGCGGACAGCGAGGCTGCAATTGCGGTAGCACGTGCTCTGGGAGCAGAGGTGACAGAAGGTGAAGTGCTGACTATCAAGGGAATAGGACCTATTGACAAGCCACTTGACTTCAATTCCCTCCATACCGGCGAGTCGGGTTTGCTCACCAGACTGATGATTCCGATTCTGGCGAAGATCGGCAATGGCGCGATGCGGGTGACGGGCGAGAAGACCCTCGTAAAACGCCCATTGAGCGGTGCCAATGACATAATGGCGGCTTTCGGAGTGACTTTGCACAATGTCGAGGAGCATCCTGGTTCCAAGGAAATCTTCGTTCCGCTGAACATAGTCGGAAATCTCATTCCGGGCCGTGCTGACATTTCCGGCAAGGGCGGCTCCCAGCTCATCTCGGGCCTTCTTATGGCCCTGCCTTTGGCTGACAGGACTTCAAGTCTCTTTGTCAGCGAGCCGAAAAGCATACCTTATCTCTACATAACCCTCGACGTCCTCCAGAAATTCGGAATACGTGTCATTACCGAGCTGGAAGGCGACAAGGACTTCCTTGAAACCCAGGACTGGAACCGTTGCACGGGTATGAGCTTCAAAATCAAGGGAGGACAGGCATACAAGGCAGTTGACCTGAGTCTTGAAGGAGACTGGAGCGCTGCGGCCAATTTCTGTGTGGCCGGAGCCGTTTTCGGAAGCGCTTCCGTGGACGGACTCGACACCCGTTCGCTGCAGGCCGACCTGACCATTATGGACGTGCTCGTCGAGGCCGGAGCCAGCATTTCACAGATTGACAATGACTGTGTGGACGCGGTGAACGAGGCAGCCACTGCAGCCGGTGTCAATCCTCATACCGGCGCGGTGAATGTGGTCAAGGCCCCTCTGAATGCCTTCAGCTTCGATTTGAACAATGCCCCTGACCTCTTCCCTATAGTGGCCGTTCTCGCAGCCTTCTGTCCGGGGCGCAATGTCATCGGTGGCACTGGCCGTCTGGCAGGCAAGGAGAGCAACCGTGCCCTTGCCATACTGAATATGCTCCTCCAGATGGGTGTCGATGCGAGAATCGAGGGCGACAATATGATAATTGAGGGCCATTCTATGGCCTACAGGCTTCTGAACGGCAAGCTGCTCAAAGGAGGAGCCTATACCTCGAACCACGACCACAGGATGGTGATGGCCCTTAAGGTGGCTTCACTCGGAGCCGAGTCCCCGATTATTATTGACGATGAGGCCTGCGTGGCCAAGTCCTGCCCTGATTTCCTCCAGATATTCGGCAACTGATGAGTACGCGCAAAGGTCTTATTGCCCTCAGCCCTTTGGCTGTTTTCCTGCTTGTCTATCTGGTGACTTCCTTGATTATCAAGGATTTCTATGCTGTGCCTGTGACTTCCGCCTTCCTGGTGGCGTCCATTTATGCCGTCCTGACCACAGGCGGGCTGAAACTTTCAGAGAGGATAGAAATCTTCTCCACCGGCGCGGGCAATCCCAAGGTCCTTCTGATGATATGGATTTTCATTCTTGCGGGCGCCTTTGCCCAAACGGCCAAGGACATAGGTGCCGTTGACGCGACTGTGGGACTGACCCTGTCCATCATACCTCCGAAGATGCTCTTTGCGGGCCTCTTCCTCACCTCCTGCTTCATTTCAATGGCAATGGGCACGAGTGTGGGCACCATAGTCGCGCTTGTCCCCATTGCCGCCGGAATTGCCTCAGAGACAGGATCTTCCGTAGCTTTTATGACGGCAATCATCGTCGGCGGTGCCTTTTTCGGAGACAATCTCTCCTTCATCAGCGACACCACCATTGCCGCGACCAGGGCTATGGACTGTTCAATGAGCGACAAGTTCCGTGTCAATCTCTTCATCGTCGCGCCGGCTGTCATTGCCGTTCTCGCCATTTATATAGCAATGGGAGCGGGCACCCAGGCCGTCATTCCGAGCGAACCTGTGCAATGGCTGAAGCTATTGCCCTACCTGATGGTGATAGTGCTGGCGGTGCTGGGACTCAATGTGGTGCTGGTGCTGACTATGGGCATAGCCCTGAACTTTATTCTGGGAATCTCCGACGCTTCCCTGAACTGGGTGAGCTGGCTGTCCTCTATGGGAGAGGGCATTGCCGGTATGGGCAGCTTGATCGTGGTGACTATGCTGGCGGGCGGTATGATGGAGCTTATCCGTTACAATGGAGGGCTGTCCTTCCTGATTGAAAAGCTGGCGGGCAGTCTGGGGCAGAAGCAGTCCGCAACTGTCGGTAAGGGCCTCAAGCGAAGGGCGGAATTCTGCATCGCAGCGCTGGTGGCCCTGGCCAATCTCTGCACAGCGAACAATACCATTGCCATACTTACTACGGGCGGAATCGCCAAGGATGTGGCGGACCGTTTCGGCTTGGACAGAAAAAAGGTGGCCAGTATCCTGGACACCTTTTCCTGCTTTATTCAAAGCCTGATTCCATACGGCGCCCAACTGCTTATGGCTTCGGGCCTGGCCGGTGTGGATTCAGCACACATTATCAGCTATCTGTATTATCCATTAATTCTTGGAATCGTGGCCATTCTGGCCATACTTTTTCGATATCCCCGCAGATTCAGCCGATAGTAATTCATTAAAGCGAATCGCCGAAGTCCTCTTTGAACTTCTCCACGAGCTTCTCCTGCCAGTTGCCGATTTCCTTCATACGGCCGAAGAAGAAGCGGAGCACCTCAGGCTCTTCTACCCACTGGAGACCTCCGATGAGATTTCTGTTGTCCCAGAGCCACTTTACGCGGTCTGCCACATATTTGATCTGGGAGAGTGTGAAGACGCGGCGAGGGACTGCAAGTCTCTGAAGCTCAAGCTCTGCGTAGCGTTCGGTTCCGTCCGGTTCGCGCTGCTCGGACACTGTACCTCTCTCCATACCGCGAATGCCTGAGATGATGTAGAGCGCACAGCCTACTGCAGCTGCAGGATATTGGTTGTGAGGCATATCCGGAACGAATTCGCCGCAGTTCAAGTGGCAGCCGAGACCTCCTGCAGGGAGGATGACAGGCACACCGTATTCATTGAGTTCCTTGGCGAGGGCCTCGATGAAAATAGGTCCCTGGCTGATGTATTCCATATCGAGCGACTCGTACAAGCCCTGGGCCATAGCCTCCATAGTGCGTACATCCATACCTCCGTAGGTGAGGAAGCCCTCGTAGAGAGGAATGAAGCTCATCATTTCCTTGGTGTATTTAGGATCCTTGGAGCAGATGATACCTCCCTTAGAGAAGCTGAGCTTGCGGGCAGAGAAATAGATGATGTCGAAGTGGTCAGCCAAAAGATGATATATATCCTTGACTTCCATATACTTGCAGCGAGCTTCGCGGGTCTTCATAAAGTAAACGTTGTCCTGGAGCAGGGAAGCGTCGAGCACTGACTTGACTCCCTTCTCGTGGCAGATGTCGGTCACGGCGAGCATATTCTCCAATGAAACAGGCTGGCCTCCGATAAGGTTGGTTCCTGCCTCAACACGGACGAAAGCGACCTTGTCCGCTCCTATCTCGTCGATTTTGCCTGCCAGGTTCTCCAGGTTGAAGTCTCCCTTGAACGGGTCGCTTGTCTGAGGAAGCAGACCCTTGGCGTCCACGAGTTCCTCCACGCTGCCTCCGCAACGGGTCACGTGGGCTTTCGTGGTGGTGAAGTGGAAGTTCATAAGGGCTACCATACCCGGCTTAACATAGGTCTCTGCAAGTATGTTCTCACAGGCACGGCCCTGGTGGGTAGGGAGCACGTTTTCGCAGCCGAAGACCTCCTTGATGGCATCCTTGACGCGGTTGAAGGTCTCGCAGCCGGCATAGGCGTCGTCGGCCCTCATCATGGCCGAGAATTGCAGGTCGGACATTGCGTTTACGCCCGAGTCCGTGAGCATATCCAGAAATACGTCGCGGTTCTGGAGAAGGAAAGTATTGTTGCCCGCTTCCTGTATCTTTCTGAGTCTTTCCTCAACAGGAAGAAGATTGAGTTTCTGAACCATACGGACCTTGTGCATCTCGAGAGGTACCTGGTTTTCTGACTTGTAGAATTTTACTGCCATATTATGTTATTGTTTTGTTATTGTTTCCGTTTCGTTTCGGGGTGTAAAAGTAGATAATGTATATGAAGAGCCGCATAAACAAATCCGTCTATTTTCTACCAATATCCTCTTTTCTTGGTTTTTTAGACCAAAAAATCCGACCGAAATTCTTTGAACTTGCCTTTTTACCCTATATTTGTACCAAAATTACATACCAAAATGATAGAATATAGAACGCTTCGCAATATTGAGGAGTTGAACGGGCTCTTCCGTCAGGAGTCCTGCCATTCAATGGTCAGCATAGTGGACCTGGCCTGTGCAGTCCCTGAAGCCTTCGACCCCATTGACTTCGCCTGCTATTGTGTGATTCTGATGGGCTCAAGGGTGGGCGATGTCATCAAGGACGGTAAGAGCCTGACTTACAAGGGTGGAACAATGTTCACGGTCAAGCCCGGTGAGGTTCTGTCCCTGCATCTCAATCCAGATGCGAAACCGATGGGCAGAATGCTCGCCTTCCGTCCGGAATTCATTGAGAACACCGGTCTCGGCCGCGATTTCTATATGTTCAATTTTTTCAATTACGACGTTTTTGAGGCACTCGAGCTCAAGGAGGAAGAAAGGAAGGTAATCAGGAACTGTTATGACAATATCGAGGCCGAGCTCCGCGCCGAGAATGACGAACTTACCAACCATATGCTCCGTCTGGGCATAGGACAACTTCTGAGCTATTGCAAGCGTTATTACGAAAGACAGTTCGACACAAAAAAACTCAAGTCTTCCGAGCTGGTCAGAAGACTTGATGCTATACTTGATTCTTATTATGCTCCGGGCAGTGAGCTGCCGCGTCTGAACGGGGTGCCTACCGTAGCCTGGTGTTCTTCCCAGTTCCATCTGGCACCGAATTATTTCGGCAACCTTCTGCGCCGCGACCTTCACGTTTCAGCCCAGCGCTATATTCAGGACAAGGTGGTAGAGAGGGCGAAGATGTTGCTTGCCGACCCTGCGAATACTATAGACCAGGTGGCGGAGCGGCTGGGTTTCGCTTATTCGAACCACTTCAGCCGTCTCTTCAGGAACCGTACGGGCCTTTCCCCCTCGCAGTTCCGCCAATCACTTGACTGATAAGCTCGGGTCTGCTCTCCCGTAACTTTAGAATACCCACTTGGTGCCGAGACAAGGACGTACCTTCAGTCCCGGACAGCCTGCAAAGTTGTATCCGAACTCAATTTCGCTTCCTATGTGGAGATTGTCCACCCCGAAATGCTGGCCTACATTGTACCAGAGCTGAGGCTCTGAAATGAACACGAACTCACCCGGCTTAACCTTTCCTATTGACTCGGGATCTCCGTACCAGATAGGGGTCTTCTCTCCCCAGATATCGAAGAAGCCGCTGAATCTGAGGCCCTTGATGTCGAGGATGTCCTGCATTCCCCACACGAAGGTGAACTGTAGAGGCACATCGCTCTCTGCAGCTCCGTTGAAGGTCTTGTAAAGCAGTTCGAAGGTGAAGGTGTTGGAGTAGTCGTAATTGTGCAGCAGGTAATTGGCTCCGAAGAGGAAGTTCTGGCAGCCGAAGCCTATTCCGGCATTGTACTCGAGATGGGCGCTGAGGTCCTTCAGGGCGCTGTCTTTCCAGAAGTTGAGGCCTCTGGCAATCTCGAAGTAGCTGCCGCTGGCGCCCAATACCTTATTGTCCTTTTTTGTGTTGTAGTCATAGTCCACGAAGAAGAAAGTGTCGCCCCAATTGTCGGCATAATAACCCTCAAGCGTGGTGGTAAAATGATTCCTTCCGAAGTCGTAGAAGGTCTGCAGATTGGTCTGTGCGAAGGCTCCCTGAGCCAGAAAGAGTGCAGCCGCAGCTGCAAGGATGATTCTTTTTTTCATTGTCTTGTTATTTCTTTTCTTTAAGGATAGCATTCAGGATGATTCCGACTATTGCCGCAACAGCAAGTCCGCTGAGGGAGGTGAATCCAATCGGAATGGCATCGCCTGCGCCGTACTTGATACCGATGGCGAGCACCAGAATCAAGGCCGCGATTATGACATTGCGCGAGTTGGTGAAATCGACCTTGTTCTCAATGAGATTCCGTACTCCGACTGCCGATATCATACCGTAGAGTACGAGGGATACGCCTCCAATGGTCGCTGCAGGCATAATCTGGATGATGGCGGCGAATTTAGGGCAGAAGGAGAGTATGATGGCGAACATTGCGGCCAGACGGATTACACGCGGGTCGTAAACCTTGGTCAGGTTGAGCACTCCGGTGTTTTCTCCGTAGGTGGTGTTCGCAGGAGCTCCGAACAATGATGCTATTGCGGTAGCGCATCCGTCTCCGATGAGGGTGCGGTGCAGGCCGGGGTCCTCGAGGTAGTTCCTGCCCGTAGTCGATGAAATCGCGCACATATCACCTATATGCTCCACCATAGTGGCCAGGGCAATAGGCATAATCGCGAAGATGGAGCTGAGCAGCAGGCCCGTGTCTGTGTTCCTGAGCACTGAGAGTATGGTATCCTCTCCTTTGAAAGGAAGGCCTATCCAGGCTGCATTCTTGACCGGAGTGAAATCCACCTCTCCGAAACAGATGCCTGCGAGGTAGGACACCAGCACTCCCAGAAGTATAGGCACTATCCTGACCATGCCCTTGCCCCAGATATTGCATATGACAATGACAGCGACCGCTATCAGCGCCACCCACCAGTTCGAGGTGCAATTGCTTATCGCAGAGCCGGACAGGGTGAGACCTATGGCAATGATGATGGGACCCGTGACCACAGGAGGAAAGAATTCAAGAACCCTTTTCACTCCGAAGGCCTTGAACAGGCCCGCAAGCAGGAAATAGAGCAGTCCCGCGCAGAAGACGCCTA
Organism: Bacteroidales bacterium; assembly: GCA_029098505.1. Taxonomy (GTDB): domain Bacteria; phylum Bacteroidota; class Bacteroidia; order Bacteroidales; family UBA932; genus Cryptobacteroides. The sequence goes on from JAQXOE010000027.1 coordinate 10,560, forward strand.
TGCAGGCATAAGGAAGGGCCTGTGCGGGGCTGTAGCCTGATTTTGTGGCCATTTCCACCACCGCAGCATAGCCTCCCAGGAACGCGAAGGATGAGCCGAGGAAGGCCGGAACCTTCATCTTGGTAATCAGGTGGAACAGGAGTGTGCCGATACCGGCGAAGAGCAATGTGGCTGAAACCGACAGACCCGTAATGGCGGGAACGAGTACCGTAGCTCCGAACATAGCGAACATGTGCTGGAGTCCGAGGACTCCCATTCTGGCCTTTCCCAAAGGCCTTGCATCGTAGATGGCTTCGTTGAAAGTGCTTTTCATAAACGGAAAAAACCTCAGGTTTTTCAAAGATAAGATTTATCCCTGAAAAAAACTGAGGTTCCTGATTATTTATAGCTTGTCACCCGTGTCTTCCGCGTGGCATCAGCTGTTCCTCAAGACTACCTGTCCGTCTTCCGAAGCATCTACGACCACTTCTGATGACTTTCGTATCTGTCCTTCGAGTATGGCCTTTGCCAATTTGTTTACCAACTCTCTCTGAATGAGCCTCTTGACAGGACGTGCACCGTATTCCGGGTCATATCCGTCGCGGACCATCAAGTCTTCGAAGGCCTTTGTGAAGTTCAGGACCACTCCGTCATCCGAAAGCTTCTCCTTGAGGATGTTCATCTGTATGCGGACTATCTCCCTGATATTGTCCGGAGTCAGGCTGTCGAAACCGATGATCTCATCGATTCTGTTGAGGAACTCGGGACGCATCGTGAGCTTCAAATCCTCGAGCCTGAGGTTGGAGGTCATAATGAGTATGGTGTTCTTGAAGTCCACCGTGGTGCCCTTGTTGTCTGTCAGCCTTCCGTCGTCGAGAACCTGCAGGAGCACGTTGAAGATGTCCGGATGGGCTTTCTCAATCTCGTCGAGCAGCACCACTGAGTAAGGTTTGCGTCTTACGGCTTCGGTGAGCTGGCCGCCCTCGTCATATCCGACGTATCCCGGAGGAGCGCCCACCAGCCTTGAGACGGTGTGCCTCTCCTGATATTCGCTCATATCGATTCTCGTTACCATCGATTCATCGTTGAACAGGAACTCTGCGAGTGCCTTTGCCAATTCTGTCTTGCCCACACCTGTGCTTCCGAGGAAGAGGAAGGAGCCTATAGGCCTTTTCTCGTTCGAAAGACCGGCACGTGAGCGGCGCACTGCGTCTGATACTGCGGCAATGGCCTTGTCCTGACCGATAACTCGCTTGTGTAGAGCGCTTTCCATTCTCAGAAGCTTGTCTTTCTCGCTCTCGAGCATACGGTTCACCGGAATACCTGTCCATCTGGCTACGACCTCCGCAATATCCTCCGGAGTCACTGCCTCTGTGATGATAGGATCCTTGATGGCGGCCTGCTTTGCGCTGAGCTCGTCAATGCTTTTCTGCGCTGCGGCTATCTTGCCGTATCTCAATTCGGCCACTTTCCCGTAATCGCCGGCCCTTTCCGCGATTGCTGCCTCGTTCTTGTATTGCTCGATATTCTGGCGGGCGTTCTGCAGTCCGGTAAGGATGCTCTTCTCGCTTTCCCAACGCTTCATCAAAGCCGCTCTCTCCTCATTGAGCTTCTTCAGTTCGCTCTCGATTTTCTCCATCTTCAGGGAGACTCCCTCGCGCTTGATGGCCTCTTTCTCGATTTCCAACTGCCTGATCTGCGAGTTGAGTATGTCAATCGGTTCAGGTACTGAATTCATCTCCAGGCGGAGCTTCGAAGCCGCTTCATCGACCAGGTCTATGGCCTTGTCCGGGAGGAAACGGTTGTTGATGTATCTGTGCGAGAGGTTCACCGCTGCAATCAGGGCATCGTCTTCGATGCTGACCTTGTGGTGGTTCTCGTACTTCTCCTTCAGTCCTCGGAGTATCGAGATGCTCTCGGCCGGCGTCGGCTCATTGACCGTAACCATCTGGAAACGGCGCTCGAGAGCCTTGTCGGTCTCGAAATACTTGCGGTACTCGTCGAGGGTGGTGGAGCCTATTGCCCTAAGCTCGCCCCTTGCGAGTGCAGGCTTGAGAATGTTGGATGCATCCATTGCTCCGCTGCTTCGGCCTGCGCCGACGAGGGTGTGGATTTCGTCTATGAAGAGAATGATATCTCCTTCGCTGTCAATTACTTCCTTTACTACACCCTTGAGCCTTTCCTCGAATTCTCCCTGATACTTGGCACCTGCAATCAGCGCTCCCATATCAAGCGAGTAAACGGTCTTGTTCTTAAGGTTCTCGGGCACATTGCCGTCCACTATCTTGGCCGCAATACCTTCGGAGATGGCTGTTTTGCCGACTCCCGGCTCTCCGACCAGAATAGGATTGTTCTTGGTCCTTCGGCTGAGAATTTGAAGGACCCTTCTGATCTCTTCGTCCCTTCCAATGACGGGATCGAGCTTTCCTTTGGCTGCCAGTTCGTTGAGGTTGCTGGCAAACTGTGACAGAAATTTGTTTTCCATAATTCAATCTCCTTTTCAAAAGCTGGCGGTTTCCGGCCGGTCTTCGGGCCCAATTGAAGCTGCCGGTCTTCCGCCATCGTCAATCGGAGGTCAAATTATGTTCCTTTCCCGAATTGCTGACAATCTGTCAGTATAAAAAGAAAAAAGGATGGTCCGAATCGCGGGTCATCCTTTTCCGTCGTCTCTCCGTTTCCTTCAGTATTACTCTGTAGGATTGGTCTGTGAAGGGATCTCCTGTGGCACTGGCGAGAAGTCAGGGGTAGCCTGAGGAGTGATGTTCTCAATCTTGTTGCTGACATCGATGTCGGCACCAGTGGTACCTGTGGTGAAAGATGTGATGATGGCAAGCACAAGAATGAATGCAACAAGGCCCCAGGTAACCTTCTCCAGAATGTCGGCGGTCTGTCTTACACCGAAGGTCTGGTTTCCGGCAATGAAATTGCTTGCGAGGCCGTCACCCTTACCGTTCTGAAGGAGCACTACTGCCGTAAGGAGGAGTGCAGCCAAAACGATGAGAACAACCATAATTGTAAATAAAGCGTTCATATTATGTTATTGTTTTAATAATCTGCGTTTTGAGCCAATTTGTCAATAAGGGATGCAAAGTAAGCACTTTTTTCTGGATATCGCAAAATTAGTTTGGAATAAATGAACTTAGCTTGCTCATAATAACCCTGTTCCACGAAAATCTGAGCCAAAGTCTCGGTGCAGAAATTGTCCAGGACATTGCTTTCGCTCTTTTCCCTCTTTTCTTCCGACCTGGCTTTCGCGGCGAAACTTGAGAATACATTGTCATCCTCGCGCCTTACTGAATCGTATTCGTCCTGGGAGAAAAAGTCTCCGCCCAAAGCCCTGACTCTCCTGTTTTTTGGCTCCTCGTGCCCTTCGTGCACAACCTCCTTGCCGGAGGTATAGGCGGCAAGCAGTTCGTGCAGGTCGGTATCTGAGTAGGATTCCGACTTTCCGGCCCTTACAATGTCTGAGATGCATTTTCTCGAGGCCAGGTACAGGGCATTGACGGCATATTCGTTGTCATCCCATCCTCCGAGCCGGGACATTCTGAGACAGAGTTCCTTACGTGCTACACCAAACCAGGGGTAGAGGTTTACGACACCGGCGAGTTCGTCGATGTTCAGGTTCTTCAGATTGATGACGTTGTCGTTTACCATTGCGCTACGGTTGCATTGAAAATATCCTCAACAAGCTTTTCTACGATTTCCTGGCAGAGCGATGCTTCCACCGAGTCGAGGGACATAGAGGCGTCAAAATCCGCATATGCGGAGAAATTCTGCTCGAGGTCGTCCTCCGGGTGCTTCCTGTTGGTGAAGCTGATTTTTACATTGACGGTCAAACGGCTCTGGGCCGCTTGCTCATTGGCAGTAACCGCCGTGGCCCTCACTTCGTATCCGGTAATTTGGCCTTCGATTTCGAGGTCTCCGTCCATCTCCACCTGCTCGAGCTTGGTCATCTTCCTGAATTGCTCCTTAAGGGCTTCGGTCAGGTCGTTGGACAATGAAGGATTGACCTTCAAGGCCTTGTACTCAATGTAGTTGATGGTGATGCTGTTCACATCCGGCTGTATGGACGTTCCGGAGAACGAATAGATGCCGCAGCCCACTCCTGTCAGCAGCAATGCCGAAAGGGCGAGGGTGAGGGATATGATTCTGGTCAATTTCTTCATCTGCAAAGCTTTATTTCTCGTTCTTCAGTCTTCTATAAAGGGTGCGCTCCGATATTCCGAGCTCCGCTGCGGCCAATTTCCTGTTGCCGGCGTGCTTCTCGAGAGCCTTTCTGATGAGTTCGGCCTCTCCCTTCTCAATGAGCAGGTTCTCCTCCTGGAATTCATCTTCCTGAGCGTCAATGCTCCTGTGCACAGGCTCGGGGGCAATGCGGCTGTGTACGGGGCTTTCGGAGAATTCGGGCCCCTGCCACTCGGCCTCTTCCGCCGCTTGCTCTACGCCACCGTCGTCGAGATGCGAAGGGGAAGGAAGGCTCCTGGTGTCGCCTTGCTGTCCGTAAACGACGGCCTTGAGCTTGTCCACCTCTTGCTTCAGGTCGAGCAAAGCCTTGATTATCATCTTCTTATCCTCGTCAGCAAAGCTGCTTTTTGTCCCTGTAGCCACTGGAAGTATATCATCCGATTTCTGAGGGAGATACTTCGAGAGAGTAGCGGCATTGATTTCGAGCCTCTCCGTTCCGGAGGAGAGATTCACCGATTCGAGGGCTGAAACGGTTTCGGCAATGTTCTTCAGCTGGCGTATATTGCCCGGCCATTGATAGCTTCTGAGCAGGGCAATCGCGTCGTGGGTCAGCGCGATTTTGCAAACCTGATACTTCTCTGAGAAATCCGAGGTGAACTTCCTGAAAAGGAGGTATATGTCATCCTGTCTGTCCCTGAGGGCCGGCACTCTCACTTGAATGGCGTTCAATCTATAATACAGGTCTTCGCGGAACTTGCCCTGGCTGACCGCATAAACCAGATTTACGTTGGTGGCGGCTACGATTCTGACATCTGTCTTTTCAACTTTAGACGAGCCGACCTTGATGAATTCGCCGTTCTGGAGCACGCGGAGCAGCATTACCTGAGTACTCATAGGCAGTTCTCCCACCTCGTCCAAGAATATGGTTCCTCCGTTTGCCTCCTCGAAATAACCCCTGCGGGTTTCGTTAGCTCCAGTGAATGAACCTTTCTCATGGCCGAAAAGTTCGGAGTTGATGGTGCCTTCCGGCAGTCCACCGCAGTTTATCGCGAAATACTTGCCGTTTCTTCTGCGGCTGTACTGATGTATTATTTTGGCAATGTTTTCCTTGCCGACACCGCTTTCTCCTGTAATCAGGACAGTAAGGTCGGTTGGGGCTACAGCTACGGCCGTCTCCAGGGCCTTGTTCAGTCCCGGATCATTTCCGATTATGTCGAATCTGTTTTTGATTCTCTGCAACTCTTGTGTATCCATATATGATATTAATGCAGCATTTCCTGCAAAGTTACTGAATTGGCTTAAATATTGATAGGCCTATTCCGAAAAATCTTTAGTTTTGCTATCTTTGCAAAATGCATTAAATAACGAAACAGGTAATATTAATTATGAAAAAAGTAATCAATCATTTGGCTGCAGCCTTAGTTGCACTCGCTGCAGTCGCTTGCTCATCGGCTGAGAAAATGGCTCAGATGTCCGAGAACGTCATCGTTGAGTGCAATCCGGCTGTTCTCGAGGCTGTTGCCGGCAATATTGACGCTACACTCACAGTTACTTATCCTGAAGGATACTTCCATCCTAAGGCTATTCTCGCTGTCACTCCGGTAATCGTTTACGAAGGTGGCGAGCAGGCTGCTTCCACCCTTATGTATCAGGGTGAGAAGGTTAAGGACAACTATAAAGTCGTTGCCAAGGACGGTGGAGTAGTGACCGAGAAGGTTCACTTTACCTATGTTCCGGGAATGGAGAAGGCTCGTCTCGAGCTTCGCGGAGTCGCTTCATACAAGACCAAATCTGTAAACCTTCCTGTAAAGAAGGTTGCTGACGGTGTGAACACCACCTATATGCTTGTAAAGCAGAGCGGCAATATCTCTTACAAGGCTGACAACTATCAGGACATCATCGCTCAGACAGCTGAGGGCCAGATCCTCTATACCATCAATTCTTCTGACGTCCGCTCATCTGAGCTTCGCGGCCAGTCTGTGAAGGATTTCCAGGCTGCTCTTGACGAGATCAGCGCAAATGAACGCAAGACCCTCAAGGGTACAGAGATCGTTGCATACGCTTCACCTGACGGTGGCGAGGAGCTCAACGACAAGCTTTCTGACAAGCGTGCCGGTTCAGCCGAGAAGGCTTGGAACAAGGTTGTAAAGGGTCACGAGGCTTCTGCACCTGAGGTTAAGAGCATCGGTCAGGACTGGGACGGTTTCAAGGAGCTCGTCAGCAATTCTGACATCCAGGACAAGGATCTTATTCTTCGTGTCCTCTCTATGTACAGCGACCCTGCAGTACGTGAGAATGAAATCAAGAATATGTCACAGATTTACACTGAGCTCAAGGGTGAGGTTCTTCCTGAACTCCGCCGCGCACGTCTCATTGCCAATGTAGAGTACCAGAACTATACCGCTGAGGAGCTCACCAAGCTTCTTGATGAAAATATCGACGTTCTCGATGAGGAGGCTCTTCTCCGTGCTGCTTCTCTCGTTGACCTCGACAAGAAGGAGCCTGTTTACAAGAAGGCGGTCAGCAAGTACAACAGCGACCGCGCACAGTTCAACCTCGCTGTCCTCTACCTCCAGCAGAACAAGCTTGACCTCGCAGAGAGCGCTCTTGCCAAGGTTTCAGCAAAGGATGCCGACTATCAGAACGCAAAGGGTGTGATTGCTCTCCGCAAGGGTGATCTCGCTGAGGCTGCCAAGTGCTTCAACGCATCCAATACCGATGACGCCAAGGCCAATATGGGTATCGTAGATATTCTCAGCGGCAATTACGCAAAGGCTGCAGAGGAGCTCAAGGACTCAAAGGGCTGCTGCCACAACACAGTTCTCGCATACATCCTCACCGGTCAGCTTGACAAGGCTGAGGCTGCTGCACACTGCCAGGATGCTCCTGTCCAGTATCTTAAGGCTATCATCGCTGCACGTCAGGGCAAGACCGCTGATGCCAAGGGTTATATCGAGAAGGCATCAAAGAACGAGAAGCTCGCAAAGCGCGCAGTTAAGGATATCGAGTTCGCAGGTCTCTCCCTCTAATGGGAGCATTTGACCGCAGCGCGGCCATTGAGACAGAACTCCAAGAGTCCGAGAGGGGGTGACTGATTGATTCGGTCACCCCCTTTTATATACGTACGATTTGGAATTGTCAGAAATAATTAGTACTTTTGCAGTCCCCAAAATTGGGGCTAAGAACATAAATTAAAGATTTACAATCATTTATGCCTACAATTCAACAGTTAGTTCGCAAAGGACGCGAGGTTATTGAGGTAAAGTCAAAATCTCGTGCGTTGGATGCTTGTCCTCAGAAGAGGGGCGTATGTCTTCGCGTGTATACCACTACACCTAAGAAGCCTAACTCAGCTATGCGTAAGGTAGCTCGTGTACGCCTTTCAAACTCCAAGGAGGTCAATGCATACATCCCAGGCGAGGGCCACAACCTCCAGGAGCACTCAATCGTGCTCGTTCGCGGTGGTCGTGTAAAGGACCTTCCTGGTGTTCGTTACCACATCCTTAGAGGAGCTTTGGATACTGCCGGTGTAGAGGGAAGAACACAGTCACGTTCACTCTACGGAGCCAAGAGACCAAAGAAGTCTAAGAAGTAATCATTTTTTAATTACCTAATTTTTTTTCAAACAATGAGAAAATCGAAGCCTAAGAAGAGGATTCTACTTCCAGATCCTAAGTTCCACGATGTCGAGGTTACCCGCTTCGTGAACAATCTTATGTTGCAGGGAAAGAAGAGTATCGCGTATTCAATTTTTTACGATGCCATTGATATGGTAGGCGAGAAGATGAAAGATTCTGACAAGGCTCCTCTAGATATTTGGAGGAAGGCTCTCGAGAACGTTACTCCTCAGATTGAGGTTAAGTCACGTCGTATCGGTGGAGCTAACTTCCAGGTGCCTACAGAGTTGAGACCGGAGAGAAAAGTTTCACTTTCTATGAAGAATATGATCAACTTCGCCCGCAAACGTTCCGGCCGCTCTATGGCAGAAAAGCTCTGTGCAGAGATCGTTGCAGCATACAACAATGAGGGTGGTGCATATAAGAGAAAAGAGGATATGCACAGAATGGCTGAGGCTAACAAGGCCTTCGCTCACTTCCGTTTCTAATTTTGTGTGCAAATGGCAAAAAGAGATCTTAAATACACGAGAAACATCGGCATCATGGCTCACATCGATGCCGGAAAGACAACTACTTCTGAACGTATTCTCTACTACACCGGTAAGACTCATAAGATCGGTGAAGTTCATGAGGGCGCTGCCACTATGGACTGGATGGTTCAGGAGCAGGAGAGAGGTATCACCATCACTTCTGCCGCTACCACAGCATTCTGGCATTACAACAACGAAACCTATCAGATCAACCTTATCGATACTCCGGGACACGTTGACTTCACTGTAGAGGTTGAAAGATCGCTTCGCGTACTTGATGGTACCGTGGCTACTTTCTGCGCGGTAGGCCGCGTACAGCCTCAGTCTGAGACCGTTTGGCGTCAGGCTGACAAGTATGGAGTTCCTAAGATTGCATATGTAAACAAGATGGACCGTGTCGGCGCTGACTTCCTTGCGGTTGTTAACGAGATTCACGACAAGCTTGGTGCAAATGCAGTTCCTCTCTGCCTCCCTATCGGAGCGGAGGACAAGTTCCAGGGTATTGTTGACCTTCTTGCCAGAAAGGCTTATTTCTACGATACTACCGACAATCTTGTAAACTATGAGATTAAGGACGTTCCTGAGTCTATGGTAAATGAGGTTGAGGAGTGGAGAAACAAACTTATCGAGGCTGCTGCTGAGTGCGATGAGGCCCTTATGGAGAAATTCTTCGAGGACCCTGATTCAATCTCTGACGAGGAGGTTATCGCTGCTATCAGAAAGGGTACCATCGCGATGCAGATTGTTCCTGCTTGCTGCGGTTCATCTTTCAAGAACAAGGGCGTACAGTTCCTTCTTGACAGCGTAATGCGTTACCTTCCATCTCCGCTCGACAAAGGCTCTGTTAAGGGTGTTGATCCTTCAACAGGAGATGAAGCTGAGCGTCAGCCTTCTGCATCGGAGCCATTCAGCGCACTCGTATTCAAGATTGCAACTGACCCGTTCGTTGGCCGTCTTGCATTCCTCAGAGCATACTCAGGACATCTTGATGCAGGTTCTTACGTCCTCAATGTAAGATCAGGCAAGAAAGAGAGAGTAGCACGTCTGTATCAGATGCACTCTAACCATCAGAACCCTATCGAGTTCGTTGAGGCAGGAGACATCTGCGCAGCAGTAGGATTCAAGGACCTCAGAACAGGTGATACCATCTGCGATGAGAGCCATCCTATCACTCTCGAGTCTATGGAGTTCCCTGATCCGGTTATCGGAATCGCAGTTGAGCCTAAGACCCAGAAGGATCTTGACAAACTAGGAATCGCTCTTGCCAAGCTTGCTGAGGAGGACCCTACCTTCACAGTCAAGTCTGACAATGAGACAGGCCAGACCGTTATCAGCGGTATGGGTGAGCTTCACCTCGACATCATCGTTGACCGTCTCCGCCGTGAGTTCAATATCGAGATCAATCAGGGTGCGCCTCAGGTTAACTACAAGGAGGCCATCACCACTTCTATCCAGCATCGTGAGGTGTTCAAGAAGCAGACCGGTGGTCGCGGTAAGTTCGCTGATATCATCGTTGAAATCGGCCCTGCAGATGAGAACGTAACAGGTCTTCAGTTTGACAATCAGGTCAAGGGTGGTAACATCCCTAAGGAGTACATCCCTTGCATCCAGAAGGGTTTTGAATCCGCTATGTCAAATGGCTGCCTCGCAGGATATGAGGTTCCTTCACTTAAGGTAACCGTTCTTGATGGTTCATTCCATCCGGTTGACTCAGACCAGCTCTCATTCGAGCTTTGTGCACGTATGGCATTCCGTCACGCTTGCCCTAAGTGCCATCCGGTAATCCTTGAGCCTATTATGAATCTTGAGGTGGTTACACCTGAGGATTATATGGGAGACATTGTCGGCGATCTCAACCGTAGAAGGGGTCAGATCGTAGCTATGGACACCACTGCAAACGGTGCAAGAATCGTTAAGGCTTTTGTTCCGCTTTCTGAGCAGTTCGGTTACGTAACAGTCCTCAGAACACTTTCTTCAGGACGTGCTACAAGTACTATGTCTTTCGACCATTATTCAGAGGTTCCTGCAGCTATGGCTAAGGAAATCGTCGAGAAGAGTGGTTATAAGGCCAGCGAGGAATAAATAGTAACAAACAATTGGTAAAAAGATAGAGATATGAGTCAGAAAATCAGAATTAAGCTCAAATCTTTCGATCATATGCTTGTTGACAAATCAGCTGCTAAGATCGTAGAAACAGTGAAGGCTACCAATGCTAAGGTAAACGGTCCTATTCCGCTTCCTACCAACAAGAAGATTTTCACTGTCAACCGTTCTACTTTCGTAAACAAGAAGTCACGCGAGCAGTTCGAACTTGATTCTTACCGTAGACTTCTCGACATCGAGGACTCAAACGCTAAGACCGTTGATGCTCTCATGAAACTCGAGTTGCCTTCAGGAGTTGAGGTAGAAATTAAGATATAATCGAAATTTTTTATTATATTTGCAGGGACGGATATGTTCCGTCCTTGTAGATTCGGTCCCATAGCTCAGTTGGTTAGAGCACCTGACTCATAATCAGGGAGTCGCAGGATCATGCCCTGCTGGGACCACAAGGGGAATTGCCCAATCCAGTCAAACACTGGACAAGGCAGTTCCTTTTGTTATATAGAAACCCCTCTCCAAGTGCCTGGAAAGGGGTGTTTCTATCAATTTAGATCTTTACGATCTCCCCTTGATAGATTAAAAAACCTCCCCAGAAAGCCTGTTATCTGGATGGAATGGCCACTTTTCTGTCACCTATGTGTCGCCAAAATCAATCTATCAAATACAAGACATATGACTTTCTATCTAGAATCAGGTAGCCATCCCAACAAATCAGGGAACCACACCATCTTCCTATCACTCTATCACTCCGGGGAAAGGAAGAGAATCAAGACCTCTGTCACCATCCCTATCAAGTTCTGGGATGCCGGTAAAGAAAGAGTGAAAAAGACCTGCCCTACCGCCAAACAGGACAACGATGAACTCCAAAGACTGCTGGACAAAGCCAGAACCATAGAAAGGGAACTCAACTCCCAGGACAGGCTCACTATGCTCCGCTTCCTTGACCGCTTCTAGGACAGGGAACAGACCTATATGCTCCTCTCCTATTCACAGCACATAAGGGAGACCCTGGAACTGGGGAAACAGTGGGGAACTTACAAGAAGTACGGGGACTCTATCAACAAGCTCTCTGACTACGTGCACTCCCTTGGGGTGAAAGATATGGATTTCAGGGACATTACACCAAACTTTATCTCTGGATTCACCTCTTATATGCAAGCCCTTTCCAACAGGAGAAACCCTGATACCACCCTCTCACCAAACTCCATTGCAAAGCACCTTAAAACACTGCGGGCTATTCTCAACAAGGCAGCGGATGACGGACTGATACAACCATATGAAATACCCAGAAAGCTCATCTCTGTGAAGGAAATACCACCAACCATAACTGGACTTCAAGATGAGGAACTGAACAAACTCATCACCCTTCCTATCAAAGAAAACACTGATAGATGGAATGCAAGGAATCTGTTTCTGTTCGCTATGTATGAAGGTGGAATAAGGATAGGGGACATCATACAGTTAAGGTGGAGAAATATTGTGGGCGATAGACTCATATACGTTATGACCAAGAACGGAAAGCAGGTGAATGTGATACTGGTTCAAGAAGCAAAGAAGATACTAATGCGCTACAAAAGGCCAGGACAGAGACCAGAACACTATATCTTCCCATATCATTAGTGTCCACTAAGTAATGTGTAAAAAATAAGTTGCATCAGTTGGCCGGTTTGACGAGGTAGTTCCATTGTCCGAGTTCCGGAGCGAAGATGACCTGACTGGCAAGTCTCTTCTGGTACGATTCTACAATCGGTCGCTTGATGTCATAT
>JAQXOE010000028.1 GCA_029098505.1 Bacteroidales bacterium
GGTGATGGTGTGGGCATCGGGCACCCAGTCGAAGGCGGCATCCAGGGAGCCGGGTTCGTTCTGGAGGTAGCGGAGGCTTCTTTCACCCTTCAGGATGCTGTTACGGCCGGTGACAAAGAGTCCTTCCTCGCCTTCGCCGAGCAAGACCTTGGCGAAGAAAAAGCTCAACGCCGCTATGACGCCATTATTGCCACCGGTATCCGGGAATCCACACCCCCCTGAGCACTGCGGCGGTGCTTACAGATAGCCTGTTGCAATTATGTGGGGGTATCGCAGGGGGAATTTGGTGTGTCTCCTTAAAAAAATGATACGTATTTTCTCATTTTTTACTTGTCATCCGGCTGTCTGGGAGCTATAATAGTGCCTGTGGATGACTTCTGTTACAGCGTATTCAAGGGAGTAACTTGGATAGTACCGGCCTCATGTGCTGCCGGTGCTGCGTTGCTTGTGCTTCTCTTCTTCATGCGTAGAAGGAAGGATAGAAGCGCATATTCTGTCCGGCGCGTAGAAAATAAGCTATTACCCGCTGGCGAGTCCGAGGATATGCCCGAGAATGAGCAGCCCTCTTCGGTGGGCTACGAGCCTGCAGAGGAGGTAGGACACGCTCCTACCCAGGAGCAGGAGCGTTCTTTTGGGGAGAAGTCAGTCGGTTTCATCGCAGCTATTGCTAACCCGGATCTGGCTGTTTTACTGCGCTCCCGATTGGAGGATATGGAAGACGAGGACAGTGGGAAGGGGCGGGCTTGTGACTTGGTCGATTTGCTGGATGAAATACGCATTTTGGAGAAAAGTACCTCCGGCTCAGATTTGGAGGCCCTTCGCGGAATGACGTCTGCCGTACGGAAAGAGTTGGACTTATTGGGGGCCAAGGTTATCGATGTTGATGAATGGTGCCCGAATCTTCAGCGCGCCGTTGAAATGCGCAGGGATCTTCCTCTTGGAGCTTCTCCCGTGATTGCGGATAAAGTGGCATCCGGAGTGGAATTCAGAGGAAAAATGTGTCGCAGGCAGAAGATAATTCTTCGTATGCCTGTGGAATAATGATTCTTATTATATAATATATATGGACATGGACGACATGATCGGAAATCCTGAGGAGCAGGCGGAGTTTTGGGCGCAGCAGAGTCTTGATGACAGCTGCGCAATCATGGCGCAGGTAAGTCTGCTGAACCAATTCGGTGTTGAGCTGACAGAAAGCCAAGCTGTCTATGAGAGTGCGGCCAACGGTTGGTACACACCGGGCAGCGGAACTCAATCCTGTTACGTGGGAAACTTGATGGAGCTTCATGGGATTCCTACCCATGATGTGCAGAATGCCACCGTTGCTGATCTGGCGGCAGAATTGAAACAGGGCCACGGCGTTATTGTCGGTGTGCGTTCCTCGGAGCTCTGGGATCAGGGCTTACTTGCTGAGTTTAAACAGTGGCTTTGCAAGGTGTTCGGATTTGACAACTCTACATACAACCCGGCGGATCATGCCGTCACGGTGACCGGTATTGACGTTTCTGACTTGAGCAATCCCATGGTCATTATCAATGACTCCGGGTGTGCGGATGGAGCTGGGCATCCCTACCCGCTGGAGAAATTCCTCGATGCTTGGGAGAACAGTGACTTTACATACACTGCTACCAATGATCCCATACCGCATGATAAGGATACCATGGGTGACTTGGAGGAATTGGATGTCAACAAATGGGTAGATGTCGGTAAGTGGTTAGCCGGCGGTTTCGCTACACTGTTTACGACAGTTATGACCGGTGGCGATTTAGTCGCTGGGTTAGGTGCCGGTAAATTTGCTTTCTCTGCGGTAGAGGAGCTGTTTGATGACTCGTCCGCCATTCGTTCCATCTGATCTTTGTTTGACGGTATGAAAAAACTTGCGAGTGCTCTGACAAAAGCTGCGGAGTTGGATGCAGAATTCACCGGAAAGCCGATCTCTGCGGAATTCCGTAAAAATATGCAGATTCTGGGGGCCGGCATCTTCCGTTTGGTGGTCATGGGGGAAATTAAGAAGGGTAAGTCCTCCTTCATTAACGCTCTTTTGGGGCATCCGGAACTGGTGCCTACTTCCTCCAACATCGCTACTTCTACGATCTTCAAGATACGCTATGGCCAATCGGTGGCCTACAAGGTGTATTTTACCGAACAGAGCGGTAAAACGGAGCTCTCTGTCAGAGCTGAGGATTTGTATAGGTTTGGCACAGAGGATGGTAACCCCGATAATGAACAACAGGTGGATTTCATTGAGGTGACCTGTCCGTCTCCTATTCTTAAGGCTGGACTTGTGATGATCGATACTCCCGGATTAGGCGGCACCTTCCGGAAGCATAAGAAGATCACTTATCAGTATGTCCCCAAGGCTGATGCTGTTTTCTTTGTGACGGATAGTGTGGAGTCTCCCATCGGTGCTCTGGAAATCGAGTATTTGAAGGATATCAGGTCTATTACCAAGCACATCTATTTTGTCCAAACGAAGATTAATGCCGTCGACACGGATGCAGCGGATGCTCGTAAGGCCAATAACTTGGGGATTTTACGGCGGAATTTCGGCTTGGGTGATGTACCATATTTTATGCTCGATTCTGAAATCCGCCATATGGCGGATGATGAGGAGAATAACCTGGACCTGTTGCAGATGAGTGGCTATCCGGAGTTGCTCTCTTTTTTGAATAATAAGCTCTTGCCTGCTAAGCGTGTCATTTTGTCGCAAAAAGCAGTCATCGCTTTGGCACCCATCCTGCAGCATCTTGTGGAGAAGGTGAGGGAAAAAGAGCAGCTCCTGAATGCTGATACCGAGGATGAGCGCAATAAGGTACAGAAAGGAATCCATGAGGCTCAGGAAAAGCTGGATAAATGGAACACAGAAGAGAAGACAAAGCTACTCCGCAATATCTTCAGAGCCTTGGATGACAGTATTCGTGATGTAACGGGTATGTTGTCTAAGTGTCGTCCTGCCGGAGAAATTCAGGTCGAAATTGAAGACAGATTAGCCAAGGCGACGAGTGTGGATGGGTTATTGAAAATTCTCGATGAGATTAATCAGCTCTTGTCGGAGTATGCTTCCAAATACATGCAGGGGGCCGCTTCCGAACTACAGAACAGAACGGAGCGCATTCTGATGGAGCAGTTGGGCTCTGTTTGTTCGCTGGATACCTCAATCTCGACGGAGATACCTTCAGTCGATAAGTGTTTAATATCCGGTAGATTAGGTGCTTTCTTGGAAGAGATGCGGAATAAGGATGAAAATTTTTTTGACACGGCAAGAAACGTTGTCATGGGGGGAACAATAGGTATGAGTATTGCTTCTGCCGTTGGGTCGGTTTTGGGAAGTGTAGTGCCTGTTGTGGGCACCATTATTGGTTCGGCTGCGGGGACGTGTATCGCGAGTCTCTGGGGGGGGTACCATATGATGAAGAGTAGGGATGAGCTTGAGTTTCGTGCTATGCGTAACCATGCGAGCTCAATCTTGACTTCCACCATCAGTGGTATGTATTCCAACATGGTTTCCTCTTTCGAGCGTGTCAAGGCTAATATCAAAAACGAGGTGCAGGACAAATTGGAAGCGGCTATGGGACAGAGGACGCACGATCTCCAAGCTGCTGTTGAAGAGCTCCGAGGGCGTTCCAAGATGAGCTCCGAGATGCTTGTTAAACGGAAACAGGAATTGGAGGCCGTCAAGCAACAGATTGCTGTAATTCATCGGGTTATTGCGGAGTATTTGCCCCAGCCTCAAAAGGGCTGCAAGTCATGAGCTCTGAACAGCACTCAAGCATACTGGAGTCCCGCCGTTTGCAGGCGGAATACAACGATAGCGTTCGTTCTATTGCGGAGCGCCTGCATCGCTTTGCTATCGGTCTCAATTCTGTTGTGGCCGATTTCATGCAAAAGGCGGCGGATATGCAGGCTCAGGTCTCAGATTCGGTAGAACCTTTCAATGTGGCTGTCTTCGGTCGCATGAAGGCCGGCAAGAGTTCGCTAATCAATGCTTTGGTGGGACGTCGACTTGCTATTACCGGGGTGAATGAATCCACTGCCACTATCAACCGCCTCACCTATGCGTCCGGTGCGGAGCAGTTGGGAACTTTTAGGGCTCATTGGCGGGATTCCGGTCCGGAAACATTCCCGCTGGAGAGACTCCCGATTGATTGGAATGGCAAGGACGAGTCTGTGCTTGAGCGTATTCGCCAGGTGAAATATTTGGAGCTCTTTGCCGATGTCGAGTGGCTACGGGACGTTCAAGTGACTGATACTCCGGGTACGGATAGTACCGTAGACGGGCATGAGGACGTTGCCCAACAGTTCATCAACGGCAAGGAGGCAGATGCGCTCATCTATGTGTTTACGCCTGTCGCCCGTGGGACGGATGAAGACGATTTGCAGCGTTTTCGCAGCAATTGCTTGCCCGGCTCAGACCCATACAACAGCGTGGCGGTGATGCACAAGTGGGATGAAACATACTGGAAAAACGGCGGAGATTTTGCAGATATACAGGGTAAGGCAGATCGTTTGTATTATCAGATGAAATCATTGGTTGCGGCTGTTATTCCCGTGAGTGGCCCATTGGCCCTCATAGCTCAAATGGCTTCTCAGAATTTTTGGCAGGACTTGCTGGCTCTACTGGAAAGTTTTCCTCAAGAGGCTAGGCTGAAAAGTGCCTTAGCTATGGACCGTCTCTGGGTAAGCAAGCCTGCTCAGGCTGCTCTCTATCGCCGTTCCAAAGAGGAGTATGATATTCCTTGGGCTAGTTTCCGAGTAATGCTCCGGGAAATATATCGTGCCGGTTGCTCGAATGCTGATGCCGCAGTGCGTGTGGTTCGTAAATTGAGCGGTATCGATGCTCTTCGTACCTTGCTGGATAAGCAGTTTTTCAAGAAATCTGCCATTATCCGTTTAAACCGTACGCGTACCGGGGTTCAGTCCGATGTAAAGTCTGTTCGTAGAGCTATGGAAGAATCCTATCAACAGGTGAGGGAGGAGGCCGAGTATCTGCAGAGGATTGCAGCTTCCCTGCCGGATGCTCGTTTGCGCAGTTGGGTGGAAAATCTTCTTTATAAAAGGAAATCAGAACTCGATGATATGCAGCGGGGATTCGTTGAAATTGACCGGCTTATCATTGAGACGGTCAATAAAGCGAATGTCCCTTCGGATTCTCTCGAGCTTATTCCGTGGGTCAGCGAAAATGCTGCCCGTTTCTCTTCTCCTGAGCAGGTTGAGGAATTGTTGAGGCTTTTGCGTTTCGGTACACCTATTCCCCTTGATCATCGCGAGGATATGTATATTGCTGCGTGCAGATTGACCCAGAATATGAATCCCAATATCAGGAAAAAGGCAGAGATGCTTCAGACCTTTCTTATTAAAAGTTTTTCAGAGTAGTTAGAAGGTCCGGACTTATGGTTACTATCGGCATTGATTTCGGAACAACAAAGACCATGGCGGCTTGGGTTAATCCCAAGACTGGGACCCATGAGGTGATTAATCTTGGAGAGGAGCATAACTATATTCCGACCAGCGTGTTTCTTCGTCGGGATGGTCAGATGTGCTTCGGAGATGAAGCTGATGAGAGTGCGGCGGACGCTCCGGAACGCTATGCGAGGGGATTCAAGATGAAGCTCGGGAGTAATTTCCCTGTCTTGTACTGTTTCAATGGGGGAAAACCCACCGTCTATACCGCCGAGCAGTTGACGAGCGCATTTCTACGGCATGTGAGGCAGTTGTGCGAGGAGCGTGCTTGCTTCTGCACCGTGAAATCCGCTGTGATAACCCGTCCGGTGGATTTCTCGCCGGCGCAAGTGGAGGAACTGCGCAGGGCCGCAGGTCAGGCAGGTTTTTCTGAAGTCACATTTGTTACGGAGCCGGAAGCTGCCGGATACGCCTTTTGTGTGCTCAGCCCGGAGCAGGCCTTTCAACACACAGCCTTGATCGTGGATTGGGGCGGCGGTACCTTGGATATGGCCGTTGTTGTTCGATCTGCGGATAGGGTGAAAACCGACAGAGAGAAGACAGCCGGGGAAAATATGATTGGTGGCGAAGCGTTTGATTCTCGCTTGTGGAACTATGTCTTCTCTGTGTATGCCCCCCGAGGAATTGATTTGGAGGCTCAATCCCCCGCAGTACGCCATGCGGCACATGTCCAGGTCCGAAAGGCAAAGGAGGCTCTCTCCAAGCGAGACCTGAAGAAACTATCTCTCACCACTGATAGGGGTGCCATTCCGGCGCTGCCTGTAACGCGGATGGAGTTCGAAGCATTGATACAGCAGGATGTACAGAAGGCGGTTGATATGGTTCAGCACCTCGCTTGCGGTTCGCAGGATGATAAACCGGAGATGCTTCTTATGGTAGGAGGTACGAGCCTGATTCCGCTTGTTCGTCGGGCGATGGAGGCTCAAACCGGCCTTCCTGCCAAACAGTGGCAATATGTTCGCGAGGCTGTAGCCTTGGGGGCTGCTCTGTGGAACAAGCAACGTCAGGAGAAGGAACCGGATACCACGACTCTGGCGCAGGAAACTCCGCAGCCCGAGCAAGCGGGCTCCCTCTATGTTCAATTTCGAAAGCATGCAGATGTCTGCTTAGCCTATAATAATGGTGCTCCTGCGGAACTACAGACGGCTGCAGAATGGTATATACGTGGGCATATGGCCGGAGATTTGAACTGCTCCTATATTCTGGCCCGTTGCTATATTTGCGGAATGGGAGTTCCGAGACAATATGAAGCTGCTCTTGAAATAGCAAAATATTTGCAGGAGTGTCAATGCCCCGCTGGTGATGCGCTGATGGGAGAGCTGTGCTATACCGGAAAGGGAGTGGCTTTAGATCGTGCCTCAGGTGCGTTGCTTCTGGAAAAGGCTGTACAGAATAGCCAAGAGTCTGTGCCGTATATGGATGAGGATATTCGCTATCTGATGCTCAGCAATATAGCATTTGTTCTCAATAAACGAGAGGAGAGCCTGGTGTGGATGCAATGGTATGCCCAAGAGCCGCGAGCCGTGTTTCGTCGAGGAATGCTTGCAAGAGCAATGTTCAGATTGATGAATTGGCCCTTGGGGGATAAGGTGGAAGGCTTCCGTGCGTTGCTGGAGGAGGGACGTCGTCAGTATGACCCCTTTGCCATGTTCTTTATGGGGATGGCATTGTGCAATTCCAACACCAAGATTTATGAGACAGAGCGAGAGGTTGGGATCGCCTTGATCAGGCAGGCGGTCTCTATTTATCCCACAACGCCCATGTTGAAGATGCTGGCCGGTCTTACTCAGGGGGAAGAGGATTACAGTCGTATGTGGACTTCTGCCGGTATGGGATGGAGCCTGCTCCCCGCTGCCCATGAGCTGCACTGTTCTGTCAGAGTGTGCGGTAATCGCTTCGGTGCAGAGATGCGCGTGTATGCATATAACGTGGTTGAGGAGTTGGTGCGACAGGGCCGATACAATGAAATTGTCTGCACTCCACCTCCTCCCGTCATTATTGTCAAGAACGACGGCGCTTCCGTTATTTCTTCCTTGTCTGTTCGGATTTGCGTTCCTGAGCAGAATTATGATAGGACGTTCAATGTCGACAAACCCATTTTCCCCGGTGGGTTCATTGATATTGAGATTGCGGGTGTGCCATTGTCCCCCAATGTATTGGTGGAGGTGCAATCCGATGGTCGCCGTAGTTTGATTGATTATGGCGACTTGGAGATTGCAGATGTTTCAGAATACGTCACCTTGTGCGGTTCCCGTCCTCCATTTGAGTTGATCTATGACAGAGGCTTCTTCGGGCTGTTTGAGGTATCAGCAGCTTCACATCGCACTACGGAAAATCTTGCTCCCCCTGCGGTGCAGATCGGGACGCAGGAGGCTATCCAAGGCAATTGTGAGCAAGTGAATTTGAATACAATTCCTTTGCCAGACCTCTGTCGTATGTGCGGAGAAGCTCCACCCTTACTGATGTATTGGCAGAAGGGGCTTGTCGGTGGTTATAAGCTTATCATTCACAATAAAGGTTGTAGCCGCGTGTCGGATATCACTGTCATTAAAAAAAATGGTGAGTTCTCTGAACCCGCCATAACGCTGGCTGCCGGTGAGTCTGCCACGGTGGGGTGGGCCGAGTTTTCGGATAGCTGCGGTATTTCGGAAAATGAGGAGTTTTTCATTGTCTGCGATGCTCATCTCCCAATATTTGCCAGACTGTCAGTGACTGAGCATGATGATAACAGAAGCGGCTTGAAGATGGCCATGGATCGCGGAAAATCAATGTTAGCTCTTGGTGTAGGCTTATTTAAATCGCGTTTCTGATCGTGGAACTCCGGAGATCTGTTTCTCCCCATGCGACTGATTCGCCTAGTGGCATGCTCCTCTTTTGTCAGAAAGCGGAGAAGATAATGTACAGCACCTCTTTTTTGCTTGAGTTGCGCGGTGTTCTGTGCATACTGAAGTCAGCCCCGGGTGGGGCGAGCGATATGCTACACAGTCATAAGAAGACACGGATTGTTAATTGTCTGATTGCTCTTTTTGTGGGCTTGATGATCAGCTAATTCGTTCAGGATTATATGAGCGAGGGCAGGGGAGATCCGTTTGGGAGCGAGGAGGAGCTGAATGGCCCTCGCGTTGGGGGCATGTTGTCGGGAAGCACCGTAGAAGAAATTCATCTTGGATAATATGCGATCCCGGCACTCACCAATCAACTCTAATTACATGAAAAACTACCTTCTCCGAAGGACCCGGCTTATCGAGTAAGCCCACGGTCCTTACATAGGTAAGACACCGTGGGCCGCTCTTTGTTCAAATTTTCTCCGGTTTATTTTGTGCCGGCGGGGGCAACCAGGAGGCGGTTGACCCGGCGGGTCTCTGGGCTGAAGAGCTCGCGGGCGAGTTGTTGGATCTCCGCCAGGGTGATGGTGTGGGCATCGGGCACCCAGTCGAAGGCGGCATCCAGGGAGCCGGGTTCGTTCTGGAGGTATCGGAGGGAGGAGGCCCAGTAGCCGGCATCCTGCGAGGCCTTGTTGGCCTGCGCGATGTAGGGCTTGAGGGCCAGCTCCAGCTCCTCCTGAGAGATGTTGCCCGTGCCCAGCTCATCGACCACGGTGGTGAAGGCCCGGGAGACGACATCGGTGTTCGCGACCACGCCGGGGCTGTAGAGCACGAGGGTGGCGGCATCCGTGAACTCGGAGCGCGGCTCGTACTCCGCCATGGGGGCGTAGCCTTCCCCCAGGGTGGCGCGGATGGTGTTGAAGAGGCGGCTCTGCGCGATGGAGGTCAGCACCTGCAGGCGGCGGTTGCGGTGGCGGTCTGTGCCGTTGCCCGCATAGAAGATGTGCGCCACGATGGTTCTGTCCAGCGCGGAGTGGTAATTCACCACGGCGGAGCGGCCCCAGGGGCCGAACTGCACGGTGCGTTCCTCCGGCGTGGTGGGGGTGAAGGCGGGCTTGCGCTGCGGCATGGTGCCGAAGGTGCGCAGCACGATGTCGATGGCGGTTTTCAGCTCGAAATCGCCCACCAGCGACACCTCCACCGCGCCGTCCCTGAGGTAGGGCTCCATGGCCTGCTGCACATCCGCCACCCGCAGCACGGCGACATCGTGCATACCGGGCATGACAAAACGCGGGTCGTTGCCGAAGAGGAAGGACTTGCGCGCATCGCTGAAGCAGGCCTCCGGCGTGGTGCGCATCTTGTTGATGATGGCGGGCATCTTGCG
>JAQXOE010000029.1 GCA_029098505.1 Bacteroidales bacterium
TTTGAAGGCCTCGACAGCAGCGGCATAATCCTCCTTCTGGAGGGCAATATCGCCCTGGTTGAAGTAATAGTCACCGGCATATTCAGAAGCGGGAGCCAGATCCTTGATAGCATCAAGGGCCTTTCCTGCTCCGTCATAATCCTCCTGACGGTAGAGGGTGGAAGCCAGATTGTACTCTCCGGCAAGGGAGAGCGAATCCTTGACCACAGCCTTGCGGTAGTCGATTTCAGCCTGCTTGTACTCCTCCTTCTTGAACTTGCGGTTTCCGGCGCGCACATCGTGCCTGTCCACCTGGGCGGAGGCAGTCAATGAAAGTGCAAGCAGAGTCAATATAGTCAGTATCCTTTTCATCTTCTCACTCAAAAGAGTTTCTTCTTTATGCGTCTTTCGCCTATCAGCATCTCCAGAACAAGCAGCAAGAGGGCTGCGGCGAAGAAATACATATACTGTTCGTCATATTCTTCGAAGACTACGGAGTTGAACTCCTCGTCCTCCATTTTCTTTATATCGTCAATGATGGGATTCAAGCCGAATTCCTCATTGCCAGCGTGCACATAGGCTCCGTTTCCGGCATCAGCCATACTCTGGAGAGTCGCTTCGTCCAGGCGGGTTACGACTATATTGCCATCCTTGTCCTTCATCAGGGAGCCGTCCTTCGGGATGGGCTGGCCCTCTGCGGAGCCCACACCTATAGTATAGAGCTTGATACCCATCTCCGCCACCTGCTCCGCGGCGCTTATAGGGTCATCCTCGTGATTCTCTCCATCGGTTATGACGATGATGGCGCGGCTCTTCTCGCTCTGTATGCTGAAGCTCTTTGCCGCTGTGAGCACGGCATCTCCAATTGCGGTTCCCTGGACAGGTACCGATTCGGTATTGACCGAACTCAGGAACATTTTGGCTGAGACATAGTCCGTGGTGATAGGAAGTTGTACGAAGGAGCTGCCGGCGAAGACTATGAGGCCGATTCTGTCGCCCTGAAGCCTGTCAACGATTTTGGAGATGGCGAGTTTGGCGCGGTCAAGCCTGTTCGGGGAGTAGTCCTCCGCAAGCATCGAGTTGGAAACGTCGAGGCATATCATTATCTCGGCGCCCTTCGCCTGATGTTCCTTAAGTTTGGCGCCAATCTGCGGTCTGGCCAGTCCTATTACGAAGAGGGCGAAGGCGAGGGTGAAGAGGATGATGCGCACCCAACCCTTGGCCTTGGAATACGAAGGCATCAGTTCCTTTACCAGTTCCTCATCTCCGAACTTGCGGATATTGCGCGTGCGACGCCTCATCACCAAGGCGTACAGCAGAGGGATGAGAGGCACCAGGAGGAGGAGCAAAAGAAAACGGTATTGCGCGAAAATAATCATAATTCTAAGGTAAACGTCTGAGCAATAGTCTGATGAGCAATTCAAGCAGAAGGAATGCGAGGGTCAGCAGAGCATATCTCGGGAAGAGCTCCTTGTAAACAGGGAAGCTGTCGATAGTGGTGCGGGCCTTCTCCATCCTGTTGATTTCGGAATAGATTTCAGCCAGTTTGGTATTGTCTGTCGCACGGAAATACCGGCCGCCGGTGAGCTCGGCAATGCTCTTGAGCAGTTCCTCGTCGATTTCGACCTGAACATTCTGCAATTCCACACCCCAAGGAGTCATTACCGGATACGGAGCCGTTCCGTTGGCACCGACTCCGATAGTATAGACTCTCACGCCATAGGTTTTGGCAATCTCCGCAGCCGTCTGCGGCGAAATCTCGCCCCTGTTGTTGACACCGTCGGTGAGCAATATCACTACGCGGCTTTTGGCGTCGGAGTCCTTCATACGTGCCACGGCGGTGGCAAGACCATTGCCAATGGCGGTTCCGTCCTCGATTAGGTCGGTCTGCACCTCCTTCATCAGGTTGATGAGAGTCGCGCGGTCTGTCGTCAACGGGCATTGGGTGTAGCTCTCGCCCGCGAAAACGACTATTGCCATCCTGTCCGTAGGACGCTGGGCAATGAATTCTATGGCAATGTCCTTGGCGGCGCTGATGCGGTCGGGAGTGAAGTCCCGCGCAAGCATACTGGTCGATACGTCCATTGCAAAAGTAATGTCAATACCCTCAGTATCAATCTTTTCCACCTCCGATGACGAGCGCGGTCTGGCTAAAGCCACGATGAGGAAGCAAAGTGCCAGGATGCGGCAGGCAAAGGGAAGGTGGCGGACAAGGGACATAAGCCCGGTGCCGGCAGCCTTCCAAGGCGAGGATACCGATACTCGGAGATGAGGTTTTCTTCCGCTCAGCTCCAGATATATGTAATGTACAATCAGGAGCAGCGGAATGGCGAGAAGCCATAGAAGTTTCGGATATTCAAAAAACATCTTCTCTACTCTTTAGCGGGTTCCGTCCGTTCACTTGATTCGCCTTCGGCATCCAGTTCGGACTGATAGGTTGAGGTAACGAAGCGCACAGCAGAAGGCAGGGCCTTTGCATTGTCCTCGTCTGAGGCCAGATGCTTGGCGAATTTCACGAAGTCGGCGACTTCGAACAGGGCTCTGGTCTCCGCGACGAGTTCCTGCGGGATTCTGTCATTGCCCCTGAGAGCCTCGAATATTTCGGCTGTGGTCATCTCGCAGGCATCGATTCCGAAGCTGTCGGCGATATAGACCCTCAAGGTATCGGTGATGCCCGAGTAGAAGGCCTTCTGCGATTCAGGAGCCCAATACTTCGAGTCCCTGAAGCCCTCGAGTCTACGGAGGGCGACGATGTAAGGTGGGTCGATATGGTCAGGAAGCCCTGAGCGCTTCGCCAAATGTCTGCGTATCAGCCATATAGCGAGGGCAATGAGGGCTGCCAGAAGAATCGCCCCCAGTATGTACGGGAGGCATTCCCTGAAAGTCAGAGGGTAGCGTATCTGCCCCTTGATGTCGTTGATTACGAAGTTCGCAGTATCCACAGGCATAGTCTTCACGTCCATCTCGAGGGCATCAAAGACCAGGGTGTCCGTGCCTCCGCCGGGGAGGGTGCGCTGCATCATTATCTCCGGAAGAGTGTATTGCCCTTCCTCAAATGGGGCAATGATGAGGCTGGCATCGATTTCGTACTCGGCAGCTGCTCCGGACTTCTTTCCAGCCTTGCTGACCTTCAGTGTGTCAAGCTGCCAGTTTCTGACTACGACGAGGGTGTCTCCGAAGGCTCCGTCCCAGTCCGGGAAGGAGAATGAAGTGCCCTCCTTGACAGCGCTGAGCTTCACACCGTACTTCAGCTGGTCGGCAATGAGTATGGAGTCGCGCTTCTGCTGCTGCTCGAGATACGCTCCTTCCATCCTCTTCACTCCCTGCGCAGAGGAAGCGAGGCTGATGGCGAGCAGCGCTGCCGACAATATTGCTATCCTAATCCTTGTCATCTTATTTCTTGTTGAAGAAGAGCATCAGGCGCTTTACATAGTCCTGATCGGTGGAGATATCTACATTGTCCACCTGGTAACGGTTGAAGAGGGCGTTTTCCCTCTCCCTCACTGAGGCAAACCAGAGGGCATAGGCGTCGCGGACCTTTCTGCTGGAGCTATTTACCCAAGCAGCTTCCCCGGATTCGGAATCCTTGATGTGCACCAGACCGACATCAGGTATGCTGCACTCGCGCGGATCATATATTTTCAGCACTGAAAGGTCGTGACGGTTTATGGCCACCTTCAGGGCATCCTCATAGCGTGGATGGCCGTCCCTGTCCACATCCAGCATATCGCTGAGCAGGAAAGCCGTGCATTTCTTCTTGAGCGCATTGGTAAGGAACCTCAATGCCTCTGATATGTCCGTGCCGTCGGAAACGGGCTTGAGCTCGATTATCTCCCTGATAATGTGGAGGAGATGGCTGCGTCCCTTTTTCGGAGGGATGAACTCCTCCACCTTGTCGCTGAAGAAAAGGGCTCCCACCTTGTCATTGTTGATGATGGCGGAAAATGAAAGCACGGCCGCGATTTCAGCAATGAGTTCGCGCTTGGTCTTGGAAGAGCTGCCGAAGAGACCCGAACGGCTGACGTCGACGAGCAGCATCACCGTCATCTCGCGTTCTTCCTCAAAGACCTTGACATAAGGGGCGCGCAGGCGGGCGGTGACATTCCAGTCCATATTGCGGACATCGTCACCGTATTGATACTCACGCACTTCGCTGAATGCCATACCGCGTCCTTTGAAGGCGGAATGGTATTCGCCGGCGAAGACCTGATGCGAGAGCGCCCTGGTCTTGATTTCTATCTTCCTGACCTTTTTAAGAAGATCTGTCGCGCTGTTGTTCTCCATTACGGAACTATTACTGCATTGATAACCTGTGCAATGATTTCCTCAGGGCTGACATTCTCCGCTTCAGCCTCATAGGTGAGTCCGATACGGTGGCGCAGAACTTCGTTGCAGACGGCCCTGACATCCTCCGGAATCACATAACCGCGGCGCTTGATGAAGGCGTAGGCCTTGGAAGCCATCGCGAGGGAAATGCTCGCACGCGGAGAGGCTCCGTATGAGATAAGATCCTTCAAATTGGCCAGTTTATAGTCCTCAGGAGTTCTGGTCGCATAAACTATGTCCACTATGTAGCGCTCTATTTTCTCATCCATATAAACGTCACGGACGACCTGGCGCGCACGGATTATGTCTTCAGGGCTTACGACAGGATTTGCCTTGGGGAATTCACCCGAATTGTTCATCCTGACGATGAGGCGCTCCTCTTCCTTCTTCGGATAATCCACCACTACCTTGAGCATGAATCGGTCCACCTGTGCCTCAGGGAGAGGATAGGTTCCTTCCTGCTCGATAGGGTTCTGTGTAGCCATCACCAGGAAAGGCTCAGGGAGCTTGAAAGTATTGTCGCCGAGAGTCACCTGACGCTCCTGCATCGCCTCAAGAAGGGCTGACTGCACCTTGGCCGGAGAACGGTTGATCTCATCCGCAAGTACGAAGTTGGCGAAAATCGGACCCTTGCGGACCTCGAAGCTTTCACTCTTCTGCGAATAGATAAGGGTACCGGTCACATCTGCAGGAAGGAGGTCAGGAGTGAACTGGATACGGCTGAATTTAGCATTGACAGCCTGTGACAAAGTATTGATAGCCAATGTCTTGGCAAGTCCAGGCACACCTTCGAGTAGTATGTGGCCATTGGCCAGAAGACCTATGAGAAGATTCTCTACCAGATGCTTCTGACCTACGATTACCTTGCCCATCTCCATAGAGAGTATGTCCACGAAGGCACTTTCTCTCTGAATGCGGTCATTGAGCTCTTTGATGTTTACACTTTCCATTTTATATCGCTTTTTTTAATATTTTTGCATAGTTATGCGTTACTTCATCAAACTTTCATACGACGGTTCCCTTTTCTGTGGCTGGCAGATTCAACCGAATGCCAAAACCGTACAGGAATGCCTGGAACACGCTCTGTCGACACTCCTGAACGAAAAAATAACCGTTGTAGGTGCTGGCCGGACAGATTCGAAGGTCAATGCGGTGGGATATGCCGCTCACTTCGATTCACTATCGGATCCGGACACCGGGAGGCTCATCTACAAATTAAATGCCATCCTTCCGCACGGCATAGCAGTGCACAATATTCACCGGGTCAGCGATGACTTCCACGCCAGGTTTTCAGCAACGAGGCGCGAATATACTTATTTCATACACAAGATGAAAGACCCTTTCGTAAACGGCTACTCCTATTATTGTTCATACAAATTGGACATAGGGGCAATGAACGAAGCCGCTTCACTCCTGCTCGGAAGGCACGATTTTGGCTGTTTCGAAAAAGTCGGAAGCGACAACAAGACTTCCATATGCACGGTTCAGGAAGCCGGATGGCATTCCTACAGGCCTGCGCACTGCGAACTGATGGGTTTCGGCAAAGAGGAGGATTATCTGTATTTCAGAATCAGCGCCGACAGGTTCCTGCGCAATATGGTCAGAGCCGTGGTCGGTTCGCTCCTGGAAGTGGGCCGGGGCAAGAGGAGCCTCGAGGATTTCGCAGCGTTGATACGCGAAGCGGGAAGCCAGGAACGGAAGACGGGCACCGGGGGAAAGGCTGCTCGTTCATTAGCCGGAGAATCCGTGCCTGGACACGCTTTGTTCCTCTCAAAAGTGGAGTATTGAGTCTTTCAAAATACCTTTTTTTTGGCTACATTTGCAACTTGATTTAAACTGAAACAAAATATGCTGACCATTCTTCAATCGGGTATCGATTCCATCATTGCCGATGCCCCACTTGCTCCTGTAGCTGCGCAGGCTGTGCCACAGCAGCAGGAGATGACATTGTCACTCATTGAGATGGCCGCCAAGGGCGGTTGGATTATGATAGTGCTTGCCGCGCTTTCAGTCATTGCCATATACATTTTCGGCAAGAAATGGTGGATGCTCCGCCAGGCCAACAGAATCAACAAGAATTTCATGAATGACGTGAAGGACTATATCCACGAAGGAAAGATCAAGTCCGCCGTCACTCTTTGCGAGAAGTACGATTCACCTATCGCACGACTGGTCGAGAAGGGCATTGAGAGAATCGGACGCCCTCTCGGAGATATCCAGACAGCTGTCGAGAACACAGCCAATGTGGAGGTTGCGAGACTCGAGAAGGGTCTTTCAGCCCTGGCAACCATTTCCGGAGGAGCTCCTATGCTCGGTTTCCTCGGCACAGTCATCGGTATGATCAGGGCATTCTTCAATATGTCCCAGGCCGGCAACAACATTGACATCACACTGCTTTCAAGCGGTATTTATACAGCTATGGTCACTACTGTGGGCGGTCTTATTGTCGGTATCCTCGCATATTTCGGATACAACTACCTCACTTCGCGCATCAACTCCCTGGTATTCAAGATGGAGAGCGCTACTATAGAGTTTATGGACCTTCTCCACGAGCCTGCTGGAGACGACGAATAAGATTTACGCGATATGGCTATCAAGAGAACCACGAAGGTGCTTTCGGATATGTCGATGTCCTCTATGACGGACATTGTCTTCCTTCTGCTCATCTTCTTCCTTGTGACATCGACGCTCGTGAATCCGAACGCCCTTAAGCTCCTCCTCCCGAAGAGTACCAATCAGGTGTCGGCAAAGGCCAGCGTGAGCGTGTCCATCAAGGACTGGGGCGATGATTTATATACCTACCACGTTAACGGCTCCGAGGCTCCTTCCAGCTATGAGCAGGTGGAGGACGAACTGGTCGGTCTGCTTCAGTCAGAGGAGGATCCCACCTTCTCCATCTATTCTGACGAGAGCGTACCAGTAAAGGAGATAGTGGGTATGATGAACATTGCCAAGAGAAATCACTATAAAGTCATTCTGGCGACGCAGCCGGAATAATTGCGGACTGCTATGAAGGAGTACATTCGGGTAAGGGAAAAGCAGGAGAAGACTTCCAGGACGGTGGGTGCCGTTCTGGCCGTTTCCATTCCCCTGCTGGCCGTGCTTCTGTGTTCCTTCACCGGATTCAAGTATATTTGGCCTCCGCCTCAGGAGACGAGTTTCGTGATTGACTTCACTGAAGAGGTCGAGCCTGTGATACAGCATAGGAACGGTTCCCAGCCGAGGGCGGAAGAAGTGGACAGGACCAAAGCCGTCGAGCTCATCCAGAAGAGCGAGTCGCCTTATGTGGCGGATTCGAAGCAGAATCTGACACCGGCAACAAAGCCCGACCCTGTCGGGGATGTGGATGTGCCCACACCGGCACAGGAGCCGGAACTCGACCCGCGCGCTTCATTCCCGGGAATGAGCAAGAAAGACACTACACTCACAGCCCCTCATACCGCTACCGAGGCGAGCGAAGGATTCAAGGCCGGACAACCACAGGGAAACACCGACAAGGGACAGACCATAGAAAAGCCTAACGCCCATCTTCAGGGGCGCAATGTGGTGGGCAGCCTGCCAAGGCCGGCATACTCCGTCCAGCAGAGCGGCACAGTGGTTGTTACTATATGGGTTGACCAATACGGAAACGTAACCAAGGCCCAACCGGGCGCTGAGGGAACGACTGTTACTGATAAGACTCTGTGGAATGCAGCCCGCACGGCAGCGCTGGGTGCGCATTTCAATCAGAAGGCAGATGCACCTGCGTTACAACAGGGTACTATTACTTACATTTTTACACTTAAATAACAGGGGATTCAGCATTGCCCCGAAAAAGCAAGGTGGCGTGAGCCACGGAAGAAAACACTAAAAGGCCGAGAGGCGACAAAAACAATGGAGAATTACAAGAAAGACGGAAACTATTCCGCAGAAGGAAGAAAACTCAGACCAAGAAAGAAGGTTTCATTCAATGACAACAGCAGCGAACAGAGAAGCTTCGGTGAAAGAAGCGAGAGACGTTCGTATGGCAATGGAGGGGGAAACGGAGAAAGAAAGTCCTACGGCGAGCACAGAAGCTTCGGCGAGCGCAGGAGCTATGGTAATGACCAGAGACGCTCTTACAACGGCGGTGAGCGCAGGAGCTACGGCAATGACCAGAGACGTTCTTACAACGGCGGCGAAGGCTCGGAGCGCAGAAGCTACGGCGAAAACAGAAGCTACGGCGAGCGCAAGAATTTCGGCGAGCGCAAGAGCTACGGCGGCAATGACCAGAAACGCCCTTACAAGAGCGGTGAGCGCAAAGGCGGCTTCAGCAATGGAAGGAGCCAGTTCAATGCCGGCAAGGGAGGCCGCGG
>JAQXOE010000030.1 GCA_029098505.1 Bacteroidales bacterium
CAAAGAGATACTTGGAGACCTCGTTGCACGCCATTCGGTAGAGACAGCCGGTCGCAAGAACCTGCTTTCTCTCCTGCTCGCCAAGATAGATCTGAACCTTGGCCGTGACCGTAACCATCTCCTTCATGTCCAGAAACAAAAAAAGCAGACAGAACAAACAACCCCTTCAGGGATATATCATTCTCTCTACTTGCTAGATACAAATATACAAAAAGTATTGATTAATAACAACAAAAGGCAGCGTCAAATCCTCCCAGAAACTGAAGATTTCTGGGTTTCCTTGACGCAAAAATTATGAACCAGCGTTTTTCTACTTTCTTTAAGAGCTTTTGCATCGTTGCAGGACTTATTTTCTATAGTGTTGACCTTTTTGCTTGGGGGGCTACGGGCCACGAAACCACCTGTGCTATTGCTGAAAGGCATCTTACCCGCAAGGCTAAGCGCCATATCTCCAAGGCTTTGGACGGAAAGTCAATAGTCTATTGGGCGACTTGGATGGACAATGCCAGCCATACTCCAGAATTCGCATACACTTCGACCTGGCATTATGCCAATATTGACGAGAACGAAACTTTCGAGACAGCTGCTGTCGAGCCGAAGGGAGATGTTCTTCGTGCCGTTGAAGATCAGATTGCTCTTCTGAAGAGCGGAAAGCTGACTAAGGACGAGGAGGCATTGGCCCTCAAGATGCTCGTACACTTCGTCGGTGACATGCATTGCCCTATGCATATGGGACATAAATCCGACAAGGGTGGCAACCGCTGGCAGCTTCAGTTCTTCAATCAGGGCAAGAACCTTCATAGCATTTGGGATTCCGGCGTGATTGACAATGCGCATAAATGGTCGTTCGATGAATGGGCTTCTCAGCTTGACCGCGTGAGCCGCAAGGAAATGGCCGAAATCGTCAAAGGTACTCCGCGCGATTGGGGCAAGGAGACCTATCTCATTGCAGGTCAGATATATGCAAGTACTCCAGTCGGCTCCAAGCTTTCATATGACTATGTCAATGAGTGGGCGCCGGTGGCTGAACAGCAGCTCCTTCGCGCGGGTCTTCGCCTCGCATACATACTGAACGATATCTACAGATAGACAAGTTCGCCATAATGAACGATTTTGTTGTATCCTTGATGCTGCTTGGGGCCATCTCGAACAGTGACTCCTATCTCCCGTTCTGGATGACCGCCAATCAGTATGGCCTTATGCCCGAGCGCAATGGAGCATTGGCGCTGCTTTCGGCTGAAACGCAGTTCGACTCTTCGAAGACTTTCCAGTACCGATGGGGAGCCTCGCTCGGAGTCAATGCCTACAATAACCCGCTTGCCCCGGATTCAGGTCCTTACAATGTGATGCTGGACCAGCTGTATGCTTCGCTGAAGTGGAAAGTGTTTACCCTTGAACTAGGTCAGAAGCATAGGGAGGCTGATTTTCTTGGCTCATGGGACCAGCTCGGTTCACTTTCTGTCACTGCCGGCCATTTGGTGGAGACTGGCAATGCCCGCTCTATGCCGGGTTATCTCTTCCGTCTGGACCCTGTCGCTATGCCATTGACCAATAACCACTTATGGATATACGGAGCATATGGTGACTATGCTACTACCGATGTGCGCTATATGCAGGGAGCCTTGGTTCACAGGACTCAAATAGGCTTCAGATGGACTCCTGGACCGCGCTTGAGCTTTGATGCTATGCTCGACCATTATGGCATGTGGGCTGGAGAAAGTGAGCAGGGACGGAAGATGACAATTAATCTTTCCAATTACTTCAGGGTGGTTACAGGTTTGCATGCAGGAAAAGATGGAACCCTCTCGGACAGAATCAATGTCATAGGTGACCAGGGCGGCAGTGAAATTTTCAGAATGCGTTACTGCGGGGATAGATGGACCTTTACTTTGCAGCACGACATTCCTTACAATGACGGTTCCGGTATGGGCTTTCAGAACTTTCCGGACGGAGTCAATACCTTGGCAATCAGTCATATAGACAAGAAACGCTGGATTTCAGACTTCGTGTATGAATACCATTACACTATGTACCAATCGGGTCCGATAAACGGTGAGAAATTTGATGAGAATGGCAATTCTCTTACTCCTCCGGGCACCAAAACCACAGGCTGCGACCAGTATTTCTGGAACGGGGAATACAAATCCTGCTGGACACATTACGGTCACATAATAGGAGACCCTCTTATTTTGCCTACAGGTATTCACGAAGGAATCTGGACCTCTGCCATAATGAACATCAGTACTGAGAATGACAGATATATTGCCCATCACATAGGTGTAGGAGGCAGTCTCTTCCGCCGTCATCCTTACAAACTGATGCTTACCTATAGTGACAACCACGGTTCATATCATTCCGGGCCATACCTTGGAGAGGATCCGAAGGGCAAACCTTGGGGCACGGTAAAGGAGAAAGGACTGAAACAGGTATCGGCATCTTTTACCGGAGCTATAAAACTCAACGCCGGGGGCAGAAGACATATTTCATCTCATACAGAGCTCAATCTTCTTTATGGCCTCTATGCTGACAAGGGCTCTCTTTATGAGGACAGTGTAGGCGTGACCATTGGACTCAAGTGCTCATTTTTTTAGTTGACTATTATTTTGTATCTTTGCCGCTGCCCTGGAAGTTGAGTAAATCACCTATGATTTTGTAATGGGACTTAAAATCAAAGATCGCCTTAAAAAACTATTCTCTTGGTATTTGTCCAAGTCAGCTCTGCCTTATTGGAGTGTAGTATTTGTTGAT
Organism: Bacteroidales bacterium; assembly: GCA_029098505.1. Taxonomy (GTDB): domain Bacteria; phylum Bacteroidota; class Bacteroidia; order Bacteroidales; family UBA932; genus Cryptobacteroides. Next base: position 2,749 of record JAQXOE010000030.1, read on the forward strand.
TTCATCATTGTTTTTTCAAGCAATGTAATTGCACATCTTTTGAATTACGGCATCCGAGATTATGCATCTAAGAGTGCCGAAGCAATGATTCTGAGTACAGTGCTTCCGCTTGTCTGTTACTTCATAGGTTTCAGAGTCTTTAGAACATACAGGGGAGTAATCCGCTATTCTTCGTTTTATGATCTGCTGCACGTGCTTTGTGCTGTGTGTTTGAGTTCTGCACTGCTTTTCTGCATCCTGAAAATATTCGGCCATCACTTAATAATTACCGAGGCCTTGAATCAGAGGGATATACTGATGATGGCGGTCTTCAGTACCATTTTGATGTGGACGGAGCGTCTGCTGCTGAAGACTCTCTTCGATGAGCTTCAGGTTAAGGACAAGGCACCTTCCGCTCTTATCGTAGGCACCAAGTTCGCGGGCATTGGCATTGCCAAAAGCATACGCGTGCAGAATCCTTCTCCTTATCACATAGCCGGTTTCATTACCGACGATCCTCAAATGACCGCTTTCAAGCTTCTGGGCTTGCGTGTCCTCTACGCCCAGCATGACGAAGTCTATCGTTTCATCAGAAATCATAACATCAAAGTCATCCTTGTCAGTCCTCTTGCTCAGGAGTATTTTGTCAATGAGTGTCAGACACTTATCGATTTTATGCTCCGCCAGGGCATAAAGATTATGCTTAAACCTGAGGATATTGAATGGGATGGCAAGAGTGACATCTCCCACCAGTTTCTTAAGGAGGTAAGCGTCGAGAACCTCCTGCCTCGAAAGAAGATTGAGGTGGATATGGAGGCGATTGGAAAGATGCTCAAGGGCAAGCGCATTCTCATCACCGGTGCGGCCGGTTCGATAGGCTCAGAGATGGTGCGTCAGGTCGCAAAGTTCTCTTTGGAGGAGCTTGTGCTCGTGGACCAGGCTGAAACCCCTATGCATGACATCCGGCTTCTGATGGCGCGCAAATATCCTGATATCAAGGCATTTACGATAGTCGGCTCCATTGCTAATCCGACTCACATGGAGGAGATTTTCAAGGAGCACAGGCCGGAATATGTCTTCCATGCTGCTGCCTACAAGCACGTTCCTATGATGGAGGATAATCCCGCTATGGCCATACAGAACAATGTCTTCGGTACCCGCGTGATTGCCGATTTGGCGGTGAAGTACGGAACGAAGAAGTTCGTGATGATTTCAACGGACAAGGCAGTCAATCCGACCAATGTGATGGGCTGCTCGAAGCGCATATGCGAGATTTATTGCCAGAGCCTCAATAAGGCCATTGCGGACAATCTTGCAGCCTCATCTGCGGGAAATGCTGCTGCGACTGAGAATGCCGCCGTTAGCGAAGAATTGAGGCAGAAACTGCTGCAGGTCGATGGCAGTCCGGCTGTGACCCAATTCGTTACGACACGTTTCGGCAATGTGTTGGGTTCCAACGGTTCAGTGATTCCGATTTTCGAGGAGCAAATCAAGAAGGGAGGTCCCGTCACCGTTACCCATCCTGACATCATACGCTTCTTTATGCTCATTCCTGAGGCTTGCCGTCTGGTTCTCGAGGCCGGTACTATGGGCAATGGCGGAGAAATCTTTGTCTTCGATATGGGAATGCCTGTGAGAATCGCCGACCTCGCCCAGCGCATGATACTGCAGATGGGCGCAAAGAACGTGGAAATCAAGTATACCGGGCTGCGTGACGGAGAAAAGCTCTATGAGGAAGTGCTTAGCGAGGATGAGCACAATAAGCCTACAAACCATCCGAGAATCATGGTCGCTTCAGTGCGCGAGTATCCTTTTGCCGATGCTCTGCGCAATGAAGAAGAACTCTACAACATAAGTTTGAGCTACGATGATAAGGCTATAGTCAAGAAGATGATGGAAATCGTACCTGAGTACCATAGCCAGCACTCAAAGAACGAAGTCCTCAATTCATAAAGAGTTACTTTACCCAGATTTCATCGATAAAGATAAAACCTTCGCCGCCGTGTCCCGGATGCCATTCTGGAATGGTCCCAAAATTCTTGGCGAAGACTTTAATATATCGGATTGCAGAACCATCTGAGTTAGAAAGACTTAGACTTATGTCGTGAGTCTGTACCTCATAGTCCTCAGGGTCTGTGCTGCTATCTATACGTCCTACTTTCCGGAATTCCTTATCCTCAGAGGCTACATAGAACTCCACATATCTTGGCATCCATATCCAAGAGCGCGCATCCTGGCAGAATCCGGCTCCTATAAGGCTGATGTCCTTGACGCTGCCGAGATCGACTATGGCTGTGAAGTCAGTGTCCTGATAGCCTTGCCAGCCTCCTGTGCGCCAGTTTTCGTTACCGCGGCGACCGTCAATGAGGCCCTCGTCGCCCCCGGCGTTATACTGCGGATTGTATCTTGACTGTATGTCTATGCTCATTTCACGCTTCACTCTGCTGATGTCGGTGCGTGTCATTGCGCTGAGCTGTCCATTCGCGACATTGTGCGCGAGAATGGTGCAACTCTCGTCAATGGTAAAAGAGTTCCTGTAGCGCTGGAAGTTCACTCCCGTTCCGATTTCTCCGGCAATGAGACGGTCAGCCTCCTCCGTGCTCACGATGGCGTATTCAGAGTATCCTCCCCAAGTAATATTGTTGATTCTCACCGTGGCAGGGCCGTTTATGACATCGTTCTCGATGTCAATGCTCGGGGCGGTGATTATCCATTGCTCCATCTTCGATACAGGTCTGTCCTCTTCCGCGATGCCGAAGGCACGCGAGCTGCCGTCGCTGTTCTTCACTGCTTTGTCCGAGAGTTTGAATATCAATGACTTACCGGCCATAATATCGGAGTGGTCAATCCAGCTCTTGCTGTAGGCATTGCCATCGAGGCTTGCTGAACTGATGTAGAGCTTGCCCTCAGCTGCTCCAGGGGCGGAGATGCTGAAGTCCTTCCCGTTTTCGAGGTGGATGACAGCATAGTCAAAGAGAGGCGAGGTCAGGGCAAGCTGGCCCGAGCCAGGACAGACATCGTAGATGCCCAGCGCGCTCATCACATACCAGGCTGACATCTGGCCGCAGTCCTCATTGCCGCAGAGCCCGTCCGGAGCGGAGGTATAGAGTGTTGTAAGTATCTCACGGACACGCTCTTGCGTCTTCCATGGCTGGCCTGCGAAATTGTACAGGTAAGGGATGTGGTGGCTTGGCTCATTGCCGTGCGCATACTGTCCGATAAGTCCGGTGATGTCGCTCTGGGTGCGTCCCGTGGTCTGGCTGTTTGCTGTGAAGAGTCCGTCGAGGCGGGCAAGGTATTTCTCCGGGCCTCCGAGCGCCTCGATGTGGCCGTAGATGTCCTGAGGGACGAAGAAGCTGTATTGCCAGCTGTTGGCTTCGGTGAAGTGGTTGTTGACCTCGCGAGGGTCGAAAGGTGTGAGCCAGCGGCCGTTCAGGCGAGGACGCATAAAGCCCGTAGAAGGATCGAAGATGCTGCGCCATTGCTGCGCATAAGCATAATATTCATCGGCAATGATGTCGTAGCTGTCGTTCTGGCCGTATTTCTGAATCTGATTGGCCATACGCCAGATACACCAGCAGTCGTAAGCGTATTCGAGGGTCTTGGACACTGATTCGTGCTCGTGGTCCGCGAGAACTGCACCGTCACGGTAGAAGCTGTCGAGGCCGAATTCGTGCTTCTTTGATGACTCTACCATCGCCTCGAACATCTTCGCATAATCGAAGCCGTCAATGCCCTTTACGAAGGCGTCCACAATGACAGAAACGGAGTTGAAGCCTATCATACAGTTGGTTTCGTAGCCGTTGAGCTCCCAAATCGGCAGTTTTCCGCCTTCGTCATAAATGCTCTGGAAGGTCTTCAGGAAGTCAAGTGTCCTATTGCGCTCGATAATTGTGAAGAGCGGGTGCAATGCCCTGAAGGTGTCCCAAATGGAGAAGACGGTGTAACGGTCGAATTTTCCTTCCGTATTGTGAACCTGCCCGTCCATTCCCCTGTATTCGCCATTAGCGTCAGAGAGTAGTGATGGATGGATGGCGGTATGGTAAAGCGCTGTGTAGAAGGTAGTAAGCTGCTCTTCGCTGCCTCCGCTGACCTCAATTTTGGAGAGGTAGGAGTTCCATTCGGCCCGCGCCTGTTCGCGCATAAATTCAAAGCCCGGCATAGCTTCTGCTCTTGGGGCAATGCGATTGATGCTCGAGGCTGCTCCCTCCGAGAGAAGGTTCTCACGTGCATTGTCCTCGCTGACAGAGGAGAGGCTGACGCGGGCAGTGACGGTATTCGACTTGCCTCCGAAGCTGATCAGCGCGCCTTCGTTGCCATAAGCCTTGAACTCGCTGATAGGCTGATCGAAGAGGATGAAGAAGTGCTCGTGCTGGTTGTCCGCCCAGCTTTTCGAGATGCGGTAGCCTTCGACGCAATAATCATCTACCTGGGCAATGCGTGAGCCGCGAAGCTGGTCGCGGTGTTTGAGGTCGATTATCAGCTGCTTAGAGCCCTCCCCTTCATAGCTGTATTCGTGGAGTCCTATTCTGCGTCCGACGGTCACGCGTGCGCTTACACGAGGGGTATCAAGAAAGATTTTATAAAACCCCGGCTCTGCTGTCTCGTTTCCGTGCGAAAAGCGGGATCGGTAAAGGCTGTTGTCGAGTCCTCCTTTATAATCGCGTACCGGCATCAGCAGTATGTCGCATAGGTCGTCGCAGCCTGTCCCGCTGAGGTGGGTATGGCTGAAGCCATAGATATATTCATCAGAGTAATGATAGCCGGAACATCCGTCCCAGTCCCCGGTTTTCGGTCTGGTGTCAGGGCTGAGCTGAATCATTCCGAAGGGGTAGGCTGCTCCCGGGAAGGTGTGGCCGTGGAAGTCAGTGCCGACCATAGGATTCACATAGGATGCGTAGTCTCCGCCTGTCGGGGCTGCAAACAGTTCATTGCATTGAAAGTGGAACAGTGTCCACGACAGTAGGGCCACCGCTGCTATTTTTCTTGTCATCTTTTTGGCTATCAATAGTTTGGTGTACATTTCCTTATCTTTCTTCTGTATAGAATCTGATAATATCTTCAAGTGCGTCCTGACAAACAGGGCAGAAGTCGGGATGTTCGTTGGTGCGCATACGGCAATTCTCCTGACCCCTCCATACTCCGCGCGACATATAGCCGCCGCCTTCTATGAGTCCTGCCTTGCCTTCGTCGATGAGTTTCTGCCATTTTGTGGTGAAATCCACCTTGGTGGTGATATTCTTCTCCCAAGGCTCTACCTGGTCATTGTAGAGATTGGTATACTGATCATCGTAGAAGTACTCGTCGGCAAGTCCTCCGAAGCTGTGGCCGAACTCGTGAACCACTACCGGTCTGAACTGTTTGTGATGAGCCGCGGTAAGGGTGTAGGAGTTCAGGATTCCTCCTCCTCCATAGGTGTCGGTGTTGGCGAGTATGATTATGTGCTCGTAAGGCACGCCTGCCAGACAGTCGTGTAACTGCTTGAGCCTCAATGTGGTGAGATATCTGTCTGAGTAGAAAGTGTCGAAGTGTGAGCCTACGGCCGTGCTCTTCCAGTCATTCTCGTGCGGTACGCTCACTCCGCTGTCTTCGGATGGAGCTGCGACCGCAAGTATATTGAACCTGTCCTTGAAGTTCTTGAAGGGTTCGTGCGAGAAGAGGGCATCGGCTGCTTCTTGAGCATCAGCGTAGAAGATATCCATCTCGGCCTCGGTATAGCCTTCTGCGAGTATCACTACGTCTATGCATTGCTCGCTCGGTCCGCTGTGGTGGATGTATCGGCTCGGATTGTCATTGCCCTTCGGTCTGATCAGTATGTCCTCGGGGTCAACGGGGTGGGTGAGAGCGGCTGCTACCTTGTTGTAGAAATCATAGAGTTGGACGGTAATATTGACCTTTACTGAAGGCATGGGGAGGAGGAAGACATTTTCGAAGCTTTTTCTGATTCTGGTGGCTTCTTCCGTTGCCTGCCATTCCTGGAAGAGGGTGCTGAAGGAGTTGCGGTAGAGGGTGTCTCCACTGCAGGCTTCGGTCATCAGTATCTGGCCATTGCCCCTGAGTGGAACGTCCTTCATATTGGCGCGTCTGCCTGCCCAGCCCTCCAGGCTTTGAAGTTCATCAACTGCAATAATGCATTCGCTGTCTGTTCCGGAGAATACATAGTCTATGCGCAAGGTCTTGTCTGTGAGTCTGGAATCAAGACTCTGAGCTTTGATCGGGATGGAGACCAGCGCGAGGATGGCAGTGATGAGGATTATGTTCTTTTTCATAGTTCATCTGATTGATAAATCTTGGACAAATATAACAATCTCTTCTGAATATACTGCCAAAAAAAACGATGGCCTCCGATTCACATCGAAGGCACACCAGGGCATTATAGTATTATGAAGGGAAAAATGCTGATAAAAAATCAGTTTTCTTTTTTGTCCCACAAAAATAGTAAACTTTTTACAACTACAAAAAATATTTTCAAAAATAAAGCTTAAATGCTTTAATATGACCTGTTTCTAAATATTGCTCCAATATATTGAAAGAAACATTTTCATGAAATATTTGTTTTGTAATTATTTTATTCCTACCTTCGGGATTGGGAAATTACAGGGGGATAGCTCCTGTACTATTGAGTAATTTAGGGTATTATATATGAAAAAGTATTATGAAAAATTGGGGCTGGCCCCAATTGATGTTCTATTGGAGAACTCTGTTCTCGCTGCCAGCATTCTGGTTGACAGGACTGTCACTGTCGAAGAATTCAAGTCCGGTTTTGAAGGAGATACTACCTTGGAAAATCCTGGTATTGTTGACATTACGTTTAAATAACAGGAGGAATGATTATGGGTAGAATTAAGATTTTGGTCACAGCTGTGACTGTAGGCATTCTCGCCGCATCCTGCGTCAATGGAATTGAAGAGAATAACTCCGGCAAGGATATTCGAGTGACTGTCAGCGCTAACCACGGTCTCTCCATGAAATCCGCTCAGAGCTCTTGGAGCATCGCGGAAGATTCTGAACTTAACGTAGCCGATATGAAGCTGACCTTCAGCGCAGAGGCTGCTCTGAATGAGGTGAATCCTTTCGCTCCGCAGACCAAGGGTACTGTCATTACTTCCGACAATATCAGTGAGACGCTCAGTTCTTTCAAGATGTATATCCCTGAGGCCGACAAACTTCAGAATGTAGTCGTTTCCACCGACGGCGATAACAATTGGACAGTCGAACCGCAGGCGGGTGTGAAGGCTGAATGGCCTGAAGCCAAGCCGGGCGAGTACATTGACTTTTTTGCATATACCGATGCGACTCTCGATAAAAGTGACAAGCAGAATTTAAAGCTTGTTTATTCCGGTGCATCCACCGTCGCATCCCAGATGAAGGATCTGCTTTATACTAAGGTTTCAGCGAAGGAGAATCCTGTAAAGATCAATTTCTATCACGCGCTCGCTTCAGTACGTTTCGTGGTTGGAAACCTGAAGCCTGAATATACTGTGAAGTCGCTCTCTATCAAGAATGTATATAATTCAGGAACAGCTACTTACAATGGCGGTATAGACTTCGGCTGGGACGTTCAGGGTCAGACCAGGACTACACTCTCGCAGGAATTCAGCGGCAGCAACCATACCAAACTGAAGTATTTTGACAATGAGGCTGCCAGCACCTTCTTCGTAGTCCCGCAGTCAGTCGAGGGTCTGAGTTTCGAAGTTGTGATTACTGATAATATAGGTAATGAGTATCCGGTTGAGGTTGGTGTTCCTGCTCTCGAAGGCGGTTGGAAGTCTGGCTATTATTATACTTACAGTATTTCAGGCGGTGATGGCACTGTTAGCATTGACATAAATGAGACTTTCGAAAATAATGTGAAGTCTGATATCAAGGCTCTCAATGACGGAAAGCTCAAGGTTTATGTACGCGCTGCTGTCGTAGCCAATTGGTGCAATGTAGCCGGCAAGATTGTCACTCCTTGGACCGGAAGTCTTAAACTTGCAACTGATTCGAAGTGGGTTCTGCTCGACGATGGCTTCTATTATTACAAGAGTCCTTTGTCCAAGAATGAGCTTTCGGATAAGCTCTTTACCAATGATATTCAGCCTGTTGGCGCTCCTGATGGAACTCATCTCGAGGTGAAGGTCGTTATGCAGGCCGTGGAGTGTGACCAGACAATGCAGAAAGTTGCCTCAGCTTGGGGCAATGAAGCCAAGAATGTTCTTGATGCCCCTGTATCAGCCAGCAAATAATCATAGGAGGGAAAACTTATGCGCAAATCTATCAGATATATTATCGCAGCCGCAGCTGCTATGTTCACTGCCGCTGTCGCATCCGCACAGGTCGTAAACAGTAAGACTGCTAAGGACAATGGTGACGGAACCTATACTCTTACTCTCGAGTCATTTGCAACCGGAAGTCTGGGTCAGACCATTTCGACATCCAGAAAGCCAATAGATGCAGTTCTTGTACTTGACGTATCCGGTTCTATGGCTTATACTATACCGACTTTTGAGCCTTTAGCTTCTGCTTCATACTCATACTCGTCATATGGTAGATCCTCTTATTATTTCCGCCATACTGATGGTAAGTATTACAAGGTATCAAGAGGATCTTCCGGCAACGGCAAAAATATAAAGTATTATCTTTATTATACAGTAACAGATACAGATACTGACTATTACCTGTCAGGCAATTCTGTTACTACTTCTAAGCCATCAGTCTCAAGTGATCAAACCACCACTATCTGGACTGGAGTTCTTTATAAGTATAAGCAGATAAAAAAGCTTGATGCTTTGAAGGATGCTTGCAAGGCTTTCGTTGAGTCCATAGCAAAGGATGCAGAGGAGAACAATGTTGAGCACAGAATCAGTCTCGTGAAGTTTTCCAGTTTTTATGGTGATGGTTCTAACGAGACTGTTGTGACTCTGGCCAACGGAAGTGTCAAGACCAACAAGAGCGGTCTGATCAACAGTATTAAAGCCTTTAATGCAGAAGGAGCAACTGAAGCCCACGAGGGTATGAGACTGGCTGCCGAACAGATTAGTAAGGCTGATCCGAATGCCACCAAACTCGTAGTGATGTTCACAGACGGTAAACCGACTTCCTGGAGTGAATTCGATAATGAAGTTGCAGGTAAGGCCATCAATTATTCTAAGCAAATCAAGGATAATAATGCCAAGGTTTATTCCATCGGTATCTTCAACGATGAAGATTATACAGACGAGGTGGGTGAATATATGAACTATCTGTCATCCAACTATCCTTCTGCAAAGTGCACCGATTTTTCGAATTGGTTGTTTACCGGAGTCGGTGCAACTGATGCAGCTGTTGACAAAAAGTATTACAGCCGTGTGGATAACTCAGAGGCCCTTACCGGAGTATTCGAGGGTATTGCCAGCGAGAGTGTCAAGGGTGGTGCAGACGTCGAAATGGAGACCAGCCAGACTGAAGTCAAGGATATTCTTTCAAGCAGTTTCGTCCTTCCTGAAGGCACTTCCACCAAAGATATCAGAGTAAGCATTGCGGATTTCGATGACACTACTCCTTTAGATGCTTCTGAGGCTGATTATAAGTTCAAGACCCCTGACACCGCTTCTGATGTTACTGTGGAAATCGGAGAGAAAGTGATTGATGGTGAGACTCTTCAGACTATCAGTGTGAAGAATTTCGATTTCTCGAAAAACTGGTGCGGTCCTATTACTGTGAACAAGAATGGCGTAGTGACCAAGAGCTGGCATCCAGGAAAGAAGCTCATCTTCTCTTTCGAAATTGTTCCTAATCCTTCAGCTGTCGGAGGTCTTGTGACCACCAACCACCCAGAATCAGGTGTATACTACAAGAATAAGCTTACTAATGAGTTTGGCAGTGTAGCCTTCGAAGTTCCTGCTCCTCAGTATACTCCTATGGATTTGATCATCCGCAAGAAGGGACTTAATCCGGGTGAGAGCGCTATCTTTGAGGTTACAAGAAGCGTAAACGGCAGCCGTGACCCTGGTTTCAAGATTACGGTAGTTATGACAGCCGGTTCAGAGGGCGCTACCGATGATGCTGTTATCGTTAAGACCCCTGTCAGGGATGAAAACAAGGTTGATTACGTTTATATCGTGAAGGAGACCTCTTGGTCTTGGGCATACAAACAGACAGAGGCTCTGAGCCATAGCCTTTACAAGGCCGACGGCAGCGCTGACAATGTCTTTGAGTTCACCAACGTAACCAAGACTGATCTTCCTAAGCATTCAGAGAAAGCTAAGAACAACGTTTTTGAATAATATTCAATGCTTTTTTGTACCTTTGGACCATCAGGTGACCACAGGACAGAAAAGATGAGAATTAAGGATAGACAAATAATAAAATTGAGGAAGATGGGTTCGCGATTTATGATCGTGAATCCATCTTCTTCCGTAATCAATTTGACAGACGTATATACACTCAATGAGAGCGCTGCTTTTCTCTTAAGTAAATGTCTTGAGTGTGAGAGCTTTGAGACTGCTGATCTGGCTGCTTGGTTAATAGAGGAATATGGCATTGACGCGGAACTGGCCAATGCAGATGCTGCGGCTACGGCCGATGAATGGCTCAGGCTTGAGCTCGCCGAATCCTGATACACTTCTTTCAGAATTATGCTCACAGCGCATACATATAACGTTGCGGGGCTGAAGCTGGTACTGCTCCTTCCTCAGGAGTTCGATGCCGGCAAGGGCTTGCCGAACTTCAAGGATTTTGTACTTGGAGAAGATGCTAAATCCGCTGAAGCTGCCCTCACTCTCAAATGGGTGGAAGCATTGACCTTGCCAGAGGATGCGCGGCTCCTTTTCACGGAAGACAGCGATATGGGGAGGACGAGCTACTTTTCCTGCGGGCGAGAGTCTTGGTTCTCTCTGGATTTCATTGGCTGTAAGGCACTTATGCGCGTATCTGAGGATTATCGTCAGGCCATTTTCTCTATAGATCCCGCAGCTCCCACTTCAGGAGTGCTTATCTCATCGCTGATGCGTGCACTCTTCGCGCAGATTGTATTGCTTCACGACGGCATTTCCATTCACGCTTCCTGCGTCATCCGTGACGGAAGAGCCTATATGTTCCTCGGCAAGAGCGGCACAGGCAAGAGCACCCATTCGCGCCTTTGGCTCAGCGCTTTCCCTGGCTCCGAGCTTCTGAATGATGACAATCCCGCCGTCCGTATCTTCCCCGACGGCCCCCGCGTCTTCGGCACCCCATGGAGCGGAAAGCTGAAATGTTGGCGCAATGTCTCTGCACCGCTTGCGGGAATTGTTCGTTTACGACAGGCTCCTTTTAATTCTTTTGAGCTGCTTGATGAACTTCAGGCCTTCTCTCAAGTATATCCCGGATGCTCCGTCCTGCGCACGGATAGCTTCCTTCACGACAGGATGTGTGACCATCTCTCTGTTCTCTGCTCATCGCTTAAGGTCGGAATGATGGATTGCCTTCCAAATATTGAGGCAGCACATATGTGCGCTGCAGGCCTCTTGGAGGGCGTTTTGGGCATAATTCGCTGATAATGACCAAAAAAGAATCGTTGTTTTTTTGAAATTCTTTGGATTTTCTTTTTGTCTTTTCTAACTTTGCCAAATTGAATAATCTAGGCAATACATATTATTTATGAAGAGACATGAGTATTTATCTCCACGCACATCTCGTTCAAGAATAGAAGTCGAGAGTGCATTTTGTGGTGCGTCATCTGAAGTTACCAATCCGAATAATGCGAACGGAAGGATAAATGAGCACTCCATTAATTCTGGCTTCGGAGGAGACTTTTCTGAAGCGGAATGGGATGAACCAACATTTTAATCTGCTTATAGCACTATATTATGAAGAAATTGAGATTGTTTTTTAGATATTTTGCGACAGCTACTGCATTAGTTGTTCTTGCATTTTCTTGTAAAGAAGTCCCTGAACCGGATGTAATCGAGCCTGCGAATCCTGGAGACGAGGTCGTTTTTGGCGCGGAACTTCCAAAAACAAAGACTGTATATGGTGAAGAGACTAAAACCGGTTTCCCTATCTATTGGGTGAACGGTGACAAGGTCAGGGTTGCTTCCCCTCAGTGCCTGAGCGGAAGGAATACTGCCGAATATCAGATTGCTGTAGTTGGTGATACTCAGAATTACGCGACCTCTATGACAAAGACCGGTGACACCGGCGTTCAGTGGGGTGATGCTGAGACTGCAGACTTCTACTCGATTTACCCTTCTTCTGCCAGCACCGCACTTAAAGTCAGTGGCGAAGATGTTACCACAACCCTGCACGTGGATGCAACCCAGTTCGCCAGCACGAGTACCAAGAATAATGGCACATCGGATTATTTTTACGCTCAGCCTGCCGAGATGGGCAATGTTGTAATGTATGCAAAGAAAGCGGGTGTAACCAGCGGTTCTACCGTCGAGCTTCACTACACTCCATTCTCGACCGTGCTGGAGTTCGAGTTGACTGCGCCAGATACTTATTCAGGAAATCAGAAATCTGAAATCACAATTCAGTCGCTGACTCTTACTGCGCCCGAAGGAACCACCATCGCGGGAGACTTCGGTTTCACTTTCCCTACAGGGGATAGCGCAAATCCTTCCATCGAAGCTGCTACCGGTGGATCCAATGCCATCACATTGCACTTCCTTGACAACAACCAGTACACTACCGTGTTGTCAACGACGAAGACAACGCTCAAGGCAAAGATGTGCCTTATGCCAATCAGTGGAAATCTTGCTGGTTGGAAAATAGAAGTCAATACCAGTGCCGGTACCTTCTCCAAAAATTTGGCTGCAACTGATTCTAAAGGTACTGCAACTACCCTTGATCCGGGCAAGGTTCACAAGATTAAACTCCCAGCCCTGAACTATGCATCACAGGAATGGGTTTACAGCCTTGACAGTTGGATACCTACTCTCCCTGACTATACCAACATCTACCTCTCTGAGCTTTCTCTCCCAGGTGCGTGGTATGCTGGTTCTGATGAGGCTTATCAGGCAACATCCAACATTACTGACTTGTGGAATGCCGGTGTGAGAGCATTCGCTGTGGAATGTAGAACAAGTTCAAAGTATTCTATAAACCCTTGGGGTGGTGGTACACCAGAATACTTGTGTATCTCCGGTACAGGTAGAAAGCCAGAACTTGCTAATTATTACACCGGCGGTACTAACATCACAACCGTATTAGATGGTATCAAGTCTGCATTGGCAAGTCATCAAGATGAGTATGCCGTGCTTGTGTTGAGTTATGCCGACGGCGGCGACGGAGGTCATCGTGCTGAAGACCATGCTTATTTCCTCGAGGGTGTTGCAAATGCGCTGAGTGGCTATACCGATATCGTTTATAGCGGCACGATTACTAAGAACACTACAATTGGTGACGTGAAGGGTAAGCTTATCGTAAAGATCAACATCGATGCTGAACTTACGCTTGGAAATTACAAGGCAGCGAATGCATTGATCTCATACAATCCATTCCCATTGCAGATTACAAGCAATACTAATACTGATTTGAACGGGTTAAGTGTCCCGTATTTCTCTAATCTTTCTTGGAGTACTTGGGGAGATGATACGGAGACTCATCGTTCTTACTTTAGGGCTGCAACTGCGCAAGCAATGTCAGACCCGTTTGTATGGTGTTTTTCAAGTGCTAACCGTACAGATTGTACAAATACTACAAGCGAGGATGGTACAGTTTCAAATACACAGGTTGCCACTCTGAGCCAGCGTAAAGCCGCATTGAAGGCAATGTCTGTTTATTCGAAGCAGATATATGATAATTCCACTCATAATGTGTGGTTCTATTATAATTGCGGTGGTACTCATGCAACAGTTAAAAAAGATGGTAATTCGTCTCCAACCAAATTCGCACAAGCGATGAATCCTTGGCTGCTTTCGACCATCAATGCCAAGACTGATGCATCCCCGCTCGGAATAGTGATGTTTAACCAGTGTACTGGTGACAATGCAACTTACCGCGGAGCAGATATCATCAAGGCCATTATCGAGATGAACTCAAAGTTCTACCTGAAGCATGCGGGAACGTCTGGTGGTTCGACCGGTGGAACTGATACTAATGCTGCTCCAAATGATGCCAAAGCGGTTAATGGTGGCAATGCAATTTAGGGCTTAACAGGATATATGTTTATGAAAGGAAAGTGTTTTTTGGGGACGCTTTCCTTTCTTGTGTAGATTTTTATGAAAACGAAAAGACTTTACCTTCTTAGTATTCCAATGCTTTTCTTGTTCACATCCTGTGCAAACAGACTTGATGAGAACAATGATGGAAAAACAGTCATCTATGCAGAAATGGAGTCAGATGAAATCATTCAGACGAAATCCTGCATTGATCCTTCAACATACAGCGACAACAAGACTGGAATACTTTGGACTTCGGATGACAAACTTGGTGTGTTCGGTGATGGCAGCAGTGTCAATGTGCCTTTCACCAATTCATTGAGCAGCCCTGCAGGTAACGCTGCATTCACAGGCACCCTGGCTGCTGGTGAAAATCCACATTATGCTTACTTCCCATATACTGTTGATAATGACGTCCGTGCAGTAAGCAACCTTTCAGGTAGTGTCTCTTCGACTCAGACTTGGGATAGCGAGGCTGAAAAGTTGAACGATGATTGGAAGTACGGTATGCTTAGAACTTCTGTTTCTGGTGGCCATTATTTCACTATGAAACACCTGTTTTCATTGGCTAAATTGGATATAAATGCTTCTGACACTCCTATCGAGGGTGAGAGACTTGAAAGCATCACCATTAAGGTAGAGGCATCAGGTTCTTCAGTTATCAGACGTATCAACGGTTCATTTACTTTCAGCGCTGTTGATGGCAGCTATACTATGAACGGAGATGCTGTTGACGGAAGTTCAAATGTGACTAAGATGGTATGGTCATCTAAGCCTGTCCTTAGCTCTGGCGCAAGTCATACGGGCTATCTCAGCATAGTTCCTGATGTTAAGGCGGGTGACAAGATAACGCTTACTGTGACTACTGATAAGCATATTGCTGAGTTCTGTGTACCTTGCCTGCTTGATTTTGCTGCAGATTATATCTATACTATGCCTATGAAGCTTTCAGATCTTGCTACAAAAATGAAGGCTGCTTATGACACGGACCCGACTTATTCGGAAATCGGAGCTACAGACCCTGAACCTAATGTTACCACCGGTACCTTCACTGCGTGCGCTTTCAATGTCGACGGACTTCCGCAGAAGATTAGTGGGATTACGATAAACGGTGACGGCCCAGGGTCGTCTGGAACTACTACTATGGCCGGCATTGCCAATAACTTAGGTTGGGACCTAATCGCAGCAAGCGAGGACTTTGAGTATGACTCCGAACTCGTTGCAGGCCTTAGCAATTATTCCCACGGCACCTGGAGAGGTTCAGTTTCTTACAAACAATTAACTTCAAAGGCGGACACCGATGGCCTGAACTTCTTCTGGCGCACCAGTACTACCAGCGCGACAGGGGAGACCTACGTGCCGTACAATGATGCCGAAGGTGGACTTACAAGTGGTGCTAATACCTGCATTAAGAAGGGATTCCGCCACTATGTAGTGACCGTGGATCCGACAAACAACGTCGTCATCGACGTATATATTACCCACATGAATACCTACAGCGGCAGCGGCAACACCGAAAGCAACGCATATGTGAAGGCAGTACTGAGCCAGCTTCGCCAGTTACGGGACTATGCCCTCGAGAAGGCAAAGGGGAACAAAAGGCCTGCGATTATTATGGGCGATACCAACATGCGCTACACCCGTCACGACATCAAGACAAACTTCCTCGATGTGGTTGCGGCCTACGACAACAACGCAGGATACACCGTGTCCGACCCGTGGGTGGAGTTCCATCGCGGCGGAGTCTATCCGCAGTGGAACGCTCTTTCGCTGATGACGCGCTTCGCGTTCGCGGGAGATACGAGCAATGACATCGTATGTGCGGACAATCAGAAGGGCGAGGTTGTGGACAAGATTTGGTACATCAATGTGCCAGGCGCGGAGGTTCAGCTGAAGGCGACTGCCCATCAGAATGACGTGGGCAATTTCAGGAAGAGTACCGAGAGCGTTTCCTACTCCGGAGTGATGGTCGAGGACACAAACGGTTCGAACACCAGCGGCAACACCAAATACAACAGCGGTCAGACAATATCCTACACCAAGGATGTCGGATACTCTGACCACTTCCCTGTAGTCACCACCTTCAAGTGGACCAAGACAGTAAAATAGATTTGAATCAGGGGGCGGG
>JAQXOE010000031.1 GCA_029098505.1 Bacteroidales bacterium
ACCTTGACAGCTTTGGGATTCTTGTAGCGGAAAGTGACACTGTTGTCCGGGTTGATGACTACACCTGTGAATACCTCAGGCTTCTGGGGACTGGTCTGAGCATTTGCTTGCGCAAATGCGCTCACGCTCATAATTGTCAGCGCGAGTGAAAGGAGAGTTTTTTTCATAAGCGAAAGAAATCGTTATTGTTGTGGAACGATACCGGTGATTTCCAGCATCGCATTGCTGTCATTTATGAGGGTGTGACTGTGGCCTTTGGGGCAATAATGGATGTCCCCCTCCTTGACGCGCAGCTCCTCTCCGTCGTACAGGACCTTGCCCTCGCCGCTGCGTATGATGATTACCTCGCAGCTGTCCTCGTGGGTGTGAAGGCCAATGCTCGAGCCCGGAGCCAGTCTCGCCTTAAGAATACGCACTGCTCCGTCGAAGAACATACGTGCAGCCACTTCCTTCTCGCCGCCTTTGAAGTTCGGGATGACGGCTTCCTCGATTTTGTTGAAATCAATGATCATATCTGTGTATTCTGTTCATTTGACAATATGGCAATGGCATCATCGATGCCAAGTGCGTCCTCGACCCTGAAAGCTCCGTTCCGGCTGCGTCTCAGGCTATGAAGGAAGGCCCCGCTGCCCAAAGCCTCACCCAGGTCGCGCGCAAGTGCACGAATGTATGTGCCCTTGGTGCAGGAAACGCGTATTTCCGCCTTCGGGAGACTGTATGCGCTGATGTCGGCCACGTGTATGCGTTCACTCGCAGCAGTTTCAGCAGCGCCCGCTTCTCCGTTCACGGCTTCATCCGCACCGAGGTATGACAGCAGCTCGATAGAATTTATGCATATATTCTGCTTGCTGAGCAATTCGGTCGCGGAGTGGTCGAAATCTCCACCTTCCCTGCAGGCTGCCCTGTACATTCTGCGGGCCATTTCGTATGCCCTGACTCCATCGACGGATTTGGCAGAAAACAGGGGAGCAATCTGCTCCTGCTGCCCCAGGAATGAAGGGAGAACGGCCCTGAGGCTCTCTTCTGATACTCCGTCCAGAGGATATTCCCTGTCAATCTCCTTTTCCAAGTCATAGGAAGGAGTTGTAGCTCCGAAACTTACTCCGGCAATGTATTCCTTGTCGTGTCTTTGGAGTTCCTCCGCCAGTTTCGTGGCCTTGCCTATGCAGACCAGAAGCACTCCACTGGCCAGGGGATCCAGGGTCCCTGCGTGGCCTACCTTTAGGTTCTTCTTATGGAAGTGTTTGATAGCGTGATACTTGACCTTGCGGATAACATCGGCTGATGTCCATCTGTAAGGCTTGTCTATGGGGATGATGATTCCGTCCGGATAGTCTTCAATGCTGTCGCTGAGGACCAGACCCCTATATGCTACCAAAGCTTCCATTTACTTTACCGGGATTTTGTCTATCCTCCTCTGATGACGTCCTCCTGCGAATTCTGTATTCAGCCAGGCCCTGACTATGCTTGTCACCATATTGTAGCTGATGAAACGGGCCGGCATCACAAGAATGTTGGCATTGTTGTGCTCCTTGACCAGCTTTCCTATTTCCGTATTCCAGGCCAGTCCTGCACGTATGCCGGGATGGTGGTTAAGGCTCATTGCCATACCGTTGCCGGTTCCGCAGAATGCTATGCCCAAATCCACTTCGCCCTTCTCCACGGCCTCAGCCAATGGGTGGGCTACATCAGGATAGTCCATACTTTCGCTGCTGTCCGTTCCGAAATTGATAACCTCGTAACCTTTTCCTAGTAGATAGGAAATCAGTTTTGTCTTGTACTCCACGCCTGCGTGATCGCAGCAGATTCCGATT
The DNA here is from genome assembly GCA_029098505.1 of Bacteroidales bacterium. Classification (GTDB taxonomy): domain Bacteria; phylum Bacteroidota; class Bacteroidia; order Bacteroidales; family UBA932; genus Cryptobacteroides. The sequence continues at coordinate 1,815 of JAQXOE010000031.1, forward strand.
TTCATATTGAGTGTACTTGATTGATTATCCGAGTTTTGCACTTGCCGCCTCCATACGTGAGCCGAACTGCTCAGTTCCTATGAAGGAGAGAATGTCAGCGATACCGAGTCCGCTTGAAGCTCCGGTGAGCAACAGGCGGAGGCAGTTCATAACCTTGCCCATAGGCCACTCATTGCCCTTGATGAAGGCTTCGAGCTCCTGCTCAATATTCTCCTTGTTCCAATCTGCAGAAGCGCTCCATTCGAGCATATGCTTTCCTGCCTCGAGGGCCAGGCTGCTGTTTTCAGGCTTCCAGAACTTGTCCACATCCTTGGCCAGATATGGAGCCGTCGCGGCATCGTCATATACCTTTGCGCGAGGATCTGCGGCTTTCCTTGGGTCTGCAGGCTTTTCGCTTGCCGCGCCTGCTTTCACGCCGAAGGCTTCGAAATCGCTCGGGGCAATGAAAAGATATGAGGCAATGGTCCAGAAATCAGCCACGAAACTTGCGCGCTCCTTGATCAGGGTCACTACTTTCTGAACATAGGCGCGTGTGAAGATCTTCTTGCCGAAGTCAGCCCCTGCTGTATTCAGGGCAGCGCCTTCCCTTGCAGCGCATTTCGGGCACTCAACTACTTTCAGGCCCTTGGATTCAAGTATAGGGATGAAGAGTTCAGTGAGTTCTTCGTTGCTCTTCTTGCGCAGATATTCCTTATTGTACCACTTGGCCTTGTCAGGGTTGAACTTCGCACCGGCCTTCTGTACCTTGTCCAGAGAGAAGGCTTTGATGAGTTCTTCCATAGTGAACATTTCCTCGTCATTGCCGGGATTCCAGCCAAGCATTGCGAGCAGGTTCACGAAGGCCTCGGCGAAGTATCCGTCCTCACGGTAGCCGTGAGAGGTCTCGCCTGCTGCGTTGGTCCACTGGAGAGGGAAGACAGGGAAGCCCATCTTGTCGCCGTCGCGCTTGCTGAGCTTGCCGTCGCCCACAGGTTTGAGGAGCAATGACAGATGCGCGAAGCGTGGCTGTGTCTCTTCCCATCCGAAGGCCTTGTAAAGCATATAATGGAGGGGGAGTGAAGGAAGCCACTCCTCTCCGCGTATGACTTCGGTGATTTCCATCAGGTGGTCGTCAACTATATTGGCGAGATGATAGGTTGGCAGCTCGTCGGCTCTCTTCCAGAGCACCTTGTCGTCGAGCGTGTCAGTATTGACCTCAATATGACCGCGGATCAGGTCGTCCATCTTGACTATGGTGTTCTCCGGCATTTTGAAGCGTATGGTCCAGTCACTGGTCTCCTCAAGCAGTCTCTTTGTCTCTTCTTTGCTGAGTGACAGTGAGTTGCGCAGCTTTCCGCGGGATTTCTGATTGTAGGTGAAGGTCTCGCCCCTGGCTTCTGCCTCGCTTCTGAGAGCCTCCAGTGACTCGGATGAGTCGAAGGCGTAATAGGCGTATCCGTTCGCAATGAGCTGCTCAGCATACTGACGGTAGATGCTGCGTCTCTGGCTCTGGCGGTATGGGGCGTGAGGATGCCTTGGACTGGCCTGTTCCACTACCTTTCCGTTTTCATCGACACCCTCGTCAGGAATTATGCCGCACCACTTGAGCGACTCGATGATATACTCCTCAGCTCCAGGGACGAATCTGTGGGAATCAGTATCCTCTATGCGGATGATAAAGTCTCCGCCTCTCTGTTTGGCGTAGAGATAGTTGTAAAGTGCAGTTCTTACACCTCCCATATGGAGGGGTCCGGTAGGGGAAGGTGCGAATCTAACTCTCGTTCTTCTTTCCATGCTATTATTGTTTTTTTTCGTTTCTGCTTGTTCTTCTGATGGCCGGAATGCTTTCCAGCAGGCTAATATCCTGGCCCGGGGAAGTTATGAGTGTCGGCTTCTCGTTCTCTTCGAAGGAGAAGGTCCTTCTGTTTGTCGGATTTGAGAATCCTATGGTCTGGGTGACACTGCCCTCCGTTGCCGGCAGGCTGCGTCCTTCCTCCGATGAGAAGCTCTTTTCCTTGTCGAAGACGAACTTGTTGTTGATGATGATAAGATTGCCCAAGTCCACATTGGTGATGATATTGAGCTTGTTGTACTCAAAGCCGGTGGCGACAACGGTGATGGTTATGGTGTCATCGGCATTCGGGTCCTCGTTCCAGATGATGCCGCGCTTGAACATAGTGAACTTGCCCAGCTTCTCCCTTATCTTGTTGGTGAGCTCGTTGAGGCCGTCCATATTGAGGCCGTTTTCGTTGTTGGCAACTGTCACGTTGAGCAGCACCTTCTGCGCCGTATTGACGTCGAAGTCATTGAGCAATGGCGAATTGATGGCTGCGTTGATGGCGTCGTCAATACGGCTCGGGCCCTTGCCGGAGCCACAGCCCATCAGTGCGAGACCGCTGTCCTTCATCACGGTCTTCACATCCTCGAAATCGACATTGACATAGCCGTGCTTCTTGATGATTTCGATGACTCCTCTGACGGCAGTGGACAGGACTTCGTCTGCCTTGGGATAAGCATCCTGGATGAGGAGGTTTCCGAACTGCTCGTACAGCTTCTCATTGTTGATGATAAGGAGGCTGTCGACGTTCTTTTTGAGCTCGTTTATTCCGTCAATCGCTCTTCCAAGCGTCTCTGTGCCCTCATTCTCGAAAGGAAGGGTCACGACTGCGACGGTAAGTATTCCTCTCTCCTTCGACATTTTGGCAATGACGGGAGCCGCTCCGGTACCGGTTCCTCCACCCAGTCCGGCGGTGATGAAGAGCATATCAAGCTGGCCTCCGAAGACAACAGCTGCGATTTCGTCCTGAGAGTCGAGGGCGGCATTCCTTCCGGCGGTGGCATTGGTGCCGGCTCCGAGTCCGTGTCCCAGCTGTATTTTGGTAGGGACAGGGCTTTTGTCAAGGGCCTGGGAGTCGGTGTTGCAGACTATGAAATTGCAGCCCTGCACATTCTCCCGGAACATATAGTTGACGGCATTGCAACCGCCTCCACCTATGCCTATGACGGATATTTTCGATTCCTTTACCACCCAGTCTGACGGTTTGATTTCAATTTCAGGTATATCTATTTCTCCCATATAGTTCATTTTTTATTCGTCCTCCATACTGTCATAGCCTGCATTGATGGCGTCGTTTACCGCTCCTCCTACCTTCTTGGCTATCTTCCAGGTAATCCTTGTGAAGATGTTATCCTTCTTGACCTTAGCTGTCTTTTTCTTCTCTTCATTATGGCCTTCATCTTCCTCCGGGCTTTTTTTCTCCTCCTGAGTCTCTTCTGTATTTACGGCTTCCTCTTCAGCTACAGGTATCTCCTCATTTACGCTTGCCTCTTCACTTACCTGTTTCTCTATTAGCTCCTCTGATGGAATAATGTTGTCCACAGCTTCTTCATCCATTACAGCTTCTTCAGTCTCAGGGATTATGGGGACGCTCTCTTTGACCGTTTCAGTTTTGAGCGGAGCTTCAGACAGGCAGTTGATCCAATTGTTCTCCTTGGCTGCGAGCACCATACCCACTGAGGCGACAGCGCTTTTCTGATTGACTTCGCTGCAGCCCGAGTACGAAAATCTGTGCACGGGATAACCCATACGCACATTGTAGCCCGACATTTCCTTTATGAGGCTGGAAAGGTTGGGAATTCCTGCGCCTCCTCCCGTTATCACCACTCCGTTGCGCAGAGTATCGGCAAATCTGCTTTCCTGTATCATATAAAGGCAGGCCGAGATAATCTCATTCAGACGGCTTGTGATGATTTCAGACAAGTATTTGACTGAAAGCTGCTTGCAGGAACCTGACTCGTCATCGTTGATTTGTATGATTTTGTCTCTCAGTGTCTGTAACTTTTCAGGCATACAGACTCCGTAGGCGAGTTTGATATTCTCGGCCAGAACTTCGGAAATTCCGCACTCCAGCTTGATGTCATTGGTAATCGTCCTTCCTCCGAAAGGTATGGAAGAGTAGTATCTCAATATACTCTTGTGATATACTGTGACAGAAGTAGAACCTGCGCCCAATTCTATAAGGGCGACTCCGTTCTCCATCTCTTCAGTAGTCAGCACTGCCTTGGCGGTGACTTCCGGTGGGAAGAATTTCTTGGCCAGGGCCACTTCGACGAGGTTCATCACCCTGTCCACATTGTCACTATGGCGTTTCCTTCCTATGAACACTTTGAAATTGCCATCGAGAGAGTCGCTGACCATTCCTTCTATGTCGCTTTCGAGTGTATGGATGTAGTCGTCGGTAGAGAAGGACTGGGCCACTACCCCGTACATTACTTCCTTGCCCGGATCGTTGAGAGGATAGGACTCGATAGCATTGCTCTTGAGATAATTGATTTCCTCGAGGGTGATGGCACTCTCGCTGTCAGTCCTTTGGAGTCTCGCACAGGCTGTCTCCTGGCGCACCTCATAACGCGGCAGGTTCACAACGGCCTGGCGGATTTTTATCTTGAGTTCCGCCTCGGCCTCAAGTATGGCTTCCTTCAGGGGTCTTGCCACCTTGGCCGGATTGAACACGAAGGAGTTCCTTATGCCCTCGGAAGGTGTTTCCTTGTAGTAGAGCATTTGGACGTCCTGGTTGTTTATCTGAGCTATCGTAACGGCGATTTTTGAAGTACCAAGGTCTATCGCCGCAATATATCTTTCATCCATAATCACTTCTTGCAGATTATCTGCTTATCGAATTTTACGTTTACAGTCTTATAATACCCTTGCCCCTTCTCCGGCAGGATGTATTTGTAGTATTTTTCCATCCTGGCGAGCTTGTCGTCCACTCCGGAGGGGCTGCCGAAGATGAATCGTTCGTTGCCATCGCGCGTAATCAAAATCAAATCCCCGTTGTCATCCACGTGAATCTGGACTATCCTTCCGTTCCATAACTTGCTGTCCTGTATATAGCCCACCATAGCTATGACCCTGTTCACCCAAAGGCGTTCATCTTCGCTTTTGGGAGCGCCTTTATAGCCTTTCGGGCAGTTGATAGGTAGCTTTCCGTCCACTACCGGCACCTTTTTGGTATAGTTGTCCTGAAGGGGGAAGATGAATCCGTTCACGTCGGCATAGAAACCGTAATCCCCGTTCTGGAAACGCAAAACAGGCTCCCTCTGTGAGATTCTGACGTTCAGTTTCCCGTCGTCGGTTACATATGCCTCAGTCTTAAGTATAGCGCTTTGGGCGTTCAGCACCTTTTCCACCTTGTGGAGCTGTATGCTGTCCAATCTCTGTCCTATGTATGCTCCGTACCCTTTGTCAAGCCAGCCCTTGATGTCATCCAAATCCACAAAACGGTATTCGTCCGTGTAGATGAGATTGACGCCGTCACAGGTTTTCAGCGAACGGTCTGCCGCTGTCATTTTTACGACGGCGACAAAACCCAGCGAAAACGCAATGAGGCTTGCAATGCTTATGACTCTGCGTACACTTTTTTTCATCTCTTTTCAAGCATTTCTGTTATCGGAGCTATGAAGCGGTCTATATTGCCCGCCCCGAAACTTACTAGCACATCTATATCCTCCTTCTCCAGCACGGACATCAGCTCCTCTTTCCGAATGAGCAGTTTTTCCGCAGCGGTGACATCCTTGAAGATGAGTTCGGAACTTACTCCCTCGATAGGAAGTTCGCGTGCCGGATAAATGTCGAGCAATATCAGCTTGTCAACAGCACTCAGAGCCTGTGCGAACTCTGCCGCCAGATCCCTTGTCCTCGTATAGAGGTGCGGCTGGAATATTGCCGTAATCTTCCTGCCAGGGAATATGCCCCTGATGGATGAGATGGCGGTCGCGAGTTCCTGAGGGTGATGCGCATAATCGTCGATGTAGGTCAGCCCCGGCCTGTTGACGTGCACGTCCATCCTCCGCTGCACTCCCGAGAAGCTTCCTATTGCCTTTTTTATCGCCTCCGGCGCAATGCCGTAGCCCAGGCAGACAGCCGCCGCTGCCACACTGTTCTCAATGTTCACCCAGCCCAAGGCTCCCGGGCTGATGTCGCGTATGACTCCTTCCGGATGAACCAGGTCGAAACTGTAGTGTCCCAGGCTGTCGAGCCTGATGTTCTCTGCGTGAAAGTCGGCGTCCCTGTCCTCATAATGATAGGTAAAGATTCTCGCCCCGGTATCTCCTGCCCCAATAGGCAGTCCTTTCTTGACAATGAGTATGTCTGACACCTGCGATGCGAAGATGCGAAAGGCCACCTGAACGTGCTCGAGGTCACCATAAATATCCAGATGGTCGGCATCCATCGCGGTAATCACCGCAATGCTCGGGTAGAGCTGGTGAAAGGAACGGTCAAATTCGTCCGCTTCAGCCACCACACAGGGATTGTGGCTCATCAGGAGATTGGTGCCGTAGTTCTTGGAAATGCCTCCCAGGAAGGCCGTGCAGCCTTCGCCGCTTTCCGTGATGATATGGGCGGTGAGAGTACTGGTAGTAGTCTTGCCGTGAGTTCCTGCTACCGCAAGGCATTTCTGGCCCCTGCTGATTTCTCCAAGCATTTTCGAACGCTTGATTACGCGGTACCCGTGTTCCTGCACATAGACGAACTCTCCCATATCTGCAGGAATGGCAGGGGTATAGATGACCAGGGTCTGTTCCACATCCTTCGGGATGAAGTCCGTATTGTCCTCATAATGAACGGCAATGCCTTCGGCCTCGAGCCTGGCTGTGAGCTCCGAAGGAGTCCGGTCGTAACCTGACACCTCATAGCCCTTGAATTTGTAATATCTGGCAATGGCACTCATTCCTATGCCGCCTATGCCTATGAAATATATGTGCTTGTACTCAGCCATAGCTATTTCTCCTTTTTATCAAGCAGCCTGTACACTTCCTTGGCAATGTCCAAAGCCGCGTCAGTTTTCGCCAGTTTCCCGGCGTTCTCCCCCAAACGTGTCAGTCTCTCCTCGTCGCGCACCAACTCGAGAGCGGTGCCCATCAACTTCTCGGAAGCCTCGGCGTCCTTGACCAGCAGGGCTGCATCCTTCCTTACCAGGGCCATTGCATTGTGGGTCTGGTGGTCTTCCGCAACATTTGGCGAAGGTACGAAGATTGCCGCTTTTCCGGCAGCGCAAAGCTCGGAAATCGAACTTGCCCCCGAGCGGGAAATCACGACATCAGCGACGGCATAGGCCAAATCCATCCTCTTAATGAAATCAGAGTGATGAATGTCCGCCAGAGGAGCCTGTTCACGGGCCTTTTCCATAAATGCGTCAATCTCAGGCTTGTAGTATTTTCCGCATTGCCACAAAATCTGGACATCCTCTCCTCCTGCACAGCCTTCGCTTATCCATTTCTTCATTGCTTCGTTCAGGCAGCGGCTTCCAAGGCTTCCTCCGACTATCAGAATATGCTTCTTCATCGGGTCGAGACCATAGTAGGCATTGCCCTCGGCTATCATTTCCGGAGTGGCAGGGACTATCTCCTTTCGTATTGGATTGCCGGTGAAGACGATTTTCTCCGCAGGGAAGAATCTCTCCATTCCTTCATAGGCGACGCAGATGCTTCCTGCCTTCTTTGACAATATCTTGTTCGTCAGTCCCGCGAAGCCGTTCTGCTCCTGAATGAGGGCAGGAATCTTCTTCGAGCAGGCCTTCCAGAGCAGGGGCGCGCTCGCATAGCCTCCAACACCTATGGCAATGTCAGGCTTGAAGCCATCTATCACCTTTCCTGCCTTTCTGAGGCTTTGAAGCACCTTGAAAGGGACCGTCAGGTCGTTGACGATGTTCTTCAGGTTGAGCTGTCTCTGAATGCCCACAACCGGCAATCCCACAATCTCAAAACCTGCAGCAGGCACTTTTTCCATCTCCATCTTGCCTTCGGCCCCGACGAAGAGTATCTCCGTTTGAGGATTGAGCTCCTTGAGCTTGGAGGCAATCGAAACGGCTGGGAAGATATGACCTCCCGTGCCACCTCCGCTGATTATTACTCTCAATGGTCTGTATTCCATATACTTACCTGCTTTATTCTTCTATCTCATCTTCATTGTCCGCACCGGACTCGAAATCGTCCAATGCGTCCAGCTCGCCTTGTACGCCTTCCCTGTGCATAGTCAGCGGCAGGGCCTTCCTGGTTTCTCCGGCTATCTTCTTTTCGGCATCCCGGCTGACGGAGAGCACGATACCGAAAGCTATGCAGAACATAAGGAAGGACGAGGTTCCGTAACTGATCAGCGGCAGAGTCTGACCTGTAAGAGGTATGACGTCGGCATTGACCATCATATGCAGCATAGCCTGGCCGCTTATCATCAATACCAGTCCTGCAACCAAAATCTTGCCGTAACTGTCCTTGCAGTTTCTCACGATGACCGATCCTCTCGCAAGGAGGCTGATGTAGAGTATCAGCACCACTATTCCGCCGAAAAGTCCGTACTCCTCCACAATGAAACTGTACATATAATCCTCGTACATCACGGGTACTATGTACCTCTGGGTACTCTGTCCAGGACCCTTGCCGAAAATACCACCCTGCTTTATGGCAATCTTCGCGCTGTACGGCTGTCTGATCTTGTCGAGGGCAGTCTGCCACTCTATGGAGTTCGGCTTTGCTTCATTCACTACCTGCTCCCAGTTTTCACCGCCCTGAAGTCTGCTGACCCAGGTATTGAAGCGGGTATTCTCCAACAGGCTTCCGTCCATCGACTTGTTGATAAGTACCAATGCGGTGACGATTCCAACGAGGGCAAAGCCTGGGAGTATAAGTTCCTTGATGCTCAGACCACCGATGAGAACTGTCGCAAACATTATCAATCCAATGAATACTGCACTCGAACCGCTGCCCATTGCAATCAGCAGCACTATACTGAGCATAGGGAGGTAGATGTATATGGCTTTCTGGGCGAATTCCCTTTTCAGCCAATTGAGATGCTTCAGTTTGCTGAGTCTCTTGGCCAGGAAGAAACCTCCCTTCTTGAATTCATCCACAGCCCAGGCCAGATACATCACCATCGCCACCTTTACTATCTCGTAAACGTGTATCTGAAGTCCTCCGACGCTTATGGTTCGCCAGGCCCCGTTGATGGCGCTGGCCCTTACGGGTCCTATCCTGAGGTGGAATACCAGGAATAGAAGCAGTATGATGGAGCCGGCATAGCAGAACTGGGAGATTATGCGGTATGCCTTGGTATTGAAGCAGTTATAGCAGATGAGCAGGGCGACAATACCCATACCTATGGTCTTCATCAGATCCAGAACCATATCTATGCGGGTCTTGCTTCCGTTGAGCACTTCTTTTTCCAGGGATGTGGACGAAAAGATGCAGACCCCCGATATGAGTATGAGGGTCAGCGTGATTATCCAGATGACTTTGTCACCTTTCAAACCGTCAAAGAAGTTCCATATCCTGCTCTTGGCCATTGCTTTTCAGTATCCTAAAGGTTTCTCACGGCGTGCTTGAACTGCTCGCCTCTGTCTTCATAACAGGTGAAGAGGTCGAAGCTGGCGCAGCAAGGGCTCAGGAGCACCACGTCTCCCGGGCTGGCGAAACGGCTTGCAGCCTTGACTGCATCCTCTGCAGAATGAGTGTCCACAATGTTCTCAGAGCCAATCATTTCCTCGAAAGCTGCGTGGATTTTGGTGTTGTCAAGGCCGAGGCATACTATAGCCTTTACCTTGGTCCTGACGAGTTCATTGAGTACTGAGTAATCATTGCCCTTGTCCTTGCCGCCGACTATCCAAACGACAGGCTTGGTCTGGCATTCGAGAGCGTACCAGGCTGAATCCACATTGGTGGCCTTGGAGTCATTGATGTAGAGCACGTCCTTGATGCTCAACACCGGCTCGAGCCTGTGCTCGATAGGTTCGAAGCTGGCGAGGCTCTTGCGTATGGTCTCGTCATCGATATCCACCGCCTTGGCTGCAAGGGCTGCGGCCATTGAGTTATATACATTGTGCTTTCCTCCGAGAGCGAGTTCCTTGAGATAGATTTCGCTTTCAGATTCTTCATATTTCACGATAATCCTGTCGTCCTCGATATAGGCTCCCTGCTCGACTTTGCTCTCCTGGGTGAACGGAAGCATCTTGGCCTGCAGTATGATTTTGCTGAGGTGGTCAATGGTGATGGCATCGTCCGAGTCGAAGATGAAGCAGTCTTCTGGACGCAGATTCCTGGTGATGCGGAACTTGGCCTTCACATATTCCTCCATATTGTAGTTGTATCTGTCAAGGTGGTCGGGAGTGATATTGGTGATAATTGCGATGTCCGGGCGGAAATCGTAGGCATTGTCAAGCTGGAAACTGCTGATTTCCAGTACGTAATAGTCGAATTTCTCCGTCGCTACCTGATAGGCGTAGCTCTTGCCGATATTTCCTCCGAGGCCGACGTTGAGGCCGGCATTCTGGAGCAGATAGTATATCAGCGAGGTGGTTGTGGTCTTTCCGTTCGAACCTGTGATGCAGATTTTCTTTGCAGAATCGTATCTGCCTGCGAATTCAATTTCGGAGATTACAGGTGTACCCTGGGTCATCAGCTTCTGCACCATAGGCGCAGCATTCGGGATGCCCGGACTCTTTACAACCTCATCTGCATTGAGTATGAGGGCCTCGCTGTGTTGTCCTTCCTCGAAAGGAATGTCCCACTGCTTCAGCATATCGATGTAATGGTCTGCAATCTTCCCCTTGTCTGAAAGGAAGACATCATAACCTTTTACCTTGGCGAGAACGGCTGCTCCGACTCCGCTCTCAGCTCCACCCAGTACTACTAATCTTGACATATATCGTGTTTTCTATTCTGTTCTTTATATCTCAGGCTATCTGATCTTCAGCAGTGCCAATGTGGCTACCGCCAGTATTAATCCTACTATCCAGAACCTTGTAACTATCTTGGCTTCAGGGATTTCCCTGGCTGGGGTCCGTATAACTGCATCTATGTTAACCTTCTGGAAGTGATGGTGCAAAGGTGCCATTCTGAATACCCTGCGTCCCTGTCCGTACTTCCCCTTGGTGTATTTGAAATAGAATCTCTGAATGATGACGGACAGGCTCTCAACCAGGAAGATGCCGCAAAGTATAGGAAGAAGCAGTTCCTTTCTGATGAGTATGGCGCTGACTCCGATGATGCCGCCTATGGTCAGGCTGCCCGTATCGCCCATAAATACCTGGGCCGGATATGAGTTGTACCAGAGGAAGCCGATAAGTGAGCCCACAAAGGCTGCCATAAATATGGCGATTTCTCCGCTTCCCGGGATGTACATAATGTTCAAATATTCAGAATTCAAGGCATTGCCGCCTAACCAGGCCAGTATGCCTATGACTACTCCCACTATGGCCGAAGTGCCTGCGGACAGGCCGTCGAGTCCGTCCGTGAGATTGGTTCCGTTAGAGCAGGCCGTGATAACTACGACTATCATCAGCACATAGACAGCCCATTTGCAGTACCAGCCCCACTTACCCTTGAAAGGGGAGAAACACTTGTAGTCAAATTCGTGGTCCTTGACGAAAGGAATGGTGGTTTTTGTACTCTTGACCACATATTCGCTGTGATGGCCGTTGGTCACGAGCCTCTCCGAATTCACGTTGAGGTCCTTCTTGCTTTCGGTTACGATGGAACTGTCATTAATCGTCTCAATGTCTTCGCGAACGACGATTTTGTCGCTGAAGCATACTGTAAGTCCGATGATGAAACCCAAACCTATCTGGAGGAAGAGCTTGCTGTGCTCGCTCATACCCTCCTTGTTGTGCTTGAAGACCTTGATATAATCATCCGTAAAGCCTATTGCCCCGCACCAAAGTGTGGTAAGCAGCAACAACTGGGTGTATATATTGGTCAGGTCGCAAACGAGCAGGGCGGTGATTAGCAGGGATAGAATGATGAACACTCCACCCATAGTGGGGGTTCCGGTTTTTTTCATCTGCCCCTCAAGTCCGAGATTCCTGATCTCTTCACCTATCTGTTTCTTCTGCAGCCAGCGTATGATGCGCCCGCCTGCCAGAAAAGATATGAGCATACTGATTACGCTTGCCAGCATTGCTCTGAATGACAGGTAGTTAAAGAGTCCTATTCCAGGTATGTCACAGTCCTTGAGGGCTTGTGCGATATGGTACAGCATCTAAGGTTCAAGTTTTTAGTTCATTGATTCGAATATCTCCGTGACGATTTCCTTCTCATCGAAATGTCTCTTTTCCTTACCGATAATCTGGTAGGTCTCGTGACCCTTGCCTGCGAGAAGCACGGTCGCGCCGTCCGGAGCAGTCATTATTGCCGCACGTATGGCTTCTTTCCTGTCAGCGATGAAGATGGCCTTCGCGAGGCCTTCAGGGCTGAATCCTGTGCGTATATCCGCGAGTATGTCTTCGGTATTTTCTGTGCGGCTGTTGTCCGAGGTTACGAAGATTCTGTCAGAGTAATCCTCTGCTACTTTGGCCATTTCAGGTCTCTTTGTCCTGTCTCTGTCGCCACCGCAGCCGAAGAGGCAGATGAGCTGCTTCTCGGGAGCGATTTCGCGCAGGGTTTTGAGCACATTTATCATTGCGTCAGGAGTGTGGGCGTAGTCGATGATGGCCGAGATTCCGCGCGGACCGCGAAGGTTCTCCAGTCGTCCCGGTGCCGATTCAAGCTTGCTCAGTGCGAGCAATGCCTCTTCGCGGCCGGCCCCGACAGCGATGGCAGCGCAATAGATGGCGAGCAGGTTGTACGCATTGTGCTGGCCGATGAGCCTCGTCCAGACCTCCGTGCCGTCGATTTTCAGCATCATACCCTCGAAGCTTTCCTCCATTATGCGGCAAGTGTGGTCGGCAATGCCTCTGCAGGAATAAGTCACGACCTTGGCAGCCGTATTCTGCACCATCACGCTTCCGTTCCTGTCATCTATGTTTGTAATGGCAATGGCGTCAGCGGGCAGATTGTCGAAGAAGAGCTTCTTGCACCTGAGGTACTCCGCGAAGCTTCCGTGGTAGTCGAGATGATCGTGGGTGAGGTTCGAGAATATGCCGCAGGCGAATTTCAGGCCCGAAACCCTCTCCTGCTCCACGCCTATGGAGCTCACTTCCATAAAGCAATACTCGCAGCCCGCCTCCACCATCTCGCTCATCAGCGAGTTGATGGTGATAGGATCGGCGGTCGTATTCGCAGTTTCGCTGCACTTCCTGCCCACATAATTGGCAATGGTCGAGAGCAATCCGCAATTGTACCCCAGCCCCATAAAGAGACGGTAGAGGAGGGTCACGGTGGTCGTCTTGCCATTGGTGCCGGTGATTCCCACCAGCTTCAACTTCTCGGACGGATGTCCGTAAAAGTTTGCTGCACAGAGGGCAAGGGCTTTCCTGTCCGCTGAGACAACGGCGGCAGCACCTGCCTCCAGGGCTGCATCGATGAAATCGTGCCCGTCAATGCTGCATCCCTTGACGGCAATGAAGAGTGACCCCGGGGCCGCCTTTCTTGAATCGCTGCAAATCGCGCTGATTTCGGTTCCCGGCTCTCCAACGGAGATGCTCGCTCCCGTTCCTTTGATGATATCTTCGAGTCTCATTATTTCAATGTAATCTTAATAGTACTTCCTTTCTTTACTTTTGTTCCGGCTTTGGGACTCTGGCCTGCCACGTGTCCCACTCCGGAGTATTCACACTCTAGGCCTGCATCTTCAAGGAGATAGAGAACATCATTCAGCCCCAGGCCCTTGAGTTCAGGCAAGACGCAGTTATCATCCTTGCACTCGATTTCGGGCAATTTGAAATCAACTGCTGCGAGTTTTCCGTTCGCCTGCAGCTCTTCTCTCCATTCCGGTTCGATGGCCCAAATTCCATCCACTATATCCCTTGCCGCCAATGCCGGGAGTGTGCCTCCATAGAAGCTCTCCGAGTCCAGAATCGAGTAAACCACCACGATAAGGGAATACTTTGGCTGGTCTGCAGGGAAGAAGCCTACGAAAGTGGCCTGATTCTTCTTTCTGCCCCTCTCGTCCTGATATCTGCCGGCGTGGGTAGGGGAGTCGGAGGCATCGAGGACGATGCGGGCGGTTCCCGTCTTTCCTGCCACTATTGTTTTAGTGTTCTTCAATCGTTTTGCTGTACCCTCTCCAACAACGGCCTTAAGACCACGGGTTATGGTATCGGCTGTAGCCTTTTTGCATATCGATGCATTCAATATGCTCGGTCCGAGCTTTTCGGTGACCATTCCGTCCTTCTCAATTGATTCCACCAGGTAAGGTTTCATCATTTTTCCCCCGTTGGCAATGGCATTGTAGAAGGTGAGGATGTGCAGCGGGGTCTCAGCGACCGAGTAGCCATAGGCGGTGGTGCCGAGGCTCTTTACGCTCCAGCCGGCAGTCTTGGGATTAGGCAGCACAGGTGTCGCCATTCCGTCCAGGTCGAAGTCGAAGGCTTCACCGAGCTTGTACATATAGAGCTTGTCGATGAAGTTCTGAGGCTTGTCTGCATAATTGTGTATTGCCAAATATGCAAATACATAGTTCGACGACATCTTCAATCCGTCGAGTACGCTGATTTCCTTCGTGTTATGCTCCCTCTCCCAATCGCTGATGTGGGCATCGTGAGGCAAGCCTGCTATATCTCCGTGATTGGTCGGTATCTTCTCGTCAAGGGATTTCAGATAGCCGTCCTCTATTGCAGTCATTATGGTTGTGGCCTTGAACACCGAGCCAGGCTCTCCTGCGCGGCCTATCGCGTAGTTCATGGATTCCTCCATATTGCCGCTTTCGGGATTGCGCTTCAGATTGACCATTGCCCTTATGGCTCCGGTCTTGACCTCCATTACGATGGCGCATCCTCCTTCGATTTTCCGGTTCGTATCTATCTGAGCTCTCAGGGATTTGTCTGCAAGGTCCTGGAAATCAACATCCAGCGTGGTTCTGATATCCTCTCCGTCAACGGCTTTTACTGAAAGGCTGTCGTAGCTCTTAACCTTGTTCCTGCCGTCGGTGGTCTTCATATACTGATAACCGAGCTGGCCGTGGAGGCGGTGGTTGTATTTGCCCTCGAGACCTATGTAGTTGTTTGAGCTCGCGTCGGTATTGTCCCGGACGAAGCCTATGGTGCGTCTCGCGAGGCTGCCGTATGGATATTGCCTTACATCCTTCTGGGTCACGATCAGACCTCCCCTGTACTGGCCCTGGTTGAAGAGTGGCAGGGCTTTGATTTCCTGGAGGGTTTCATAGCTGACAGGCTGTCCTATAGCGCGATAGCGTTTGCCGGCTTCTCGGTCCTTGCGTATCATCTCGTAGTATTCTCCGGCACTCTTTTCCGGAAATATTCGGGCAAGTCCTTCTGAGAGAGCCCTGGCTTCCTGCATCCAGGCTTTCTCCTTCTCCATCCCTTTTTCCTTGTCCGCTGCGAAAACGTCCTTCATCACACTTGGGTCCATTGCAATGGTGTAGGTGGTGAAGGAGATGGCGAGTGCGCGTCCATCCCTGGCGAGTATGGCTCCGCGCTCGGGGTTGGTGATGGATTTGGTTACCGCCGGCGTCAATACCTTGGTGAGAGTGGGGTCAGGTTTAAAAAACCACTGGGTATAGATGAGCTTGCCTACCACGGCCAAGGCCCCGATAAGCGCAAGGATATAGAAGACGTACAGAATCTTGCCTATTCTGTCCCTGCTTCCTTTATTCTCTTCTTTCCCGCTCATTTCCAATTCTTTATACCCGCTTACTTTTTCAGAACCGTTGCAGGCACTTCCGGTTCCGTCACCTTCGAGCCGCTTTTTTGGAGCATCTCGTCGATGGTAATTCTCCTGTTCAGGGTCCGGAGCTCAAATTCCATATTGGAATGCTTGATTTCCAGTTCCTTGAGCACTTTCTTGTTGCTCTCGATACGGCTCAGGGTCGAATCTACCCTGAGACTGTACCAAATCAGCATCGCGAACAGAAAGAAAACATAGACGATGTGGATGAAGTATCTTCCGATGTTAAGCCTCAGAAGGAACTGACCCTTGAGTATGGCCAGAAAGCAGTCCTTCAGCAGCCTGCCCACATCCTGAATTTTCCATTTCATCTCCTTCATCACCTGTTCCTCCCCTTCGTTCCGCCTTCAGTCTTTTCGGCCACTCTCAGTTTCGCACTCCTGGCCCTCGTATTGAGGGCTATCTCGCTCTCCTTAGGGAGTATAGGCTTGCGGTTCACGGCTGTCAGGGGTGTCTGCATATTGCCGTAAACATCCTTTACAACAGTGCCGTCGATGTTGCCGCTTTTAATGAAGTTCTTCACCATCCTGTCCTCGAGGGACTGGTAGGTGATGACGACAAGCCTGCCGCCCGGTTTCAGGCTCCTGGCCGCCCCTTCGAGGAATTTCTCGAGAGAGCGCATTTCCTGATTGACCTCAATCCTGAGCGCCTGATAGACTTTCGCCAGATACTTGTGTTCCGCATAAGGCGGTAGCAATGGCTTCAAAGCAGCATCCAGTTCACCTGTGGTGCCTATTCTGCCTTTCTGACGGGCCGCGATTATCAGTGCCGCCACCTTTCGTGAATTGTCCACCTCGCCGTAAATGCGCAGGATGCGCTCAATGTCTTCCTGCTCATACTCATTGACAATGGTGCTGGCGCTAAGCTCGGCACGGGTGTTCATCCTCATATCGAGCGGAGCGTCATAGCGGAACGAGAAGCCTCTGTCGGCAGTGTCGAACTGGTGTGAAGAGACTCCCAGATCCGCAAGGATACCGTCCACTTCGCACGACCGGATATCGCGTGCTGCCCTGTGGGCTTCCAGTTGTGCGAAGTTATGGACGAATCGGAAGTTATTGTGTATCAGGACAAGACGCTTGTCGTCCAGCCTGTTCGCAATGGCATCGCTATCGCGGTCGAAGGCAATGAGCATTCCGTCTGCTGAGAGTCTTGACAGAATCTCGGCAGAATGACCGCCGCCACCGAAAGTGGCATCAATGTATGTTCCTGATGGGTTTGTGATTAATGAGCTTACGCTCTCGTCCAGAAGAACGGGTATATGATATTCCGACATCCGTATAGCCTCCTACCTCTTTGCGGGCAGTGTTCCGGCTATCGACAGGAATTCCTCGTTCGAAATCGCAGAGGCCTCGAATTTTTCCTTGGCCCAGATTTCAATCTTGTAATCGTTTCCGGAAAATACCACGTCCTTGTTGACACCTATGCTGTCCAACAGTTCCTTCGAGATAGTTATACGGCCGTACTTGGCATCCGGTTCCACGATGTCACGGTCACGCATATATGCTCTCCAGAACTTCGCGTGATCCGGATTGAAGTTGTCAAGCCGTGAGCGGGTCTCTTCGGATTGCCTCTGCCACTCTTCCATAGTGTACATTTCCAGGCAGTCCTCGAAGATGTCCTTTTTCACGACAAACTTCATTTCGGCACCTTCTGGCAGCATCTTCTTCAACGCCGAAGGCAATACGAGCCTGCCTTTGTCGTCGATTTTCGATGGATATTTGCCTACGAAAGTGACCATACTTCAAATCTTGATACTTCTAATTCACGCGATGCGACAAAGATATGAAATTATTTTCCATTTTCTTCCACTCTTTTCCAAATTTTTCCACCTTTTTCCTTCTTGTTTCAAGCAGGCAAAGAAAGCTTGATAAAAAAGATAATACCCCTCAGGTTTTTATCTTTTTTATCAAGCATTGCCGCGATTATTTCCATATTGCAGCTGCAGAATCAGAGTTCTTGATATAAAACTATGAAAATCAAAGAATTATCTACGAATGAAAGGCCTCGCGAGCGTATGCTGTCGAGAGGGGCTGGGAGCCTGAGCAACGCTGAATTGATCGCCATACTCCTGCGTACCGGTACGAAGGGTGAAAGCGCTCTTGAAATGGGACAAAGGCTGTTGTCCCTCTCTAACGGCTCGCTGTCGGAATTGTCTTCCATTCCTTTGGGCCGTCTGCGGAGCATTAACGGCTTTGGAGGGATGAAAGTGCTGCCTCTGATGGCGGCTTTCGAACTCGGGAGACGTTTTGTCGGGGAGAGAAACAGGCAGGCTGGGGAGTGCATCAGTTCGCCGAAGCAGGTCTATGATATGCTCATTCCAGAAATGAAGGGCTTGAAGCGCGAGGAATGCTGGGCGCTTTTTCTGAACAGGGCGAATATGGTGTTGGAGATGAGAAAACTCAGCATCGGAGGACTGTGCGCCACCGTATTCGACATCAAGGAGATAATGTCCATTGCCCTGGAGAAAAAAGCTTCGGGCATAATACTCTCGCACAATCATCCGAGCGGGAATCCCCGTCCCGGAATAGAAGACACAAAACAGACAGCGGCCTTGAAACAGGCCGCCTTGTCATTCGATATTTCCCTGATAGATCACGTGATAGTCTGCGATGACTGCTTTTACAGTTTCGCCGACGAAAGCGTTTACTCTGCTGTTGCTCTTACAATTCCTTGCGGAGACGCGCCTTAGCTATTCCCAACTGGTCCCTGTACTTGGCTACTGTTCGTCTTGCTACCTTGTAGCCGCGCTTGTTCATCTCTTCGACCAGCTGGTCGTCAGTCAGCGGCTTGTGCTTGTCTTCACCATCCACGCATTCTTTCAGCACTTTCTTCAGCTCTCTTGTAGATACTTCCTCTCCCGCCTGGTTTTCCAGACCCTCTGAAAAGAAATACTTGAGAGGGAAGATTCCGAAGTGTGTCTCTATGTACTTGCTGTTGACTACTCTCGAGATGGTCGAAATATCAAAGCCTGTCCTTTCTGCTATGTCCTTGAGTACCATAGGCTTAAGGTTGCTTTCGTCGCCGTCCACAAAGTAGTCGTGCTGGTAGTCGAGTATGGCTTTCATAGTGCTTTCAAGTGTGTTGTACCTCTGCTTGAGGGCTTCTACAAACCACTTTGCCGAGTCGATTTTCTGCTTTACGAAGGTGGCGGCTTCCTTTTCTGCCTTGTCAGTACTTCCTTTGGACTGTTCCAGCATCTGCGCATAGCGACGGTTCACCCTGATTTCAGGAATGTTGAACCTTGGCATAGTCAGGTTCAGCTTCCCATCCTCGTATTCCAGGTGGAAGTCGGGGATGATCTGTTGAGCCTGGTCGGTGTAGGAGTCGTCTATCTGTCCCCCGGGAGACGGATTTAGTTTCACTATCCTGTTGATGGCCGCCTTCATCTCCTGCTCGCTGATACCCATTTTGTTGATAATCTTCTGGAAATGCTTGCTTGTGAATTCCTGGAAGTAGTCGCTGAGTATAAGTTTGGCATTGATCACATCAGGGCTTTGCTGCATGGCATTGAGCTGAAGCATAAGACATTCCCTTAGATTTCTGGCTCCTACTCCCGGCGGATCAAGGCTCTGTACAAGCTTGAGCATTTCAAGCACCTCTTCGTAGTCGGTCTCCACATTTTCCCTGAAAGCCAAATCATCTACAATGGAGTCGAGATCCCTGCGAAGGTATCCACCCTCATCGAGACTGCAGATTATGTAGCGGCCAATCAGCATCTTGTGCTCGTTAAGATTCCTGAAGCCAAGCTGCTCAAGCAGGCTCTGGGAGAAACTCTCCTTCACGGAGAAAGTGTTGTACTCGGGACGTTCGTCCTTTCCGTAATTGTTGACCCTAAGCTTGTATGCAGGGATATCGTCATCACTGCCCTTCAATTCATCGATGGAAACATCCTTAGGTTCATCGTCATCCTTGCTTTCCGAGTTTCTGCAGTCGTCAAGCACGGGATTGTCGTCAAACTCAGCCTGAATGCGCTGTTCCAGCTCCTGGATAGGCAATTCAATGAGTTTGATGGTCTGGATCTGAAGCGGAGACAGTTTCTGAGTCTGCTTCAATTCTAGTCCTTGCTTGATCATCTTTGTACGTTACTTATTGCGTTTCCGGCTACAGTGACCGTGTCAATCCTGTATGAATGTTTTTTGTCAACAGTTGGATATTCAATGTTTTCCCTGACCACGATGGCAGAAGGATATTCGGAACGTATGCTTTGCAGAAACTGCATCGCCTCGGATTTCGTCCTGAAATTACCGGCAGTCACCTTGAAATACGGGCTCGAGAAGGTCCTGTAGCTGCCTGCTCCCGGATAGGCCAGGTCGAAGCTTTTCTTGACCTCTTCTGATGCTGTTCTTGAGTTTTGCTTGTTTCCGAAATATATTCTGACGCGGTAGCCGCTGATTTTCTTTGACTTATTGTTTTCAATCTTTTTTTTCATTGCATCCCTTATACCCTGGGACTGATGAACAGTGAGCTCGGAGAATACATCCTTTCCGACTAGACTCTCGTCCATTCCGGCCGAACGTACGAAAACTATGGAGTCGCGCGCCTGTGCTACCTGGGCTTTGAGCGATGTTGCCGGTATGAGGGCCGCAATTGCGGCTATGATGAACATTCTTTTCATATTGCCATTTCGTCTATCAGCATCTCAATATAAGCGGCCGCGACTTTCGGCTCCATCATATCGGATACTTTTAAATTCTTGAATTTCAGTGTTTTGCCTAATCCGCAGCGGAGCTTGATTTTCAAGGATAAATCTACGGTCATTCCGCTGAAATCCCTGCTCCCTGCCAATCTCATCAGGTCCATCAGGCCTATCTGTTCCCCTATTGTACCGTCGCAGCTCAGGGGATAGACCTTCGATGATTTTCTCTGTACCGGAAGCTTTCCTGCACTGAAGGTAGCCAGTTCGGTTCCGTTATTGTTGATTACACCTTGCAGGTCGGAAATGGTGAAGGCCATAATTGGATTGTCAATACCCAACGAAAGCATAGCCTTCACGGATTTCAGTCCGTTGAGGCTTATTGATTTAATAGAGCAGGAGGATATGCGTATATCCTTCACGCTGGAGCAGCTGCCGGCTACAAGGGTAACGACAGCAACTGCAAGAATAGTAAGTAGCCTTTTCATTCAAGTCGTCTCCTTGCAAACAAAGATACAAAAAAATCCTATCTTTGCATTTGTAATGCTCAACAGTCGTGCCAAATCGGAGCGCTTAGGCATCTTGTTTAGGCAATGGCTTGATAATAAGATTATTGAAAGATGAAGAAACTTTATATTGAGACCTATGGCTGTCAGATGAATGTCAATGACACCGAGGTAATTTTTGCCATTTTGGCCAAGGAAGGCTATCAAAGGACGGAAAACATAGAGGAAGCCGATGTCATTATGGCCAATACCTGTTCAGTGCGTGACAATGCCGAGCAGAGAATATGGGGTCGCGTCGATCAGTTCAATCTCCAGAGGAAAAACCGTAAGGTAGTCATCGGTATCCTTGGTTGTATGGCTGAACGCCTGAAGGATGCTCTTCTCGATACCCATAAAGTTGACATCGTAGCCGGTCCTGATGCTTACAGAAGCCTGCCGAGGCTTTTGGAAGCCGTATCTGACGGCAATCCTCAGATAGATGTAATGCTTTCACGTGAAGAGACTTACGCCGATATCAACCCCGTGCGCATTGACAAGAACGGAGTATCGGCTTACATATCTATTATGAGAGGCTGCAACAATGTCTGCTCGTATTGCGTTGTCCCTTATACCAGGGGAGCGGAGCGCAGCAGGGATGCCCATACCATTGTACGCGAGGCCTGTGACTGCTTTGCCAAGGGCTATAAAGAGGTGACCCTGCTTGGCCAGAATGTGGATTCATACCATTGGCAGAGCGGGGAAGAGGATGTGAACTTTGCACGGCTTCTCGAAATGGTGGCTCAAGTCAGTCCTGAACTGCGTGTCCGTTTTTCAACATCCAATCCTCAGGATTTCTCGGACGAGGTCATAGATGTTATGGCGAAATATGAGAACATATGCAAGCACATCCATTTCCCAGTTCAGTCCGGTTCCAACAGAATGCTTGAAAAGATGCGCAGGAGATATACACGTGAGTGGTATCTTGAGCGTGTGGCCAAGATACGCAGTGTGATTCCTGACTGCGGCCTGACTACCGATGTGATTGCCGGTTTCTGCTCAGAGACCGAGGAGGACCATAAGGATACCTTGTCCCTTTTCGAGGAGGTCTGCTTCGATACCGCCTTTATGTTCTATTATTCAGAGAGACCGGGTACGCTTGCCGCCAGAAAGTATCCTGATGATGTGGATCTGGAAACCAAAACCCGCCGCCTGAATGAAATAATAGCCCTCCAGAACAAAATGAGTCTGAAGAGCTATAAGAAAGACATCGGCAAGCGTTTCCGCGTTCTGGTGGAAGGCCCGTCGAAGAAGAATCCCGATGAGCTTTGCGGCAGGGCATCAAACAACAAGATGTGTGTTTTTCCCGATACCTGTCATAAGGCAGGAGATTACGTGGATGTAGAGGTGGTTAACTGTACCTCAGCGACCCTGCTCTGCAAATTGGTATAAGGCTTGGTTTGGCTTACACCTTCTCGATGTAAGCCACAATCTCGCCCTTGGCCACGTTCTCGCCCTGCTTTCCGGTAACGGCAACGATGCGGCCGTCCACTGCAGGCACAATTTCCTCAAGACCATAGTAGGTCTGAACGTAACCCATAGCCTTGCCGGCGCTCACTTTCGAGCCGGTACGAGGTGCCTTGTTTGCATCCTCTACATCGTACTCCCATATGAGCTGTCCCTTGACAGGAGCCTGAACAGGCACTGCTTCGGGATATTTCTCGGCGTATTCTTCTGCATTGAACTTTGGTACTTCAACAACAGGACGTGTCACGATGATAGGAGCACCGGCCTTTGCACGGTATTCCTCGAGCTCCTTGTTGAAACGCTCCTTGGCCACACCTGACCTGTAGTCGCGATACTGACGCTCGTGCATTGCAAGCTCGAAAAGTTCCTCGTCGTCCTGACCGCAATCCCATCCTTCGTCCTTCATCATCTGGCGGAACTTCGGAAGCTCGTTCGGATAATTGTCCTGAGGGTTTCCGGTCTGGAATTCCATTCCCTTCTCCTTTGCGAGGGCAATGATTTCAGGTGCGAGAGGTCCAGGGAGTTTACCCATCTTGCCGAGTATCATTCCCCAGGTGTCCTTGTCTATCTGAGAGAAGCGTGGCTTGCCCTGAGCCATTGAGAACAGATTCATAAGGGCGGTGTTCTTCACGTACTGGCTGAACGGAGTCACGAGTGGAGGATAACCGAGCTTAGGCCATACGTACTCAACCTCCTTGAAGAGCTTGACCATAAGGGTATCAAGACTGCTGACAGGCTGTCCGTGAGACTTCTCTGCTGCATTGATGGCATCCTTGAAGCCTTTCAAGTCCGCCATCATCGAGCCCATCATACCACCAGGAAGGCCGCAACCTACCAACAATGATGACATATGCGCATTTGAAGGATTGATCCAATATCCGAGGAAGTCGTCAATGAACTCCTGTGTGAGGCTGCGCACTTCCATATACGCATCCATATTGATATCCTTGACAATGAAACCGTCTGCTCTGAGCATCTCCCTGATGGTGATGACGTCCGGATGCACCTTGCCCCAAGCAAGAGGCTCAACTGCTACGTCGATGTAGTCGGCACCGGCACGGGCAACTTCAAGCATTGAGGCAGGAGAGAAGCCTGGACCGCTATGACCGTGATACTGTACCTTGATGCCAGGATGCTTTTTCTTGATCTGACTGGTAAGTTCGGCAAGGAAATTAGGACGGCCTATACCAGCCATATCCTTAAGGCAAATTTCATCTGTACCGTACTCTACAAGTTTGTCCACGAGGCTCATATAGTACTCGACCGTGTGGACAGGGGAGTTGGTAATGGAGAGGGCTGCCTGGGAAATCATCCCGGCCTTCTTAGCATATTCTACAGAAAGTTTCAGGTTTCTGTGGTCGTTCAATCCGCAGAAAGAACGTGATATGTCGGTACCCTGAGCCTTCTTGACCTTAAACATAAGTTCGCGGACATCTGCAGGTACCGGGTTCATTCTCAATGCATTGAGACCACGCTCAAGCATATGGGTCTGGATGCCTGCCTTATGGAAAGGAGCGGTCCATTCGCGTACTGACCTGTTAGGGTTCTCACCATAAAGGAGGTTGACTTGCTCGAAAGCGCCTCCATTAGTCTCGACGCGATCGAAACATCCCATATCAATAATGGCGGGAGCTACCCTGACCAACTGGTCGACTCTCGGCTGGAATTTGCCGGAGGACTGCCACATATCCCTGTATACAAGGGAGAATCTTATTTCACGTGCCATATATCAAAAGTGCTATCTGATTTTCTATCCAACTAACAAGCTATTAATGCTCCTGAAACTGGCTGGACTCCATTGTTGGAAGCCCGTGTTTTGAATGCCTGATCCGGAATATACAAATATAATCAAAGAAAAGGTAAAAGCACATAGGCAAACGATAATAGAAAACTTTTTTTTGTATACTCTTGTTTACTCCAAAATTATTCGTATCTTTGTAATCCCAACACGGTGCAATTAGTTCAGTTGGTAGAGCACCAGATTGTGGTTCTGGTTGTCGTGGGTTCGAGCCCCACATTGCACCCCACATTAGAAGATGGCGATCAATAAGTGATTATTGGTCGCTTTTCTTGTCTTGGTACGTGAAAGCTTCCTCCTTTTGTGGTCGTGGGGCTTAACTTGTTATGTATCAATGATTTAAACATTTGTCTATGGGGAATTTTACCCATAGACAAATGTTTAACTTGCTGTGTGTCAGTTACTTATCCTCCACGCTCAGTTATGCCTTCAATCTCACCGAAATCACAGTCGTAACAGGCGAGCTACGTATTGCGAGCCTGGGGTGCCTCAAAGATTTTCCTTAGGTGAACCAGTGCTTATGTGGCTACAACGGGGTCAGTACCAGAATTGCCGTGGAACAGCACTTTGGCCGTGGGGCTTAACCCATTGTGTATCAATACTTTAAGCATATATCTATAGGAAAAAATACCCATAGATATATGCTTAACTTGCTGATTATCAAGTATTTATTCCCTATAGTGCACCACCTGCCTTCATTCACAGGGCGCCGCCTGCCTAGTCCCACGGAGCACTTTCTCCAATGGCTCACCATCGAGGCCAAGGCCTCCAAGTCGGACTAGCTCTCCTCTCCGACTATTACTGCAGCATTCCTTCCCAAGAAGTTCTGGGCTTTTCTGTAGAGAGCGTCCAGTTCAGACCTGTGTGAAGAATCAGGATACTCGCCGATGAAATTCAGGTAATCATCCACAAAAGTGAGATATCTCTCCTTCTTCTTGCTGTCCACGGACATATTGGAATACTTGTAGGAAGACATCGCTATATAGTAGAGAATGTCTTCGCGGTAAATATTCTCCGAATCATCCTTCAGCACGTTTCTCAAGGCGACGCCTGCAGCCCTGTAATCCTCCATCTTGTAATAGAGGCGGGCATTCTCGAAGGCTTTCTTGTCAAGCCTCTCATTGAGGTCCACAAGCATCCTGTCGCAAGCCACGAGGTAAGGTGAGGACGGATACTCGCTCATATACTCGGAAATGGCGCTGATGGCGTTTTGGGTAGGCTTCTGGTCCAGTTCCCAGCGAAGGGTAGATCTGTACAGACAGTCTATCCTGAAGAATCTCGCATCCTCGGCAAAAGGACTTCTCGGGAAGTTCATCACAAAGGAAGTGAAATTGGTCTCCGCTGTGTAATAGTCTCTGTATCTGTAGTTTGACAGGCCCCAATAATACAGTACCGTATCCTCTCTCGCGGTTCCGCTGGTAGCTGGAGAGATTGATTCGAAAAGCTGGGCTGATTTGGCATACTTGCCCTGATTGAAATAATCGAAGGCGGCCTCGTATTTAGCGTCGATGTCATTGCCCTCGAGCAGCAGGTCGTATTCTGACTTGCAGGAGGCAAGCGCAAGTACTCCGGCAAGCAGAGGAAGGATAGCTCTAAAATATCTCATTTCTTTAATCAATTGTCAATAAGGCTGAAGATTCATCCTAAAGTCCGAGCAGGAACTTCTCCGCATCCAAAGCGGCACGACAGCCTGCTGCAGCGGCATTGATGGCCTGACGGTAGCTTGGGTCCTGGACATCGCCTGCGGCAAAAACGCCCTCAACGTTGGTTCTGGTGGACTTTCCTTCAGTTATGATATAGCCCTGCCCGTCGGTGGCAATCCATTCCTTGAAGAGGTCTGAATTTGGATGGTGGCCGATGGCAAGGAAAAAGCCGTCGATGTCAATATCAAAAACAGTACCATCCTTTCTGACCAGTCGGGCTCCGGTGACTCCGAACTCATCTCCAAGCACTTCCTGGGTATTGCAATTCCACAGTATCTCAATGTTCGGAAGCGACAGGACCTTCTGCTGCATTGCCTTCGATGCACGGAGGACATCGCGCCTGACTATCATATAGACCTTGCGGCAAAGTCCGGCAAGGTAAGCAGCTTCCTCGCAGGCTGTGTCTCCTCCTCCGACGACGGCGACATCCTTTTTCCGGTAGAAGAAGCCGTCGCAGGTCGCACAGGCGGACACTCCCATTCCGCGATATTTGCGCTCTGATGGCAGACCGAGGTATTTTGCAGCTGCTCCTGTGGCAATGATGACGGCTTCAGCTTCGATTTCATCTCCATTGTCAATGACGATGCGGAAAGGGCGGGAAGAAAAATCGACCCTGGATACCGAGCCTCTGCGTATATCAGCTCCAAGGCGTTCGGCCTGAGCGCGCATCGAGTTCATCAGCTCATTGGCATCCACACCCTCGGTGAAGCCTGGATAGTTCTCCACAACGGTGGTGGTGGTAAGCTGGCCGCCTGGCTCCATTCCTTCGTAAAGAACAGGGGCAAGCGATGCTCGGGATGCATAAATCGCTGAAGTAAAGCCGGCTGGACCTCCGCCTATTATGAGTATTTTGACTTTTTCCATTGTTGTTTCACTTTATCGTACAAAGATAAGTATTTTCGTCGATTTTGCAGTAGAAAGGATAATTTCATATCTTTGCAAGGAGTATAGAATTTTTCAAAATGACCAATACCAGTCTGAAACGCACCAATACTGAAGAATCATTTATTGAACTGCTGAAGAAATACGGTCTGAAAGCCACACCGCAGAGGCTTGCAGTCCATAGGGCAATGATGTCCCTGGGCCACGCCAGCGCCGACCAGGTCAGCGAGTGGATCAGTGCCAATGGCGGAGCCCACATAACCGTGGCTTCAGTTTACAATATACTGACCCAGCTCACTCTGCTGGGCGTCTATTGTCATAGGCTCAGCGCCAACAACAAGATGTTCTTCGATCTCAATACCTTCAATCACATTCACCTGTACGACTGCGTGAATCACGAGTACAAGGATGTCCTGGATGAAGACTTGCTCGGTCTGGTGGAGGCTAAACTGCTGAAAAGCAGGCGGTACAGAGGATACAAGCTTGACAGGGTGGACATACAGATAGTCTGTCACCCGTCAACCAAAAAAACAAATACAAAAAAGACATGCATATGAAAAAGTTAATTGCGCTGGCGGCATTGTCCCTGGCAGCATTTTCATTCTTCTCCTGTGATTCAGAAAACGCGCTCTCATACGGCCTGACGGACATTTGCAACGTCGTGGACGGTCAGCTCTTTACTGATGATGGGTTGAAGTACAATATCACCGAATACAATGCGGAAGGTAAGATTGACACCGTTTCAAGGGCATATATCAGCTTTGACCTGCTCAGAAAGACAGATGGTGCTGTCAGTGAATATGATATCAGACTCAACAACTTCGGCAGCGTGAAAATCAAGAACGCCATCGATATGTCCAATGCAGGCTTGGATGATATGGGCGTGGACGGAGTCAATATCTTCCAGGGCTGGGTTTCAGGCCCTTATATGAATATGCAGATACAGTACACCGCCAAGGCCGGCTCCAAGACCAGGCACGCATACAGCCTTGTCTTCAACGACAGGGTTGACAATACCGACACTCTGCATTTCAGATTGATGCACAATGCCTTCGGCGAGAGCTTCGACAATACCGATATCCCAAGCAGCAATATTGTCCTCGTCAATGAGATGGTATCCTTCGATATCAGCAAGTACCTCGCACCTGTCGGCGATGCTGTCATCCTGAATTTCAAATGGGACTGGTTCAAGAATGAAGGAGGCTATCTCTCACAGGAGAAGGAAGCCTATAACGAGGACCTGCTCTATGTAAAGAAGAAAGCGGCTCAGAACTAAGGAGCGGACGGAGCCTGACGCTGGCGACGATTCAATTGCCGGATAATTCTTTTGACTATATCGTCAATGGATTTATCCGGTTCGATTATATTATAATCCTCCCAGAAGCCATCGTCTTCGTAGTCTGCTATCCTGTCTGAGAGTATGTCCTTGAATTTCAGCCGCGAAGCAGGCTCTATGGCAATGCCGCCGGACTTGTGGTCTGTCATCACCATTTCCTCCTTGATGGAGAAGTTCCTGCGGAAAAGGGAGTGCTGCTTCCTGGCTACAAAATCAACGTCCACGCTGCAATAATCGTAATACCAGAGCCCTTCGAACTCCTTGTAATTGATTACGTACGCGGCCTTCGTGACCTCGTAGCGCATCTTTGGAGAACTTCTGACAATGAAGAAACGTGCCGCTTCCTCCTCCCGGCCCTCCAAATCCATCTCAAACTCAATGCGGGCAATGGCCAGAGACTCGCTTTCGATATACATCCTTCCCTTGAAGAGTATATCCTCCACATCAGCTTTTGTGTTGAAGCCCAGCATAAAGAAACTGCGCTCATCGATGGTGGAAACTCCTTCTACCGAAAAGTCATAAAAGCGCTCTGCGTCAATCACCGTAGTCCCGATGAAAGGATTCTTCACAACATCCAGATTCAAAGCCGTATTTACTCCTCCCTGAAGCTTGACGAAAAGGGTGTCTGAGCTCTCGTAATTGATGGTACCCCTGCCCTTGTATATACCCACCTTATCAAGGGAGTAGCCGGAATAAGGAGCCTTGTCGATGTCCAGAACGGCTTCATTCAGAACAAGATAACGATTCGCTCCTTTCTTGATCATCTCCCTGTAAAAGGCCGTCATCCCCAGCTTTTCCTGGGGATAATTCTCTTTGACCCTGTAGAAGGCAGACTGGAACAGCGCCTCCGCATCGACCGAACGCACCACGGAAGGGTTTAGTTTCAGACTCACCGGAAGCAGCGCAATTGCCAGGGGCTTTTCCGAATTCGCTTCGTTGAAGTCGCTGATTTTCAGCGTTTTGGACAGATAGCCCAAGTGACTTACGACTATAGATGCATCTTCCGGGGTCGATGATGGTATTTTGAAAGAGAATATTCCCTCCGAGTTGGAGATGTTGGAGATTCTCGTACCGTCAAGATTGACGGATGAGAAGAAAAGCGCTTCTCCGCTGGCGCTGTCAGTCACCTTGCCGTACAGGGTAATGACATTCTCCTGGGCTGTCAGGGGAAGGGTCAGCGTCATTGCCATAAAGAAGGCAATGACGGCGAGCTTTATTTTTATCCTACACATAGTCAGAAGCTTACGATTGGTCAAAGTTCCAGTATTACAAACACTGTTAAGTTTTTCAAATATAGTGTTTTTTTTCTTCTCACATCACTGTGAAAAATTTTGAAACTTCTGCACTGCTTGGAGCAGTATTCATTTTGAAGGCATATGTAACAGCTTGAAATAATATATTGAAACAACAAATAAAAAATGGAAGATAACAAGAAAAAGCAAATCCCTACCAACACCATTACCAGGGATGTAAAGAATCTGGCAGAGCCAACAGGAAACATCTATGAGTCCGTTGTAGTACTTTACAAGAGGGCCAATCAGATAGCCCTTGCAGAGAAGAAGGAGCTTAACAAGAAGCTCGAGGACTTCAAGCAGGAGCGCGACACTATGGAAGAGACTTTCGAGAACAAGGAGCAGATAGAAATCTCAAAATACTATGAGCGTCAGCCTAAACCGGACCTCGTAGCCATCTCCGAGTTCGAGAATGGCGAACTTTATTTCAGAAAGGCAAAGAAAGAAGACTGATTCTTCTATGCTCAGAAACCTCACCGTCAGAAACTATGTGCTGATTGACTCTCTGGAAATAGAGTTTCCGGAGGGTCTTATTATCATTACTGGTCAGACAGGTGCCGGCAAGTCCATATTGCTCGGAGCCCTTTCCCTCTTGATGGGAGCCAAGGCAGATGCCTCGCTTATCGGAGGCTCCGCGGACAATTGCGTAGTGGAGGCGGTATTTGACACAAGGGGCAACTCTGAGCTTTGCAAGCTTCTGGAAGAGAATGAGGTGGAGCAGGATGAGGGGCTGTTAACCGTGAGGCGCGTACTTGCCAGATCGGGACGCTCGCGCTCATTCATCAATGACTGTCCCGTCAATGTCCAGCTACTCTCACAGATTTCTTCCCATCTGATAGACATACACTCTCAGCATCAGACCCTGCTGCTTACGGACCACCGTTTCCAGCTGTCGGTGCTCGATGCTTATGCCGGCAATGCTTCATTGCTCTCGGCTTGTGCCGATGCATATCACAGGGTCAATGCTCTTAAATCCGAACTCCGCCAGCTGGAGGACAGACTCGCTGCCTTGGAGAAGGAAAGGGATTTCAACGAGACCCAATTCCGCCAGTTGGATGCGGCAAAGCTTAGAGACGGGGAACTCCAGGAATTGGAGAGTGAGCAGAAACAGCTTGCCAATGCTGAGGAGATCAAGGAAACTCTCTGCCAGCTGGAGTCGCTGTTTACGCCTTCCCGGGATGAGCTGATGTCCATTGACGCCTCTCTTCGCGAGTCCGAGCGTCTTCTCTTGAAACTTTCCGGCTATGTACCTAAGGCTGAGGAACTTTCGGCCAGAGTCAATTCTGCCAGACTCGAACTTGATGATATCAAGGAGGAGCTTGAGGCCCTGAATTCGGGCTTTGAGCTGTCTGGTGACCGCCTTCAGATGGTGGAGGACAGACTGTCGCTGCTGTATGAACTGATGAAGAAGCACGGCTGCCGTGATATTGCCGGACTTATCGAGGTCCGCGATAGATATTCTGCAGCGCTCTTCGATTCCAGTTCTCTCGAACTTCGCAGGGATGCGCTTCTGAAGGAGTTGAATCTTGCGGAAAAAGCTCTTGCGGGCATTTCTGCCGATTTGCATCGCTCAAGAACGGAAGCGGCCAGGTCTTTTGGCAATGCCGTTTGCGACTCGCTTCACTTCCTCGAGCTGGAGCGCGCCGTATTTGAATTGAAACTCGAGGATGTGCCTGTTTCGGCCAGCGGAACGGACGCCGTCACCTTCCTGTTCTCGGCCACGGGTGGCGCTCCTGTCGATGCGGCCAAGTGCGCTTCGGGAGGAGAACTTTCGCGTATTATGCTCAGCCTCAAGGCTCTAATGGCCAAATTTACATCGATGCCGACTATGATTTTCGATGAAATCGATACCGGAGTCTCTGGCAGTGTCGCGGATAAAATGGGTTCGATGATATGCTCTATGGGAGAGGATATGCAGGTCTTCGCCATCACCCACCTGCCTCAGGTTGCGGCCAAGGGCAATGCCCATTTCCTCGTGGAGAAGGGCAGCGATCCTCGGAGCGGACGCACTGTTTCGACCATACACCGGCTTTCCGATGAGGAACGCGTGCAGGAACTGGCGCGTATGCTCAGCGGCGCTACTGTTTCCGCCGCGGCCATTGCCAATGCGAAGGAACTTCTTTCCCTCCCATCGGATACCTTGTTCTAGATTTTTAATCCGTACTGACTGTGGCGGATATTAATTGACCATTCTAATGCTGAAGTCGCTTCCGTAGAGGATGCGTCTGACTGCAGTATTGATATAGCCTCCGTTGTCCTGGGCGGTGAAACTGAAGTTGGTCTGCAGCCCTTTTTCCGTGTTGCCTTCGAGCTGGTCAAGCCAATGCCTTCCTCCTTCCGAGCATTTCTTGATGAAATAGTGGGCAATGTCATAGCCCTGGAATGCGAATTGTCCCGGCTCCGTGTTGAACAGGGCCCTGTACTGCATAAGGAATCTTTGGACTTCAGGAGAGTCGTAGTTCACAAAATATGGCATTGAAATGTGGAGTTTGCAGGAATGGAAGTTTTCTACTTCGATGGTCTCGAAATTCCTGATCCTTGAAAGACAGTAGATGGATAGAGGTAAACCCTTGTATGCCAGAAGGTTGACGTTTCTGATGGCGTCGTTTACAAAGGCCTCGCTTTCAGATGCGATTACGATATGGGTGGTGCAATTCTCCTTGCTGCGGCTTTCTATCATCGTGCTGATGTCCTTGCCCTCGAGTATTCCGTAACTTATGGTGGAATACTCTACTCCTGACTCGGAAAGATGCTTCATAAGCAGAGCCGCATTCTCGGTAGGAGTGACATTCTTTTCGCTGAGCAATATCACCTTATCCCCCTGGCCGAGCTCCTGTTTCATCCAGGCTATCAAGTCGCGACACTGCAGGTCCGCCGGGGTCGGGACGTGAACGACATTTCTCCTGCTTCCAGCAAGCTCCGCAGCCTTAGGGTCGAGAGGGGAGATGATGACACTCGATTCTTCGCTGATATTGAGAGCATTGCCAATATCCTGGACAGAGACGGGTCCAATGACGAAGTCGCTCTTGGCGAAGCGTTCTGCACTTACGGGCATTGCTCCTCCCGCGCAGTCGTAGACGCTGAGTTCAGCCTTGAAGCCTTCCTTTTCAAGGTCACGCATCGCAAGCAGCACTCCGCTGTAAAAGTCGAGATTGTTCTCGCTTGGGGTCTTGGCCGAATTGAAAGGAAGTATGAGCGAGAAGTCGATTTCCTTCTTTGTGATGCCGAAGATTTCGTCCAGTTTATCCGATATTTCGTCACTGATATTTTCAGCTTCCGCCTGCATTTCGTCTTCCTTGTTCTCTTCGCCGCTTTCACTGTCAGAGAGTTTGGCTATCTCTCTGGCAAGAGTATTACCCTGAGGGATTCTGAGCTTCTGTCTCTTGGTCAATGTGCTGCTGCTCAGGTCATTATAGCTGATGATAACGTCTTGGCTGATACCGTATTTCTTAGCAATTCCGGCGAGATCCTCATACCATTTGACAACGTGTGTCAGGTACTCGTCCTTGCCATCCTGAACTTGTAGAGTTTCGTTTCCGGACTGGCCTGAGGCATTGACCGGTTTTTCAGTCGCATTCGCTTTCTGAATGCTGTTGGATTTATCCGGAATACGCAAAATCTGATATTGCTGGAGTGGTTCTGTGTCCAGGTGAAGAGTAGGATTGGCCTCATAGATTTCTTCCAGAGTCACTCCGTATGCCTTCGCAATCGAAAACAGGGTCTGTTTGGCCAGAACGGGATGGGAATAATAGACTATGCCCGTATCCTTGTCCTTGACCTTTTCCTTGGATATGCTTACTGGGGTGGCGACATACTCCTGCTGGGCAAGGGCAGTAAAGCCGGAACACAGCAGCAGAAGCGCTGATATGATTGCAATGTTTCTCTTCATTTTCTTCACTCTGTATTATATCTTCTTCGCAAATTCAACAAGTCCTTCAGCGAAGCGGCTCCAGCTGAGCCTTTCCTTTTCCTCCCGTATATGGGCAATGCAGTTTTCGCGTATGCGTTCGTCCGCGAAATATCGTTCGATAGCCGCCTTGATGCACTCGGAATCAGGCCTTTCCGTGACAATTCCCGTGCCGCGCTCTCCTATGGTCTCCTTCAGGCCTCCTACATCGGTGACGACCATAGGGACCTCAAAGTGGTAGGAAACGGAGCTGATTCCGCTTTGTGTGGCGCTGCGATAGGGGAGGACAGTCAGGTCGGCGGCAGAGAAATATTTCTTTACGTCCGAGTCCTTGATGTATTCCGGGAACAGGTAGATTCTGTCTTTCGCCCCGCTCTTCTCAATCTGTTCGGCATAGCTGTCGAATGAGCCGTATGGTTCTCCTGCTATGATGAGCTGGTATTCCTCGCCCAGTTCCTTGAATGCGTCTATCAGTATGTCCAGTCCCTTGTATTTCCGGATCAGACCGAAAAAGAGCAGATTCTTTCTGTTTTCCTTTATTCCAAGTATCCTTTCGGCTTCCTTGCGGGGGAGTTTGGCTCCAAAATGGCTGTAGAGAGGGTGGTTCTGGATAATATGGGGCTTGCTGTCAGTGAACTTCAGCAGGTCTGAATCAACCTCACCGCACATAGAGATAACCCCGTCCGTGCCCGAGAGTATGTATTTGGTGAAAGGCCTATCAAAGAATCTCGGTTCGTGCGGAACAATATTGTCCGCAATCATTATGACCTTGCACCTCTTGTTCATATGCCTGCAGACATAACCGAGCGAAGGTCCGAAATAGGACATCCAGTATCTGATGACAAGTATGTCCGGGTCCCATTCGCGTATTCTGCGTGCTGTTTTGATGTATGTAAACGGATTAGCCGTATCCAATAGAGCTTCCGACTCTATGGCTACGGCTTCATCGTCCGGCGTGACGTATTGCGTCTTGCCCGGGAAAAGAAAATCGGGATACTGTCTCGAGAAAGTGAATGCCTTGACATCGTGCTTCTTGCCCAGTTCCTCGAAGATATTCGCATTAAACTGAGCTATTCCTCCTCTGTAAGGATAGAAACTGGACAGTATGGCTATTTTCAAAATTACTTGTTTGAGTTCTTATTCTGTACGTACTCGGCGTTGAGACCTGCAAGAATGGCATCTGTGATGTCAAGCTCAGGGTCTGCGGTCACTACAGGTGATGGGAGGATGTCTCCCTGGGTAGCGATGATCATAGCGTAGCCGTTCTCTGCATTGAACTTGTCAACGAAGGTCTTGATGGCGTCAGCAATCTGGTTCATCATTACAGCCTGCTCCTCCTGCATTTCCTGCTGCTTCTGGTTGTAGAAGGTCTCGAACTCGCTCTGCTGCTGCTGGAGTTTCAGTGACTGAGCCTCAGCCACTGATCTGGTGAAGAGTCCCTTGTCAACCTTCTCCTGGAAGGTATTGATGTCACCCTGAAGCTTGTTGCCTCTTCTTGTGAGCTCCTGCTCGATGCTCTGTGCCTTGGTCTGGACTACACTGCTGAGGTCATTGGCCATGTCATACTCGTTGAGCACTCTGTCAAGATTGAAATAAACGATGGCTCCTTTCTTGGCAACGGCCTCAACTGGCTCCGCGCTATTGGATTCTGCTGCCTGATTCTGGCAGGAAGAGAGGGAGATAGCGCCGGCAAAGAGGGCCAGAACGCTGAAAATCAAAGTTGATCTTTTCATTTTGTATACTTTACTGTTTATAATTGTCTTAATGCGCAATCAGGTGTGAAAATGCAAAATTAGTTAAAATATCTTAATCTTTGAAAGATATGCCTGTATAGTTTTCTCCAGACCGAGGTAAAGGGCGTCGGAGATGATGGCGTGACCTATCGAGACCTCATCAGTCCAAGGAATCCTTCTGATGAAATACTCAAGGTTTTCAAGACTGAGATCGTGGCCAGCATTCAGCCCGAGTCCCAGTTCCCTGGCTCTTTCTGCTGTGCGTACGTAATCCGCTATCGCCGCCTCCCTGTCCTCGGGATAGCGCTCTGCATATGCTGCCGTGTATAACTCGACTCTATCAGCTCCGCAGGCTTTCGCGCCTTCGGCCATCAGCGGGTCCGGGTCAATGAAGATGGAGCAACGTATGCCCTTGCTTTTGAAGAGGGAGCACATTGAACTGAGGAATTCCCTGTTTTTGATAGTGTCCCAACCGGCATTGGAAGTTATGGCATCCGGGGCGTCGGGAACGAGGGTTACCTGGTCCGGCAGCACTTCGCATACCAGGTCCACGAAGGACGGGATGGGATTGCCCTCTATATTGAATTCAGTCTTTATGATTGGTCTTATCGACCTGACATCCGCATATCTGATATGTCTCTCGTCCGGTCTCGGGTGAACGGTGATGCCTTCGGCACCGAAGCTTTCACAGTCTGCTGCCGCTTTGGTGACGTCGGGAACATTGCCTCCCCTGGCGTTCCTGATAGTGGCAATCTTGTTGATGTTGACACTTAGTCTGGTCATAACTACAATCCTTTCAGTAATAACTGTTTGTTTCTTGCACGGATAAGCGTGGAAATGACAAAAATAGTCAATATTGTGAAAAGTTATTGAATAAAGTTTTATTTTTGAACTTTCATTTCAAATAGGACCATTTATAATATGCTGCTGGCAATATATCTGAAGAACAGTTCATTGGCAGGAGACCCCCGCATCGACGGATTGAAGTCCGCCCTGAAAGCGGGAGCTTGCGAAGTGTATGACATCAAATCCCAAGCCAATCTTCGTGAGGGCACCGATGCAGTTTTGAGCCTCGGTGGTGACGGGACCTTCCTCTCTGCCGCGAGACTGGTGGGCTCGAGCGGTATTCCCGTTCTCGGCGTCAATTTCGGCAGGCTAGGCTTTCTGTCCGAATACACTCCTGAGGAGGTCGTCGAGAGCCTGCTCGGCGGTGATTATGAAATCGAGAACAGGCATATGCTCTCCGCAAAGGTGGAAGGCTCTGACAATGAGTTCATTGCCCTTAATGAAGTGACTGTGCACAGGAATGGTGCGGCTATGCTCGGCGTTGACTTGAAGATAGATGGCGAGCCTATGCCGACCTGTTGGGCCGACGGCTTTCTGGTCGCGACGAGTTCGGGCTCGACAGCCTACTCACTGAGCATAGGAGGTCCTATCTGCACTCCGGACGCCGATGTCCTGGTGCTCGCTCCCATTGCCCCGCACAATCTCAACATACGTCCTGTTGTTGTGCCGGTTACGGCCCGAATCGAGCTCTCACTTTCCTCCAGGGACTCTTCCGTGATGGTTACCTTTGACAATTCCAATCTGATTGCCCCGAGTTCCACCAAGGTGTCAGTTTCAGTGGCACAGTTTTCGCTCAAGCGTATCCGCCTTCATAAGTCAAATTTCATTCAAGCTCTCAAGAACAAACTTTTCTGGGGAGAAGATGTCAGAAACCAATTGTAATGGAAGATAAAGTACGAATTCCGCAGCACGTCTCTATAATAATGGACGGCAACGGCAGATGGGCCGAGGAAAGAGGCCACGAACGCGTATACGGACATACACACGGTGTGGAGAGCGTAAGGGCCTGCACAGAAGCGGCAGTTGAGGCCGGGGTGCGCTATCTGTCACTGTTTGCATTTTCAGAGGAAAACTGGGGCCGTCCGGAAGATGAGGTCAGCACTTTGATGAAATTGATGTTCAAGTCAATGGTGGATGAACTGGATACATTGATGAACAATCAGGTCCGCTTTGTCGTTCTTGGCAATCGTGCCCGCCTTTCGGATGACTTGAACCGCGCCATCGACAGCCTTATGGACAGAACTGCGGCCAATGACCGTCTCACACTCATCATCTTCCTTAGCTATAGCGGGAAATGGGATATCCTCCAGGCAGCCAAGGCTATTGCCCTGGAGTGCGGAGGGAATCGTGAAAGAATCGAGGCTCTCGATTCCGCCGATATCGCTTCCCATCTGGTTACCGCCGGAATACCCGACCCTGACCTGATCATCAGGACTTCGGGAGAACAGAGAATCAGCAACTATCTTTTGTGGCAATGCGCATATTCGGAATTCATTTTCAGCCCGGTTTTGTGGCCGGATTTCAGAAAGAAGGAATTCTTCTCGGCTCTCGATGAATATGCAAAGAGAGACCGCCGCTATGGAAAAGTGAAATAATTCCGTATATTTGCAAATTGATAAATGGAAAAGAGATTGATGAAACCATACAGAATTGCTGTTCTGGTACTGTCTGCGCTTATCCCGTTTGTAGCTGGGGCGCAGCAGCAGGACGTTGTCATTGACTATAACAGACCTCAAACCTATGTTATCGCCGGTTTGAGTGCTGAGGGTTATAAGTACTTCAACGAGAGGATGATAATCCAGCAGAGCGGTCTTCAGGTCGGCCAGACCATCACTCTTCCTAGCGAGGAGGCTTCCAATGTCATTGACCGTCTTTGGGCCCAGCGTTTCTTCGAGGATGTCTCCCTCAAGGTGGACAGCCTTTCTGCAAAAAGGGATTCAGTGTATCTGAAAGTTGTGGTCAAGGAGCGTCCGCGCGTGTCGAGGTGGAGCTTCACCGGAATCAAGAGCGGTGACAAGAAGGAGATTCAGGACAGAGTCTCGCTCAGACCGGGACGTGAGTATTCGGAGTATGTAGCCAAGACCACCATTGATATCATCAAGCGCTACTACGCTGAGAAGGGTTTCATCAATGCTACGGTGACTCCTATTGTCAAGGATGACCCTAAGGTGGCTAATGCCATCCAGGTGGAATTCAAGATAGACAGGGGAGACCGCATAAAAATCAAGACCATCAATTTCATTGGCAATAACGAGGAGGTGAGCGATTATAAAATCGCCAAGGAAATGAAGAAGACGAACTCGGCCAAATTCTATAACTTCTTCAAAACCAAGAAGTTTAACGAAAAGGAATACGAAAACGACAAGCACAATGCCATAAATGCCTTCAACGAGGCCGGATACCGTGACGCCAGACTGGTAAGGGACAGCATCTATTATCTTCCTCCGAAGAAGGAAGGAGAGCCTTCAAAGAGACTCGGCATCGACCTCGAATTCGAGCAGGGTGACCGATACTATTTCGGTGACATCAGTTGGACAGGAAATTCCGTTTACAGTACGGATGTGCTGAACCAGGTGCTCGCCATCGAGAAAGGTGATGTATATGATATGGTGACTATGCAGAAGAGGCTAGTCGGAGGCGGCAAGGAGAACGAGATTGCTGTTTCCAAGCTTTACCGCGACAATGGATACCTCTTTTTCAACATCACTCCTGTGGAGCTCAATATCCAGAACGATACCGTGGATGTCGAGATGAGAATTTCCGAGGGCAAGCCAGCAACCTTGAACAACATCGTCATCAATGGCAATGACCTGACCAGCGAAAAGGTCGTAAGGCGCCAGCTCTTCACCCGTCCGGGCTATCTCTTCAGCCAGTCCGATTTCGAGAGGTCAATTCGTGAAATCGCCTCTCTCGGCCAGTTCGACCCGGAGGCTATTATGAGTGAAACAGGCTATTCCATTATCCCTAACCAGTTGAACAATACCGTTGACCTCATATACAACGTCACGGAGAAGCCTTCATCACAGCTTGAACTTTCCGGAGGTTGGGGAGGACGTACTTTCGTAGCTACAGTCGGCGTCAGCTTCAATAACTTCTCCACCAGGAGAATGTTCGAGAAAAATGCCTGGAGGCCTGTGCCTCTTGGAGACGCCCAGAACCTCTCGTTCAGATTCCAGACCAGCGGTACCTATTACACCGCTCTCTCGGCCAGCTTCACTGAGCCTTGGCTTTTCGGAAAGAAGCCTACCTCGCTCAATCTTTCGACTTACTATACCAGGCAGACCAACTCATATCTCGCGCTCAACATTCTCAACAATGACAAGCAGTTCGAGGTTTACGGTTTCGCTGCCTCACTCGGTACTCGTCTGAAGTGGCCAGACAACTATTTCGTGCTCTACAACGGACTCAGCTGGCAGACCTACAGGCTCACTAACTGGTACACCAATTCATTCCTCTTCAATGACGGTACCTCCCATAATCTGAGTTATTCGCTTACGCTGAACAGAACATCTACCGACCAGCAGATATATCCGCGCCAGGGTTCGGAGTTTACCGCATCCCTGCAGATTACTCCTCCGTTCTCCCTCTTCAGGAAGAGCGATTTGGGCAAGCTCGACGCGGACGGAAATCCTACCCGGGTATCTTCTTGGCGTGACATCAACTATGACAATTGGACTGCCAGCCAAAGATTCAGATGGATTGAGTATCACAAGTGGAAGTTCTCCGGAACCGTATATACCAAGCTGTATGACAATCTCGTGCTTATGACCAGAGCCCAGTTCGGCTTCCTCGGCTATTATAACAGAAACTGGGGCTATTCACCGTTCGAAGGCTTTATGGTCGGAGGTGACGGAATGTCCGGATACAATACCTACGGATCTGAAATCATTGCTCTCAGAGGATACGAGAACTACTCGCTTACCCCTACTACCCAGAGTTCTTACAACTCTTACGGTGCGTCTTACGCAGGTAATGTCTATGACAAATTTACTGTCGAGCTCCGCTATCCTGTGATTCTTCAGCCGACTTCAACCATTTTCGCCCTTCTTTTCCTGGAAGGTGGAAACTGCTGGTCCGACATACGTCAGTTCAATCCGTTCCAAATCAAGCGCTCTGCGGGTGTCGGTGTGAGAGTATATCTCCCGATGGTCGGTTTGCTCGGTGTTGACTGGGGTTACGGTTTCGATGATTCACAGTATGGTGGAAGTCAGTTCCACTTCGTCATCGGACAGCAGTTCTAGTTAAGAATAATCAAAATAACATCTGATATGAAAAAAGTATTATTGATTGCCGCAATGGCATTTGCTTCTATTACCGGTTTTGCCCAGTCAAAATTCGCACACGTCAATTTCAGCGAACTCGTTCAGCTCATGCCGGAAGCTGACGAAGCCCGCGCAGTTATGACAGCCAGCAGCAATGAGGCCCAGGAGACCTTCCAGACTATGGTGGACGAATTCCAGTCAAAGTACAACACTTACCAGCAGAAAGCTTCAACCTGGACCCAGACCATACGTGAGAGCAAGGAAAAGGAACTTTCCGACCTCGACCAGAGAATTCAGGAATTCCAGCAGAGCATACAGACTGAACTTCAGGCTCAGCAGAACCAGCTGATGGCTCCTATTTACGAGAAAGCTACAAAGGTTGTAGAGAAACTTGCCAAGGCCGGAGGATACATCTATGTTTTTGAACAGTCGCAGGTACTTTATCTGGATCCTGCTCAGAGTGTGGACCTTACACCGGCAGCCAGAAAGGAACTCGGCATTCCTGAAGACCGTACACTTGAATCACTACAGGCTGAGCTTCAGGCCCAGCAGCAACAGTAATAAGCTAACAACCACAGGCGGAGGGGGTTTCCTTCGCCTTTTTTTGCCGATTGAGGCAAATCCAACCACATAATAACCAATAAAAATAGTAATGCAACACAAAGTCATTGACGTCAATGATGTCGTAATCCGTTTTGCCGGGGATTCCGGCGATGGAATGCAGCTTACAGGCTCACTCTTTGCGGATATGTCGGCCATTTACGGAAACGAGCTTTCCACATTCCCTGACTATCCGGCAGAAATCCGTGCCCCGCACGGCACTGTTTCGGGCGTGTCGGGATTTCAGGTCCACATCGGAAGCTCGGACATCAACACCCCTGGAGATTATTGCGATCTCCTTGTAGCTATGAACCCTGCAGCTCTCAAGGCCAATGTGAAATGGTGCAAGAGAAATGCTATGATTCTGGTAGATGCGGATGCCT
This sequence comes from Bacteroidales bacterium, assembly GCA_029098505.1. Classification (GTDB taxonomy): domain Bacteria; phylum Bacteroidota; class Bacteroidia; order Bacteroidales; family UBA932; genus Cryptobacteroides. Next base: position 42,790 of record JAQXOE010000031.1, read on the forward strand.
TTGATGAAATCGGAATGAAGAGAGCCGGTTTCGTCACGGATAACCCTTTTGAAGAACTCCACGTTGAGGACAAGGCCATAATCGCCGCCAATATTACATCCTTGACCGAGGAGAGCCTCAAGGATTCGGGTATGGATACCAAGAGCATCCACAAATGCAAGAATATGTTCACGCTCGGTATGGCCTGCTTCATCTACAACCGTCCGCTTGAATATATCTATAACTATCTTGAGCGTAAATTTGCGAAGAAGCATCCAGAGATGATTGAGCCGAACAAGAAGGTGCTCAACGATGGATTCAACTACGCATCAAACATCCAGGCCATCCCTGACACCTACGTGATCGAGCCGGCCAAATTGAAAAAAGGTATCTATAGGAATATCAGCGGCAACCAGGCTACAGCCTGGGGTCTTCTCGCCGCTTCCGAAAAGTCGCATCTTCCTCTTTTCTGCGGCTCCTATCCTATCACTCCGGCCACTGCCATCCTTGAGGAGTTGGCAATATATAACTGCCTCGGAGTCAAGACTTTGCAGGCAGAAGATGAAATCGCCGGCATATGTACGGCCATTGGCGCCTCCTTCGCTGGCAATCTGGCTGTAACCACCACTTCAGGCCCGGGACTCTCACTAAAGAGCGAGGCTCTCGGACTGGCTGTGATGACCGAGCTCCCTCTCGTTGTTGTTGATGTACAGAGAGCCGGCCCATCAACGGGTATCCCTACCAAGACGGAGCAGACCGACCTCTCGCAGGCGCTTTACGGACGTAACGGAGAGTGTCCTGTTCCAATCGTGGCGGCCCATTCTCCATCGCATTGCTTCGATGCAGCCTTCAATGCTGCAAAGATTGCCCTTGAGCATATGACTCCTGTCATCCTTCTCTCCGAGGGCTTCCTCGGCAACGGTTCGGAGCCTTGGCTCATCCCGTCAATGGCAGATTATCCTGAAATCAATCCTCCTTTCGCTACTTCCTGCGAAGGCCGCTTTCAGCCGTTCCAGCGTGATCCTGAGACACTTGTACGCAGATGGGCTATCCCTGGACAGCGCGGTTTCGAACATCGTATCGGAGGCCTTGAGAAGAACCATAGAGGCGTCATTTCATCGGATCCGGACAATCATCAGCTGATGGTGAACGAGAGAGAGGAAAAGGTTGAAAGAATCGCTGATTTCATCCCTGCACTTGAGGTTGACGGCCCTGCATCAGGCAAGCTGCTCGTGGTCGGCTGGGGTGGAACCTACGGACACATCATTTCTGCAGTGCATGAACTGCGTAATGCAGGCAAGGAAGTATCCTGCGTTCACTTTGATTATATCAAGCCGCTTCCAAAGAACACTGCGGAGGTATTCGCATCGTTCGAGAAGATCATCATCTGCGAGCTCAACAGCGGACAGTTCGCGAATTATCTCAGAGGCAGGCTTCCTCAGTTCAACTATCTTCAGTTCAACAAGATACAGGGACAGCCATTCCTCGTGAACGAGCTTGTTCAGGCTATCGAAAAGGCATTGTAGACTATGGCAAATTTGACATTCAAGGATTTCAAGAGTGACCAGGAAGTCCGCTGGTGCCCGGGTTGCGGTGACCACGCAGTATTGGCCGCTCTCCAGAGAGCCCTCCCTAAGGTGAGTCAGGCTCTCAATTACGAAAAGGAGCGTTATGTAGTCGTTTCCGGTATTGGCTGCTCGTCACGTCTCCCATATTATGTGGATACTTACGGATTCCACAGTATCCACGGACGCGCTACCGCCATTTCCACAGGCATCAAGGTGGCTAATCCTACTCTGACCGTATGGCAGGCTTGCGGTGACGGCGACGCTCTCGCCATCGGCGGAAACCACTTCATTCACGCAATCAGAAGAAACATTGACATCAACATCATTCTCTTCAACAACCAGATTTACGGTCTGACCAAGGGCCAGTATTCTCCTACCTCGAAACTGGGTGCCATCACCAAAACCTCTCCTTATGGAACCGTGGAGCATCCATTCACTCCGGGCAGCCTCGTGCTCGGAGCCAAGGGCACTTTCTTCGCCCGCAGCCTCGATACCGAGCTCAAACTCAATGAGGAGATTATGACCCAGGCCGCACTTCACGACGGTTGCTCAGTTATGGAAATGCTCACCAACTGCGTGATTTTCAATGACGGTACCCACAGGGCTATCTCCGATCCAGCTGTCAAGGCGGACAGGACCATAGTCCTCCATCACGGCGAAAAGATGATATTCGGCAAAGACAGGGACAAGGGTCTCATCTACGATGGAAAGAAAATCAGAGTCGTGACCATAGGCCAGGGCGGATTCTCTGAAGAGGATGTCCTCGTACACGATGCCCACACGGACAATATCGGAATACATATGGCACTTGCCGATATGAAGGGTCCCGACTATCCTGTTGCCCTTGGTGTCATCCGTGATGTTCAGGACATCACCTACGATGACGGTGTACGAGACAAGGTCAAGGAACAGATGTTGAAATCCAAAATCCATTGCGTGGACGACCTTCTCCGCAGTGGATCCACCTGGGAAGTAAAATAATGGATTATAATGATTGATTTCAAGGACAAGAACATACTGATAACGGGAGCCAGCTCTGGAATCGGAGCCGCAATGTCCCGCTGTATCGCCTCAATGGGCGGACGTCTCTTCCTGGCAGCCAGAAGTGTGGACAAGCTGGAAGATGTGAGGAAGGAATGCATTGCCCTTGGAGCCAATGCAGAGACTTTTTGTGTGGATATGGCGTCGATGGACTCGATCGACGCCTTCGTCCGTACAGTGCAGGAACGCAGGCTGCTCTTTGACGTAATTGTGCTGAATGCGGGCATTTCCCAGCGGGCGCTGACTCTCGAAACGGATTTCGAAGTGGACAGGAAGGTGATGGAAACCAACTTTTTCGGGCCGGTTTACCTCACGAAGAAGCTGCGCGACCAGCTTGTGGGCAGACCGTTGAGCCTGGCTGTCACCACCTCGATATCGGGTCTTTTCGGCTTCCCTCTCCGCTCCGCATATTGCGCCTCCAAACACGCGCTCTTCGGCTTTTTCGAATCTCTTGAGGCGGAGAACCCGAACGTGAGGGTTACCTTCCTCATTCCCGGCAGAATAAACACTCCTATCAGCAAGAGCGCCGTCCTCAAGGATGGCAGCAGCTATGCGAAGATGGACAAGGGCCAGGCCAATGGAATGGATGTCGATAAATGCGCGAGGATTGCAGTCAGGGCAATTGCCAGACGCAAACACAGAAAGCTCATCGGTGGATTCGAGCTCACAATGGTATATATCAAAAAATGGTGCCCTTGGCTTTATTACAAGCTGGCGGGCAGAATATCTGCAACATAATCATGGAAAAACCTACCGTAATATGTGGCGTCCAGCAAGTTGGCGTCGGAATCAAAGATGTAGTTGAAGCTTATAACTGGTATATCAAGGCTTTCGGAGTCGATATCCTTGTGGCTGATGCCCTGGGTGTCGCTGAGAGGATGCTTCCTTATACAGGAGGCAAACCGCGTCCTCGCCGCGCCGTGCTCGCTGCCAATCTGAAGGGTGGCGGTGGTCTCGAAGTATGGCAGCCTATGGACAATAATATCACCCCTCCGAAGGAAGCTGCCGCGCTGGGAGACTACGGTATCGCAGTCTGCAAGGTGAAGGCCCTGGATATCGAAAAGGCTTACGGACATTTCAAGACCCTCGAGGGAGCATCCCTGCTCGGAGGTATATCTGAGGCCCCATACGGGAAGCGTCATTTCTACATCACTGACCCTTATGGCAATATCTTTGAAATCGTTGAGGATGACTACACCCTCTTCAATCTCAAGGAGTATCCGACAGGAGGCGTTCACGGAGCCGTAATCGGAGTGTCAGATATGGACAAGTCCATAGAGTTCTATGCCAAGCTTCTGGGCTATGACAAAGTCCTCTTCGACAGTACTGGCGAGTTCGGGGATTTGAAGGGTCTTCCCGGAGGCAATGGAAAATTCCGTCGCGTCCTGATTACCACTACAGCCCCTCTCCAGGGACCTTTCGCGGAATTGTATGGCTATGGCGTCATCGAGCTGCTTCAGGCCTATGACAGGACTCCGAAGAAGGTCTTCGAGGGCAGATGGTGGGGTGACCCCGGCTTCATCCAGATTTGCTTTGACATCCGCAATATGGAGGGTATGAGAGCCCGTGCCAAGGCTCTTGGACACGATTTTGTCTGCGATGGAGGCACTGACTTCAAGATGGCTGAAGCTGACGGCCACTTTACCTATGTAGAGGACCCGGACGGCACGCTTATTGAACTGGTTGAGACCTATAGGGTACCTGTTTACAAGAAATTGGGCATATACCTCAATGTAAAGAACAAGGATGCCCGCAAGACCCTTCCTCGCCTTATTATGAGAGCGATGAAGTTCTTGAGGGTTAAGAGCATACACGCATAAGGACTGCAATTGCAGTCCTTGAACCAATACTTAACACTAACCACATTTTTAATGAAAACAGAACAGATCATGGCCGGATTGCAGGCCAAGTATCCTGGAGAAAGCGAGTACCTCCAGGCGGTTCAGGAAGTGCTCGAGTCAATCGAGGACGTTTATAATCAGCATCCTGAATTTGAAAAGGCAAAAATTGTGGAGAGAATGGTCGAGCCTGACCGTATCTTCACTTTCCGCGTCACTTGGGTTGATGACCAGGGAGAAGTTCAGACCAATCTCGGTTATCGTATTCAGTTCAACTCCGCTATCGGACCGTACAAGGGAGGTCTCCGTTTCCACAAGGCTGTTACCCCGTCAATGCTCAAGTTCCTCGGATTTGAGCAGACATTCAAGAATGCACTTACCACCCTTCCTATGGGTGGAGCAAAGGGAGGCTCGGATTTCAATCCGAGAGGCCGTTCAGATGAAGAAATAATGCGTTTCTGCCAGGCCTTTATGACCGAGCTCTGGCAGTGCATAGGCCCTGACCAGGATATTCCTGCCGGAGATGTCGGTGTCGGAGGCCGCGAAATCGGCTATCTCTACGGTATGTACAAGAAGCTTGCACGCGAGTACAATACTGGTGTGCTTACCGGAAAGGGAGCTACCTGGGGAGGTTCCATACTCCGCCCAGAGGCTACTGGCTTCGGTGCCCTCTACTTCACCCAGCACGTCCTTCACCACGCAGGCAAGGACATAGCTGGAAAGAGGATTGCCCTCTCGGGCTTCGGAAACGTGGCTTGGGGTGCTGCTATCAAGGCTACCCAACTTGGAGCAAAGGTGGTGGCTATCTCAGGACCTGACGGTGTCTGCCACATTCCTGACGGCATTACCAAGGAGATGATCGACTATATGCTCGTAATGCGTGCATCAAACCGTGACCGCGTGGAGGATATGGCTACCAGATTCCCAGACAGGGCGCAGTTCGTAGCAGGCAAGAAGGCTTGGAGCATCCCTTGCGACATTGCCCTGCCTTGTGCTTTCCAGAATGAGCTCTCCGAGGAGGATGCAAAGGAACTGGTTGCGAACGGCTGCTGGTGCTGCTGTGAGGTGTCAAATATGGGCTGCCAGCCGGGAGCCATCCATTACTTCCAGCACAACGGCATACTCTTCGCTCCGGGCAAGGCAGTGAATGCAGGTGGTGTGGCTACTTCCGGTCTTGAAATGACCCAAAATGCATCTCACATCAGTTGGACTGCAGACGAGGTGGACAACAAGCTCCACACCATTATGCAGAGCATCCACGAGCAGTGCGTCAAGTACGGAACCCAGGAAGACGGCAGCATCGACTATGTTAAGGGTGCGAATATTGCCGGCTTCATGAAGGTGGCTACCGCAATGCTTGAGCAGGGAATCATCTAAACCCTCCTTTCAGATAAATTGAAGGATGACCGGAGAGTCAAAGCCCTGGCCATCCTTCTTCCTTAAAGACGTAAATGAACAAGTCGAATGCTGGAATCAGTTGTTGTATGCCGATTCTCCGTGTTCGTAGATATCCAAACCTTCATCTTCCACTCTTGGCTCGACTCTGATGCCCCAGATTTTGTCCAGAATCTTCAGGCTTGCATAGCCCAATACGAAGTCCCTTTTTTTAGCTTTTTTATATAAAACGATTTTTGAAAAGCCGGACTACTTGATTAACTTTGCCGGCAAAGACATTCCGAAATGAGGGTTCTGATTATCAATGGAAACCCAGATGGGGAGACAACATCCGCCCTGAGGGCCTGCAAACATATAGGGAAGGCTTTCCCCGATCACGAGTTCGACCAGCTTGATGCGGGCGCAGGGATTCGCGTATTGGAGAGCAGCTTCCAAAGCGCAGCCAAACTGATTGCCGCCGCGGATCTTCTCATCTTTTCTTTCAGGGCGGGCTCCTGCTTTGCCCCTGCTCCCATACATCGTCTCATTGCACTTATGAAGCAGTCTGTGGAGAGGGGAGAACTCTCATTTGAGGGCAAGGCCGCGACCCTGCTCTGCTCCGCTGGACCGCTGTCAGAAGGTTTCGTGCGGGCCTTCATTGAAGACAATTGCGCTGACCTTGGCCTGAACTTCATCGATGGTTTCAGCGCAGAGGAGAAGGCCTTGCGCTCGAAAGAGGCATTGGGTGCTGCACTTGCTTTCTTTTCTTTCGTGCTCTGGAGCATCTCTGAGGGCGTTTTCAAGACTCCGCGCCTTCTTTCTGACGAATTCACTCCGGTCAAGCTTCCATTTGCCGGCCTGCTCAGCATCACTCCCGAAGTATTGCCCCTGACGCACCGGAAAAGCATCGCAATAGTAATGGACTCCGCGCCTGGGGACAGCCGCTTGCCGGCAATGGTTTCGCGCCTCAAGGCCAGATTGCCTTATATCACGGAGGTGCTCAATATCAGGGACTTGCGCTGCTGCAGCGAGCTCGACTCATACCTTCGGGACAGCATAGGCCGTCACGATGCCATCGTCTGCGCCTTCAGTATTGAAGACCATTCGATGGGCTTCCGCTTCCGTCTTCTCGATGATATTCTTTATGGCAATGAGGGAGCTCGTCCGGTCTTCGCGGCTTGCGGCTATCTGATAAGCGGCGCTTTGAGTCGCGAAGGGCAATTGCGCAGCATTCTCGAGACTTGTGCGAGGGAGAGAAGCTGCTGCTATGCCGGCCTCGCATGCGATGAATCCGAAACCGAGCAGGCCATTGACAGGCTCGCCAGAAGACTTCAGTATGCCCTCGAGCATAGTTGCTTTCCTGCACGCGGGCGTAAATGACCCGAATCAGGGGCGGATTCGAAATAATTGGTTATATTTGTAGAATTAATTGATACGACAATGAAAAAGATAATTGCATCGAACAACGCTCCTGCAGCGGTCGGCCCTTATTCTCAGGCCATTGAACTGAACGGTACACTCTTCGTGTCGGGACAGCTTCCCGTGAATCCTGCCGACGGCAGCGTTCCTGAGGGAATCGAGGCTCAGACCAGACAGTCACTCCAGAACATAGGAGCCATTCTTGAAGAGGCCGGACTCAGTTTCAATGATGTCGTAAAGACCACCGTCCTCCTGGAGGATATCGCTGATTTCGGCGCAATGAATGCCGTTTATGCGGAGTTCTTCCCCGAGACCAAGCCTGCACGCGTATGCTATCAGGTAGTGGCTCTTCCTAAGGGCGTGAAAGTTGAAATCGATGCAATAGCGGGCAAATAGTTATGGAATTCTCAGAAGTAATCGAAAAAAGGCATTCGGTCAGAAAATATACTGACCAGCCTATTGACAGGGAAATCATTGATACCATACTCAGCATCGCGGCTACAGCGCCGTCTTCGAGAAACAGTCACAGCAGTGCCTTTATGGTCGTTGAGGACAAGGATACCCTCGGCGCCCTTTCGGAGATGAGGGACAGCGGCTCGGCGTTTATGAAAAATGCCCAGGCTGCCATTGTTGTGCTTGGAGATGAGACCAAGACAGACATCTGGGTAGAGAATTGCGCCATTTCCGCTACCTTCGTCCAGCTCGCGGCTACGGCTATGGATTTGGGCAGCTGCTGGGTGCACGTCCGTGAACGCCAGCGCTCGAAGACCGATGCTTCCAAAGGTCTTGCGGAGGATTATGTTCGTGAACTGCTCGGTGTCAAGGAAGGGCTCCGCGTGCTCTGCGTGATTGCCCTCGGCTATGAGGATTGCGGTGAATAATGCCGGAAAAGGTCGGGTTATTCATTGAAAATGATTAACTTCGCCCCCCCCCTTCAAAAGATAGTACTATTAAACAATATTAACAATGTCAACAAAAAAGCTCAATCTGAAGTATTGCGTCCTTCTGCCTATTGTGCTCCTGGTCTCAATCTTCCTCTGGGCCGTGCCTACCGAATTCTATGGTATTGAGGCCCTTACGGCAGTTCAGCAGCGTGTTATCGCACTGTTTGTCTTCGCCGCTCTTATGTGGATGTTCGAAATTATTCCGAACTGGACCACTTCACTTCTTGTAATCGTCCTTTCCCTCCTGCTGGTATCTGACAAGGGACTGTCCTTCCTCTGTACTCCTGAGGCAGGCAAGCTCGTAGGATACAAGAGCATTATGTCCGCCTTCGCGGATCCTATCGTAATGCTCTTCCTCGGTGGTTTCGTGCTGGCTATTATGGCTTCGAAATACGGTCTGGACGTTACTCTCGCCAGAGCCCTTCTCAAGCCTTTCGGCAAGAAACCGAAGTGGGTGCTTCTCGGCTTCCTCGTAATTATCGCCATCTTCTCGATGTTTATGTCGAACACTGCTACAGCTGCGATGATGCTTGCATTCCTCGCTCCTGTGCTCGCTTCACTTCCTGAAGATGACAAGGGACGTATCGGACTCGCTCTCGCCATTCCTGTCGCTGCCAATCTCGGTGGTATCGGAACCACCATCGGTACACCTCCGAATGCTACCGCAGTAGGTTTCCTCGCTGACAACGGCATCAATGTGACCTTCGCTCAGTGGGCTATGCATATGATTCCTTTCGTCCTGATTATGATAGTGATAGCTTGGGTACTTCTCCAGGTTCTTTTCCCTTTCAAGACCAAGGAACTTGTACTCAACATACCTCCAAGTCAGCGCAAAACCGACTGGAAGACCTATGTCGTATGGATTACCTTCGCTGTGACCATACTTCTCTGGGCTACTGAGGCCATCACCGGAGTAAGCTCCAACGTTGTCGCCCTCATTCCTCTCGCAGTCTTCTCGGCTACAGGTCTTTTCGGCAAGGAAGACATCAAGGAGATCAACTGGACAGTGCTTTGGCTCGTTGCCGGAGGTTTCGCCCTCGGTACCGATATGAACGGAACAGGTCTTGCCAAGGTTCTCATCGAGGCTATCCCATTCGGCCAGATGCCTGTGCTCCTCATCTTCATCATCGCCGGCATTGTATGCTACTTCCTCTCGAACTTCATCAGCAACTCTGCTACTGCCGCCCTCCTCATTCCTATCCTTATCGTTGTGGCTATGGCAATGAGTGACCCTGCAGCTGCAAACAATGCACAGTTCCTCGCTTGGGGCGGAACCCACGCAATGATCATCTTCGTGGCTACCTGTGCATCCATCGCTATGCTCTTCCCGATCTCTACACCTCCTAATGCCATCGCATCCTCAACAGGTCTCGTGCCTACCAAGGAGATGACCAAGGTGGGTATCATCATCGGCGCAATCGGCTTTGTATTCGGATTCTTCTGGCTTACAAAGATTTTCCCTTTTGCATAATCTGACTTTTATATAATCCGGAAGGGGGCTTTTGTCCCCTTCCTATAATTTTACAGTGTATGAAAACCAGAATTCCTGCAGCAGCGCTTGCTCTTTTTTGCGCTGTCAGCGCATCCGCACAGGATGCACAGATCAAGCTCTACGGATTCATCCGCAACTTCGCCCACATCGACACTCACGAGATGACTGCCGGTACTGCCGACCTCTTCAGCTACGGTCCTAAGGACAATGACAATGACAACACCACCTATCATTTTACAGCTATCACCAGCCGCCTCGGTGTAGATGTAAGCGGCTACCAGTATGGCAATATGTCCGCTTCAGCCAAGATTGAGGCAGACTTCTACAACGGTGTAAGCGGTGTTAGCGGAACTGCTGTACTCCGCCTCCGTCAGGCTTATATGACCCTTGGATGGAAGGATGAGGACAAGCTCCCTACCACGCTCAAGATAGGACAGGCCTGGCATCCGATGGCAGCCGATATGCCTGACGTTATTTCCCTTAACACGGGAGCTCCTTTCGGACCATTCTCACGTACTCCGCTGATGCAGTTCGACAAGAGCTTCAGTTCATCATTTTCAATGACTGCTGCGGCTATATGGCAGATGCAGTACACTTCTGCAGGTCCTGCAGGAGCTTCAGCAAACTATATCAAGTACAGTGGTATCCCTGAACTTTATGCCGGCGTATCTTACAAGGGAGAGAACTCCTTGGTGAGAGTTGGTGTCGATTTCCTCAGCATCAAGCCTGTACAGGCTGAAAAGGATCGCCTCAACACTGTTTCTCCTTTCCTCTATGCACAGTACAAGAAGGGACTCTTCTCTGTTAAGGCAAAAACCATTTATGCACAGGCAGGTGAGCACGTTAACCTCAATGGCGGTTACGGTCGTGCAGCTGAGGGTGGCTATACTCCTACCAACAACTCTTCAAGCTGGGTCAGCCTTTCATATGGCAAGGATTGGCAGTTTGTACTCTTCGGAGGTTTCTCAAAGAACTTCGGTTCAAAGAAGGCGCTTGAAAGCGACGAGGCATTCTGGTTCAGCAAGAACAGCGCTGCCAATATGAACACAATGTACAGGCTTACTCCTACCATCATCCGTAATCTCGGAAAGGTGACCATAGGTCTCGAGTATGAGCTCACTTCAGTTCAGTACGGTGATAAGTCAAAGGGTATGAACCTTGAAAAGGGTCTCTATGACCAGGGACTCCATTGGGTAAGCAACAACAGGCTCCAGGCGATGTTCAAATACGCTTTCTAGCAATAGAATCACATACTATTAGAGGATGACGAATTAGTGTTAGTCGTCCTCTTTTTTTTATTTATTGGTCATAATCGGAGATAGGGTAAGTCTGGCCGTAATTCCGTCGGAACAGCTTCCACTCCCTCCCTGCCTCCGCTATCGCGGCAGGTCCCTCTGAACCTGGCTTAGTGTGCAATGCAATGAAGCTGTTTTGAACAAAATATTGAAATTTTTCTTGTTTTTCAATATATAATATCTATCTTTCACGAGAAATAACCAATTAATAACATTTTGCTATGCTTTCAGAGTGGTGGAATTCACTGAGTGTGATTATGCGGGTGGTCTGGGGCTTGACCCTTTCCGCTTCGCTTGTCTTTATCATCCAGACCATAATGACTTTCATTGGGGCCGACACAGGAGGAGATTTTGATGTACCTGACGGAGACCTTGGTTTTGACCCTTCATCCTTGGGCCATTCGGGAATGAATCTCTACACCTTGAGAAACCTTGTAAATTTCCTCCTCGGTTTCGGTTGGACCCTTATTCTTCTCGAGGAAAGCATCAATTCCACAGCGCTGCTCATTTTCATTGCCCTGCTCGTCGGCTTGGGTCTCGTGGCTATTGTTATGTATCTCTTCAAGTGGATGAGCGATATGCAGCAGTCGGGCAACATTGACGTATACAAATCAGCCGTTGGCTGTACAGGCACGGTTTATCTTACCATTCCGGGCGAGCGCAAGGGCGACGGGAAGGTGCAGATTACCATAAACAATGCCGTGCGCGAGTATGCCGCCCTGACCGACGGGGAAACCATCAAGACCGGAACCCCTATCAAGGTTATTGAGGTCATCAATCAGGGCACTTTGCTGGTGGAAGAGCTCAACTCGTTTATAGTCTGAGCCTTGTAATAATTGACTTACAATGATAAACAAATAATCAAGCTGTTATGGGAATTGAAATTATCCTCATCGTCGTGTTTATAGTCGTTGTGACTTTTGCAGCCATACTCAAGCGCTATAAACGTTGTCCATCGGACAAGATACTCGTTATTTATGGTAAGACCGGAAAGAGCAAGACCGGTTCCATCTCATCAGCCCGCTGTATTCACGGCGGAGCCTCGTTCATTTGGCCGGTTTTCCAAAGCTATGCCTTCCTTGATCTCACTCCTATTTCCATTGAGTGCAATCTTACCAATGCCCTTTCGAAGCAGAATATCCGTGTTGACGTGCCGTGCCGCTTCACCGTCGGTATTTCCACCGAGCCTGAGAATATGACCAATGCCGCTGAGCGTCTCCTCGGACTCCATACGGACGACATCAGGAATATTGCCACAGATATTCTTTTCGGTCAATTGAGGCTTGTCATTGCCACTATGGACATTGAGGAAATCAATGCCGACCGCGACAAATTCCTGGCGAATGTCAGCACCAATGTCGAAGCGGAGCTTCGCAAGATAGGTCTTAAGCTTATCAATGTCAATGTGACCGATATCCGCGACGAGTCGGGTTATATCGAGGCCCTCGGTAAGGAGGCTGCTGCAAAGGCTATCAATGACGCGAAAAAGAGCGTTGCCGAGCAGAACCGTTTCGGTGAGATCGGTAAGGCTGAGGCTGACAGGGATAAGGATATCCGAATTGCCGAAACCAGTCGCGATACCCGAATTTGCACTGCTGATGCCAATGCCAAGGCTGTCGAAGGAGAGAACAACTCGCGTATTGCCATTGCCAATTCTGACGCTTTGCGCCGCGAGAAACAGGCTGAGGCTGAGCGAATTGCGGTAGCAGCAGAGAAGGTTCAGGCTGCGAAGGCTCTCGAGGAGGCGTACAAGAGCGAGCGTGATGCCGAACTTGCACGCGCAGCGAAGGAAAAAGCGACCCAGGAGGCAAATATCGTCGTGGCTGCGCAGATTGCCAAGGAAAAGGCAATAATCGAGGCTGAGGCCGAGGCTGAGAAAATGAGACGCACCGCACAGGGTGAAGCAGATGCTATTTACGCGAAGATGGATGCGCAGGCTCGCGGTATCTTCGAGATTCTCACCAAGCAGGCGAGCGGTTTCGGTCAGCTCGTTGATTCTGCCGGTGGAGATGCTGAGAAGGCTATCACGATGCTTATTGCCGACAAGCTTCCTGAACTTGTCAAGACTCAGGTGGAGGCGGTCAAGGGCATTAAGATCGATAAGGTAACTGTTTGGGATGGAGCAGGTTCCAAGGACGGAAAGACCGCTACGTCTAATTTTATCTCAGGAATGATGCAGTCGGTTCCTCCTCTTAACGACCTCTTCAGGATGGCAGGACTTAACCTTCCGGATTACCTGAAGGGCAAGGCTGACGTTCAGGAGAACAAGGAAGAAACAAATAATTGATATGGCTATTATAGTAAACGTAGATGTGATGCTCGCCCGTAGGAAGATGTCCTGTGGGGAACTTGCCGAAAAGGTGGGCATATCAGCTGCGAATCTGTCCATACTCAAGACTGGCAAGGCCAAGGCGGTGCGTTTCAGTACCCTGAATGCTATCTGCAAGGCTTTGGACTGCCAGCCCGGCGACGTGCTGGCTTATGAATCTGATACAGCCGAGTAGGAGCGGATACTTTTGCCGTGCAGACAGCTCTGTCTGCACGGCTGTTAATGCTCAAAGAGGACTGTCGAAAAGAAGATGAGAGAAACTATATCGATAAGGAATGGAATCTGTACCGCTCCTGAGCACAGCATGGCTCAGCCGGTCAATTTTTCTATGATGGAAGGCGAGCAGATTGCCATAGTGGGTCCGAACGCCTCGGGCAAATCACGGCTCGTCGACCTCATCCGGGGACGTTGGCGTCTTCTGGGTGAGGGCGTAAAGTACGACTTCGGTCCGGATAGGCGACCGCCTTACAAGAATATTCGTATGGTGACTTTCAGGGATCTCTACGGAGATGTGGCCGGGGCGGATTTCTATTATCAGCAACGCTGGCATTCACAGGATACCGAGTTTTCTCCCTTTCTTCGCGATATAGTCCCTGAAGTATCAGATGATGCTTTCCGTCCTGATATTGACGCACTACTGGATGACGGAAACGGGGGCAGTCTCCTCGATAAGAGGGTGGTTATGCTTTCAAGTGGCGAAAGACGCCGTTTCCAAATCGCAATGGCTCTTTATGACGCGCCAAGGGTATTGATACTGGACCATCCCTATGTCGGTCTTGATGCTCCTACCCGCGAATCACTCTCTTCCAAACTCGAGGAACTGGTGAAAGCTGGCCGCAGCCAGATTCTGATGCTTCTGTCCCGCGACGACGAAATTCCGCCTCTGATTACCCACGTTGTGCCCGTCGACAATCTCTGCTGCGGGCAGAAACTTCCTGTGGGGCAATTTTTCGCTGCCCGCCACCGCTCTCCGGAGCTTCCGCAGCAGCTCACATCTGAGAAACGGGATGCCATCCTCAGCCTTCCCGAAGGCATTGATTGTCCCAATGGCAATATCATCGAGTTGCGTGATCTTAGTATTGGATACGCCGGCAGAACCATACTCGACCATATTGATCTGACTGTGAAAAGAGGCGAGAAATGGGCGCTCGAGGGCCGTAACGGTTCGGGAAAATCGACACTGCTCAGCATAATCTGCGCTGACAATCCTCAAAGCTACGCATGCGACGTGTCCCTTTTCGGACGCCAAAGGGGCAGCGGTGAGAGCATCTGGGATATTAAGAAACGGATCGGCTATGTCAGCCCCGAGATGTGCAGAGCCTTCCAGAAACCCGTTCCCGTCATCAATATTGTCGCGAGCGGCTATCAGGATTTTGCCGGACTATATCGTGCTCCATTGAGTGAGGCAATGGGGCCTTGCGAGTTTTGGATGGACATATTCGGGGTATCTGCATTGCGCGACCGTCTCTTTACAAGCCTCTCGGGAGGAGAGCAGAGGCTGGTAATGCTTGCCAGGGCCTTTGTCAAGAATCCGCCTCTGCTCATTCTGGATGAGCCTACCCTCGAGCTGGACGAGAGAAACTGCCGGCTCGCCAAGGATGTAATTGAAGCCTTTTGCAGCAAACCTGGCAAGACCTTGATAATGGTTTCGCATTACAAAGAGGACTTTCCTTCCTGCATCAATTCAACTTTCAATCTGAACCGCGAATGACTCAGGCGTTCATACTCGTATTTCTTGGCGTAATGGCGGCCAGTTTCATTCAGAGGGTGACAGGCTTTGGCTTTGGCATCTTCATAATGACCATATTGCCATTCATTATGCCAAGTTATGCAGAAGCTACCGCCTTGTCAGGGACTCTGGCTCTTGTGACTGCCTTCCTGACAGCTGTTAAATACAGGAAAGCCGTTAACTGGAAGAAATTGCTGCCCATACTGCTGACTTTCATAGTGGTTTCCTTTTTTGCGGTACTGCTTTTGGGCTCCGTGAATGACCGCTCCCTTAAGCTTGTGCTTGGCGTGATAATGATAGCGGTCAGCATATACTTCTTCTTTATTAGCGAAAGAATACATCTACGTCCCACTCTGCCCGTTCAGCTCGGAATGGGAAGTCTATCAGCCTTGATGGGAGGCTTGTTTGCAATGCAGGGGCCTCCCGCTGTCGTATATTTCGTTTCATCCACTGATGACAAGGACGAGTACATTGCCCTGACCCAATGGTATTTCTTTATTGGCAATCTTGCCCTGACCTTTTTCAGGGCCAGTCACGGTTTCCTTACTCCGACCGTTGGGAAAATGTGGCTTATTGGAGTTCCTGCTGGCTTTTTGGGCCTATTCCTGGGTGAAAAGGTATATAAGAAGCTGCCGGTCAAGACGATACGCAAGGTTGTTTACGCCTATATGGCCCTTGCTGGCATCCTGACCCTGTTTTTCGCCCGCTAAGTTTTTTAAGACTCTTGTTGGCTGCGGTCGCCTTGGGGTTCTGGCCTTTGCGACCGTGTTCGCTATGGGGGATAACCTATTGTGTATCAACTCCTTAAGTATTTAGCTATAGAAAAAATTCCCTATAGCTAATCATTTATTTTATTGATAATCAGGCACTTATCCCCCACGCTTCACCTTTGGCTTTAAGGAGAATAGCCAGCTTCCTCACTACAAGAAACCAAGCGTAAATGTCCATTAAATCAGAAAAACAAAAACAGACCGCCAAAAATGACGGTCTGTTTTGCTCCCCCTCGGGGACTTGAACCCAGGACCCCCTGATTAACAGTCAGGTGCTCTAACCAACTGAGCTAAGGAGGAATGTTTTCCGTTTCTTTCGTAACGGGATTGCAAAGGTACTGCTTTTTTTTAAAGTTCCAAACTTTTTTTAGTTTTTTTTCTATCTATTCTTATGGATTTTCCAAATGACTTAGAAATAAGTTGTATTGTAAGTCATCACTTCGATTCAACGGCATAGTGTGTGGACATATATTGCGCTCATAGGTGCGTCCCGCCCCTGACCGCGCGGCTACCCCTGGTG
>JAQXOE010000032.1 GCA_029098505.1 Bacteroidales bacterium
CTTCACAAGAGGTTGGTGGGGCATCACGCACCCTATCAAAAGAAGTTGAAAATATATACGTCGATAAGATATTGATTATAAAGAATATAAATGTTTAACTAATAAATCGAGGTCCATTTTCATTTGGATTTCAACTGGAAAGCAATTATGAAATTTGTAATAGACAGTGCCATACCCTTTGTAGATGGCGTATTTGAAGCTTTCGGCGCTACACTCTATAAAAAGGGAGAAGAAATCACCAGGGAGGATGTGATGGACGCTGATGCTCTTATCATCAGGACCAGAACTTTGTGCAATGAAAAACTCCTCTCGGGAACACGGGTCAGGATGATAGCCACTGCGACAATAGGCACCGATCACATTGATATGGAATGGTGTACCCGCAACGGCATATATGTCGCAAATGCTTCCGGGTGCAATGCTGATGGGGTGATGGACTATGTCTTTTCTGCTCTTTACGGGGTGGCTTCGCGCAAATCCATAAAGATGGACGGCTTCACGATGGGCATCATAGGTGTCGGCAATGTCGGAAAAAGAGTCGAGGCTATGGCCAGGACCCTCGGCCTGAACGTATTGCTTTGCGATCCTCCGCGTGCGGAAAAGGAGGGACCAGAGGGTTTCTGCTCTCTGGATGAATTACTCTCGGCTTCAAATGCTGTAACGCTTCACGTCCCGCTTGATTCATCAACGCGGGGGATGGCTGATGAAAGCTTCTTCGAGCGTATGCTCCCGGGCACCGTCTTTATCAATGCTTCCAGAGGAGAGGTGGTCGTGGAAGATGCTTTGATTGAGGCGATACCTAAACTCGGAGCTGTTATACTCGATACTTGGAACAATGAACCCCATATAAATCACGAATTGCTTGATATGGTTGATATTGCCACTCCCCATATAGCTGGCTACTCCTATCAAGGAAAGCAGAACGGCACGGCTGCGGCAGTGAGGGCTGTTGCGCGTTTCTTCGGCTTGGATGAACTGAAGGACTTTTTCCCTGATACAGGCCGTAAGGAACTTGAACCGGTGAAACTTGATGTTTCAGGCAAAAATCAGGGTGAAATTGCTTCACTTTTCCAATATAATTATCCTATATTTACGGATGATTTTATGTTCCGTCTTGACCCGGACGGCTTTGAACGTCTCCGCTCAGAGTACAATTACAGGAGAGAGTTTTACATAGATTGAGTCAAGCGGACATATGTAGATTGAAACACATAATTATCCATACCTAAAACAATACCATATGTTAACGAAAGAAGACATTAATGCAATTGAAAGGAGAGGCTCTTCAGAAGAAAGGGTGAGAAAACAGATTGAAAGGTTCAAAACCGGTTTTCCTTGGCTCGATATTGTTGCTCCCGCTACTCCTGAAAGAGGAATAGAGGTCCTTGAAGATGATGAAATCGAAGATATAATGGATTATGTCGGACAAACACAGATTGACAGCAAATGCAAGTTTGTCCCTGCTTCTGGTGCAGCTTCCAGAATGTTCAAAGATATTTTTGCCGGCCAGGCTGCACTCTCGTCGGGTGAAGATGTACCTTCGGATTCTGCTGCAGCACGCCTTGCCGCTTCCATCGAAAAATTCGCTTTTTATACAGAGGAACTCTTCGGAAAGCCTGAGGACAATAAGGAATACAGGCTCAAGGTTGTTGACACCGTACTCAATAGGGAAGGATTGGGCTATGGTTCCAAGCCAAAAGGAGTCATTCGCTTCCATAAGTATCCTGACGGTGAGGCACGTACTGCTTTCGCTGAGCATCTGGTTGAAGGCCAGGACTATATGAGAAATGAAGACGGCAGCGTGAATCTTGTTGTCACCATTTCTCCCGAGCATAAAGCATTGTTCGAAGCGGCGCTTGCTGAAGTGAAGGATGCTTATGAGGCAAAATACGGAGTCAAGTACAATATCAAATTCACATATCAGAATGAGGCTACCGACACAGTAGCGGTGGATCCTGAGAACAAGCCTTTCCGAAAGGATGATGGTTCCCTGCTCTTCCGCCCGGCCGGACACGGTGCCCTAATCTACAATTTGAACGATGTCAAGTCCGAACTTGTATCCATTAAGAATATTGACAATGTGGCCAACGAGAGGCTGCTCCCTATCACAGCGAAGTACAAGAAGGTTCTTATGGGCAGATGCCTCCAGCTCCGGGATACCATCTTCGGTTTCCTTACCGAGCTTGATATGCTGACGGGCGAGGGCTTGAATCCTGCACCGTTCGGACTCAATCTGCCAGGCTATACTCCATTGAACGAGGACCGCTACGCTACGAGTCAGGTCCAGATTCTGTGCAATGAAATCGAAGAATTCCTTCGCGACGAGCTGTGCATTGAAATGCCTGAAGCCAAGGATTGCAAGAGCCGCGTAGAGAATCTGAGAAAGAAGCTTAACCGCCCTATCCGCGTATGCGGTATGGTCAAGAATCTCGGCGAGCCGGGAGGTGGCCCTTTCATCATCAGGGAAAAGGACGGAAGTACCTCACTCCAGATTCTCGAAAGTGTCCAGATCGACAAGAATAATCCTTCTGCACTCGAAGCCCTCAATTCCGCAACTCACTTCAATCCGGTGGACCTCGTTTGCTGCCTAAATAATTATAGAGGTGAAAAGTTCAACCTGCTTGACTATGTGGATGACAATGCCGGTTTCATCAGTTCAAAGAGTTATCAGGGCAGGGAACTGAAAGCTTTGGAACTCCCTGGTCTTTGGAACGGTTCTATGAGTGATTGGAATACACTCTTTGTCGAGGTCCCGGTAGAGACCTTCAATCCTGTAAAGGTAGTGCTGGATTTGCTCAAGGAAGCTCATCAAAATTAGCGTTGCACAAAAAAATGAAAAAATCGTTCGAAATCGGACGATTTTTTTTGTATTTTAGAAAAACTGTCCTATCTTTGCAGTGTCCTAATAAACTAATACACTATGATATCAATCAAAAACCTCAGTTTCAGTTACGGTAACAACACCGTCCTGGACAATATCAGTATGGAACTGCTCCCCGGAAATGTCTATGGACTTTTTGGAGAGAACGGTGTGGGCAAGACCACACTCCTTACTCTACTCTGTGGTTTGAAGAAAGCTCAGAGTGGCAGCATCAGCATAGACGGTATGCTTCCTTTCGATAGAAATCCCGAGCTTCTTCAGAACCAGTATTATCTTCCTGATGAGGTGATGCCTTACAATATGACAGCCTCGTCCTATGCCAGGCACAGCGGCCGTTTCTGGCCACGCTTCGACCTGACCAAGTTCTACACCATTATGAAGGAATTCGAGACGGATCCGGAGAAAAAGATGAACAGGATGTCTGCCGGCCAGCTCAAGAAGACCTATGTCTCATTCGCCCTTGCCTGCAATGCAAAGTATATATATATGGATGAGCCTACCAACGGCCTCGACATCCCTTCAAAAGCCCAGTTCAGGAAGGCAATAACCTGTCATACTTCCGAAGATTCGACCATAGTCATCTCAACCCATCAGGTCAGGGATCTTGAGAACATTATCGATCCTATCATCATACTTGACAGGAGAAGCGTACTCTTGAATGCTTCCATAGAGGAGATTTCAGAGAAACTCTATTTCGACTATGGCAATCAGCTTCACCCTGATGCTCTATATTCAGAGCAACTTCCTGGTGGCTTCATACAGGTGCTTCTCAACACTGAAGGCCTTGAAAGCAAGGTCAATGTCGAAGCCCTTTTCAATGCAGTCCAGAAGAACAAGGAAATCATCAAGAACCACTTCGCCAAATAAGGAGGATTAACTATGAGCACTTTTTTCAATATCAAGAGATTCGGCAATTATCTGGCTTATGACCTTAATAAGGCATTCAGCACTTATGGGCTGTCAGCGCTGATTTCAGGACTTATTCCTGTAATAATGTTTGTGTTCTACGAATTGTTCAGTCTGACTCTCAAGCAGAGCCTCTTGCCTATGCCGGCCGCAGCGCGTTTCGTGGCTTTTTTGATTGTATCGGCCATTTTTATGATTTCTGCTCCTACCAAGATTTACGGCTCGATTACTGACAAGAGGGCAGGAAGTGACTGGTTGATGATGCCGGTTTCCTCTTTCGAGAGATTCCTCTCGATGATGCTGATACTCTGCATCATACTCCCTTCGACCTTCTTCGTACTCTTCTTTGGCAGCGACTTCCTTCTCAGTGTCATTGCCCCTGTGAATTATGGAGATACTGTTTTTTATAATGGTATCAAGGAGATATTGTCATATCTTTCAAGCAGCGAGTTTAATGATGCTGTAACTTTGAGCCCGGCTTGCTTCATTATTCCTTGGCTGGAGTGGTGTACCGCGACCCTGACCTTTGCCTTAGGCGCCATTTGGTTCAAGGAGAGGAAAGTTGCAAAAACTATATTGGTTTGCCTGGGCATAGGAATAGTATTCTCCCTCTTTGTAGCCCTCCTTTCAAATTTCATTAGTCTCGATTCTTTTGAGTATTTGGATAAGCTGACACCTCTTTTCGTGCAAAGGATGATCAACCTTGCCATCAATCTGAGATACATTCTCTCCTTCAGCATACTTTTATTGCTTATCTATTTGAGAATAAGAACTTTAAAGCACTAATAACATGATGGAATTCGATCCGAACAGACCTATTTATCTCCAAATATGCGATGTCGTCTTCGAGCGTATACTCAGCGGGGAATTGAAAGCTGAGGATAGAATACTCTCAGTTCGGGAATACGGGGCATCCATTGGAGTCAATCCCAATACTGTAGCCAGGTCTTATGAGAAACTCACAGATATGGGCGTAATATACAATAAACGCGGAATAGGATATTTCGTTTCCGAATCCGCTTTGGAAATTGTGATCGCGCAGGAGCGAAAAACCTTCATTGAGGAGGAGGTCCCAATGTTCCTCAAGAGAATGAAATTGCTCGGTATAGAGCCAAACGATATATTCAAGGAGATATGAAAAAATCAATAATACTATTGCTGACCGCACTTGTGGCAGCCCAGTCCTGCAACTTTATCAGAATCAATATCCCTGATTTTGACTTGATTGCAAGCCATAACAGCGAAGTGTTGGAAGCGAGCACAAGCTTCAGGAATGTTAGCCTCGATCTTGAGGAGTTTACGGCAATTGACCAGCGCAGCTGTTTCGATATGGAGTATATCCCTTCTGAGGGCAGGACGGGAATCACAATCAATGCTCCGGAGAACTACATCGATTACATTGAGATCAGGGTGGTCGATGGTACACTTCTCGTTTCAGTAAAGGATGAAGTCACCCTGAGAGGTGAGAAGGTAAGCTTGAGAGCATATTCTTCAACTCTCGAATCCGTGGAGATTAAGGGACCTTCCGATTTCATTTGCAGCAATTTGGAGGCAGGAAACTTCAAGCTCAATCTTTTAGGCACTGGAGCCGTGATTCTGGAAGAATTGGTCGCTGAAGATGTGGAGGTCAATGTAATGGGAGTTGGTGACGTTCATTTGGCTGCTTTGGAATGCAAAAACCTGAATGCCAATGTGAACGGAGTCGGTGATATCAACATTAGCGGAAAAGCCGATTATGCTGACCTTTCTGTCCATGGTGTTGGCGACATTGATGCGAGGGATTTGGAGGTTGGAGAGTTGAAAACCAAGGTAAAAGGCGCTGGAGATATCAGAAGGAAATAGTTATTGCATCAGAATCAAAGCTTTTTTATATATTTGCAATGTGTCTGAACCTGAACTGGTAGCAACAGCTTTTACCAGATGAGTTTTTTTAAGAAAATAATGTATTATCTGCTGCCGGCAGTGTCTTGCGCACTGCTGGTAGTTTCGTGTGCAGATGTTGCTCCGGAATATTTGGTGACGACCATTTCTTTCCAGGGCATAGTAAGTGATGCTGAAGATGGAACTCCTCTTCAGGGAATCTCGATTGTGGTTACTGAATATGAGTCAAGCGATGTTGACAAGAGAAACCCGCTGATGTCAGCCACCCTCAGCACGAGTTTTGACGGCAGTTATGTATTTGTGACCCTTGACAATGAGGCCAGAGTAATCGGTGACAGTTTCTTTGAATTCAAGGTGAGCGATCCTACCGGCTCTTATCTGCCTGTACTGCGTGATCTCTATATGTCCTCTTCCAGCCTGTATTATTCATCCAGTTCAAAATCCTACCGAGTCTCCGATAACGATTTTGCTCTTTCCCGCTAATTCTCCATTCGTTTGGAGTATAACCAACTGTTTCACGGAACTGCTTGCGGAAGTCGCTTTTGTCGTTGAATCCGACCATTTTGCAGACATTGGATATCGGGATATCCGTTTCCGATAACAGTCTTTTTGCATCTTCGATGCGGAGTTCCTTCCTTATTGTAGGAAATTTCTTTTTGAAGGTCTTCCAAACAAAATCATTGACTTCTTCTTTTGTCGTCCCGGTTTTTTCTGCAATGGAAGCTGAACTGACATCATTTCCACAATAAAGTCTCAAGTCAATCCATTCCATCAGGAGCTGTTTGATGGCCTCCTCGGCCTCTGAATTCCGCTTCTGTTCCCAAACCAAGCCCGACATTCCGAACCTGAACTCAATCCCCTTGCCGCTATTTGCGAGCCTCCTCAAATACAATAAACGTAAATCCATCAATAGTTGTCAATTAGAATGTCCGTAAATGTTAAAATTAATGAAAAATGTATAAATTTGTGCTTATTTCGGATTATTTTTGAAACTATGATCAAGTTTAGTGCTCTTACCTCTGCAGAAACCATACGGACTCCCTTCTACTATTACGATGTGGAGTTATTGAAGAAGACCCTCAGTCTGGTCAAGTCACTTTCAAAGCAATATGGCATAATCTGTCACTATGCGGTCAAGGCCAATGCCGAGCCTCAGATATTGTCCTATATCAGTGCTTTGGGCTTTGGCGCTGATTGTGTCAGCGGGAATGAAGTTTCTGCATCCGTGAAATGCGGTTTCTCTCCCGAGACAGTTATGTTCGCAGGAGTCGGGAAGACCGATGAGGAGATTCGTACGGCATTGTCCTTGGGTATAGGCTGTTTCAATGTGGAATCCGTTCCCGAACTGGAGGCCATCGATGCTATTGCTACGGAGATGAACAGGATTGCCCCCGTGGCATTCAGAATCAATCCTAATGTAGATGCACATACACACAAAAAGGTCACAACAGGTTTGAATGAGAACAAATTCGGAATTTCCGAATTTGAGTTCGAGAACGCCATTGCTGCATTGAAGCAGTGCAAGTCAGTGGTATTCAAAGGCTTGCAATGTCATGTCGGCTCTCAGATTCTGGAGGTCGAGGAGGTGTACGAACTTGAGTGCCAGAAGATGAAGGAATTTGCCGAATGGTTTGAGCAGAGGGGCATTGAGGTTGAGAACATTGACCTTGGTGGAGGCTTGGGCATTGATTACGAAGATCCTGATGCAAACCCTATTCCTGATTTCGAACTCTGGTTCAAGACCATCAGAAAGGTCTTTGGAACCGAGTCCAAGTATAGGCTTCACGTTGAACCGGGACGTTCTCTGGTCGCTTCTTGCGGAAGCCTGATTTCGCGTGTCGTGTATGTGAAGCAGGGGCGCCAGAAGGCCTTCGCAATCATTGATGCGGGAATGAATGACTTGATTCGTCCTGCCCTTTACGGCTCATATCACAAAATTGAAAATATGAGCGCGTATTGGCAGAGAAAGGACTCAAATATGAAGAAATATGATGTGGTTGGCCCTATCTGCGAATCCAGCGATGTCTGGGGCGAGGGAAGAGCTCTGCCAAATACTGTCAGGGGAGATTTGATAGTGCTTCGGTGTGCCGGAGCTTACGGACAGGTTATGTCCAGCCGCTACAATCTTCGTGACCTGGCTCCTGCCGTTTATTCTGAGGAACTTTAATTGATTATATATTAGTAAGATATGTTTGAAAATTTGTCTGAGAGGCTTGAGAGGTCTTTCAAAATACTGAAAGGTGAAGGAAAGATTACCGATATTAATGTAGCGGAGACGCTGAAGGATATCAGAAAGGCTTTGCTTGATGCGGATGTCAGCTATAAGGTAGCTAAGGATTTCTGCAACAGGGTTAAGGAAAAGGCTATGGGACAGAATGTGCTCACTGCCGTAAAGCCTCAACAGATGATGGTTAAGATTGTTCACGACGAACTTGCCGACTTTATGGGCAGCCAGTCTGCGGAAATCAATCTGAAGGGACAGCCGGGCATAGTTCTCGTAGCCGGTCTTAATGGTTCCGGTAAGACCACCTTTGCTGCCAAGCTTGCTCTTCACGTGAAGAGCAAAAAGGGAATGAAGGTGCTTCTTGCGGCTTGCGATACTTTCCGCCCTGCTGCGATTGATCAGTTGAAGACTCTCGCAGGGCAGATTTCAGTCCCGGTTTACAGCGAGGAAGGAGTGAAGGACCCTATTCAGATTGCCCAAAATGCCATTAAGATGGCGAAATCCGAGGGATACAGCGTCGTTATCATTGATACTGCCGGCCGTCTTGCTGTGGATCAGGAGCTAATGGATGAGATTTCGGCTCTTCATTCAGCAGTGAAACCTACTGAGACACTTTTCGTCGTAGATGCGATGACGGGTCAGGATGCCGTTGAAACAGCTAAGGCCTTCAATGACAGACTCGATTTTGACGGAGTTGTCCTCACCAAGATGGACGGTGATACCCGTGGCGGCGCCGCTCTCTCAATCAAGGCTGTTGTAGGCAAGCCAATTAAATTTGTGTCAACGGGAGAGAAACTTGAGGCAATAGATATTTTCCATCCAACGCGTATTGCTGACCGTATACTCGGAATGGGAGATGTTGTATCACTGGTAGAAAAGGCCCAGGAGCAATTTGATGAAAAGCAGGCCCGCGAGCTCAAAAAGAAACTCGCGAAGGACCAGTTCACGCTTTCTGATTTCTATGATCAGATTCAGCAGGTAAAGAAAATGGGAAACATCAAGGACCTCGCCGGTATGCTCCCGGGAATGGACAAGGCTCTCAAGGATGTTGATATTGACAATAAAACCGCCTTTAAGACAACAGAAGCCATCATCCTGTCAATGACTCTTAAGGAGCGTGAGCATCCTGAAATCATTAACGGCTCGAGAAAGAAGAGAATCGCCGACGGTTCCGGTACCTCTGTTCAGGAGGTCAATAAACTCCTGAAACAGTTTGAAGGTACCAGAAAGATGATGAAGATGGCCGTGAACGGTTCTCTCGCATCCAAACTCCGCGGCTTCAGAAGATAATCAAGGTCTGTTTCCGTAGAGCAGCTGCATATCTGCTGCGATACCTTCCTTGGCAATATCTTCAGGTATGAACTCCCAGTGACCGATGACTTTCGGGTCTCCTGTCACTTCGGGGTTGATGCTTCCGTTCTCCTTAAGGTATTCGTACATCAATTCCCTGATTTCGGGATATTTATTGACCACCCTGTCGTCAATATTGTCGGTGTCAACACTGATTTTTGGCAATAGGCCACCGCCGCCAGATGCCCTGTAGGACGTCATCGCAACATTGTATGTCCTGCCCGTCTCGAAGGCACTTCCGTCGGCCATTGAACTGATAGCGATGCGCTCTCCGTATGGTTTGCTTACATCTACGGTATAATTGAGTCCGGCCATGGAATCGAAGTTGTATGTTGCAGCCCGGAAAGACCATCTCTTCATATGGTTACGAGGGTCCTCCCTGTCCTGTATATTGAGCACGTGATCACCAGGCTTTGTGGCTGTCTGTATCCATTGGTCGTAGGAAACCTCCAGATAATCCTTAATTTCCTGGCCGCTCATAGTCAGGACAAACAGCTGGTTTTCATACTGATACAAGCTGAAAAGGTCATTGTATATCAAGTCTCCTGCCTTGATGAAGGTATTGGTACTGATAGGTGCCGCTACGGAAATTTCGGCAGGTGAGCAACCAAGGCTCACGGTATGGATGAAGTTTACATAGTCGCTCATTCCGGTGAGGGCGTCGCGTGAGTTCATATCCGCAGAGAGTTCTCCAACCTTTCTGACAGTAAACTCCTTTACTGCATCGTAATCTGACTGGAAAGATGCCCTCATTTCCGCGTCTGACTTATCAGCATCTACGGTTATGAGTTCGGCAGAAAGCGTTTTCGATACCACTTTGCCGTCATCAATGGTCAAACTTATGCTTCCGTGCCCGAGATTTCTTGCGTGGCTGCCGGAATTGAGCAGTATGGACGAGCCGTTATTGTCAACAAAAGGCCTATGGTCGTGAGCGCATATCACAGCATCCACTCCTTTCAAAGAATTGAAGAGGTCAAGACCTTGACTCTCCAGTACCTGTCCATTTCCTGAACCTGTACCTGTATGGGCTGCAACAATGACCAGATCCGGTTTTTCCTTTGCTCTGATTCTGTCAACATCTTCCTGAACCAATGGAAGGAGGGAAGTGTAATGGGTGCCGCTCCATAGGCTTTCATTCAGCCAGGCTTTGATATTGGCATTGTTGTAACCGAGTACAGCCACTTTCAGCCCGCCTTTCTTAAGTATGGTATATTCGGGGAAGTATCTTCCTCCGTCATCGTTTCTGATGGCATTGCCGGAAAGATATGGTATTCCGGCTTTTTTTAACTCAGCCGCCACCCTGTCGTAAACAGGATGACCCGTCTCCACATCGTGATTTCCTCCTACGATTACGTCATAGCCTATATGGTCGAACATTCTTGACGCAACATGGCTTTTCCCTGTTTCAACATAATTGTAATAGTAGGCGGCATTGTCACCCTGGAGAAAGTCTCCGGCATCTATTATGATGACATTGTCCTTGCCCGCTGCCTTCCTCACACTGTCAGCATAATACTTGACGGCAAGGAGTGACGGTTTGGTCCTGTCACCCACATATGTTGAGTCAAAATATGAACCGTGGAGATCGTTCGTCGTAAGGATTTCAAGCCTGTAATCCCCGTCTTTCGGACCGCATGAGCTCAGACTGACGAGGGCAATCAAGGCCGGGAGTAAGATTCTTTTCATTGCTATTTCAGTTTTTGTAATGTGTTCAAATCGTTATGGGCGTTAAAGATTGAATATTGAGCTGCCTGATTGTGATGAGCCTGCCTTTTTTCTTGCATTTTTCTTCCAGCCCTTTCCGTAGATGCTTTTCCCTGGACTTCTGAAACTGTCGAGGTTGAGGAAAAGGCTCAGTTTGGCCTGCCAGCCCACGAATGGCTTGATGGCATTATTGCCATTTATCACATAAGCGATGGCCGATGCCTTTAAGTCTACAAAATCGGAAAAATCAGGAGCATAGAAGAGCTCAAGACGGTTGTTGATAGATGCATAGCCCCTTTGGGTGCAATAGATGCTCTCGCCTTTGTAGATGAGGGATGTAAAACTGCTGCTTGGGTATTCGGATGAGTATTTGATGCTTTGGAATGGCATCATATTGTCCCCGTAGAAGAAGCTGTCCTCGATTCCGAACCCCCAGTTCCTGGCACTCAGGATGATTTCTGCACCCATAGGGAAGCGCGCTCTCTTGTCGCCGAAACGGTCAATCTGGTAAGAGGCAAGCGCCCCGGCACGAAGTGAGAGTTCCTCCATTCCGAACTTGTATCCCAGGTCGAATTTGAGATAGGGGTTGAGCAGGAGATTGTCCGCATTGGCATCGGTAAGAGGACTTGCCCTGACGATGGCAAAATTGCCGTTCCAGCCTATGCTGCCCCATCTGAACGGGCTGTATTCA
Source organism: Bacteroidales bacterium (assembly GCA_029098505.1). Taxonomy (GTDB): domain Bacteria; phylum Bacteroidota; class Bacteroidia; order Bacteroidales; family UBA932; genus Cryptobacteroides. The sequence continues at coordinate 11,638 of JAQXOE010000032.1, forward strand.
CCAGAAGTGAAAAGATTGTAGCCGAGCACTCTTTCAAGTGCCTTGGAGCTGGTGCAATCGAGTCCCAGCTCATATCTGAACCTGGCATTCTCGTACTTCAGCATTGCTCCTTCAATCTCAGGATTGTAGATGCGGTCGATATCAGAGAAAACAGCACGGCTGTAATAGCCTGAGCGATAGGAGTTTGGAAATACTCCTGCCAATGCTTCGAAATTGGCTTTGCCATTGCTGCGCCTGAAATCATAGTATACGAGGATTTTCTGGAAGAGTGCGAGATTCTTCAGCTTTTCATCATTTTCATCTTGGAAAATGACTGCGCTGGCCGGATTCGCTCCCAGTTCCTTCATTACGCTTATACCAAATAGGACGCGGTGTCTGGTATTCTTGTCCTGCTGAAGTGAGAAGCCCACAGAAGGAGTCAGACGGACGCTGTTGATGACCATTGAGCTGGACAGTATGTCATCACAGGCATTGAAGTTCCTCCAGTCGAAATCATAACGGAACTCCATATCGTAATCTGCGCTGATCTTTCTGTTCTGGTTTGCCTGTTGGAAAATCTCCGGTAAACCGAATATGGACTGGGCCTTCAGTTCTGCTCCGGCAGCAATGGTGAAAATAATCAATAGGCTGACTGCTTTATACTTCATAGTGATTCAAAGATTTATAGCAAATATACTGTTTTTTGGCTATTTTTGTCCAAATCAAAAAACAAAAGAATGCTGAACTTCCAGACCCCCGTCCTTGTTTCGCGGAGCAGCACTCCCATTTCGCTGGGCAATCATCTAATGTTGCTTGGCAGCTGTTTTGCCGACGATGTCGGTAGGAAATTCAAGGAGGCAGGCTTCGATGTCTGCATCAATCCCTTTGGTACTCTCTACAATCCCCGTTCCATTTCGTCAGCCATTGCACGAATGGCTGCTGCCAAGCCCTTTGTTGAAGAAGATTGTGTGGCAATGGGTGCGGGCGCCGGCCTGGTTTGCTCCTTCCATCATCACAGCTCTTTCGCGAGACCCACTGCGGAGGAATTCTTGGACAATGCCAATGCTGCGCTGTGCGAAGCGCATCTGCGATGGGAGAAGAGCGACAGGGTGCTGCTGACCCTCGGCACAGCCTGGTGCTTCAGGCATCTTCCGGAAGGGGAAACAGTCTCCAATTGCCTTAAAAGACCTGCATACGAGTTCGAGAGAGTCAGGATGAGTGTTGATGAGGTTGAAGCTGAACTGCATTCCATAGTCCGGACTTTCCCGGAGAAGCGCTTCTTCCTTACCGTCAGCCCGGTCCGTCATCTTGCTGATGGTGCCAATGGCAATCAATTGAGCAAGAGCACCTTGCTGCTGGCGATAGACAGATTGGCGGCAAGAGGCGAAGTTGAATACTTTCCCTCGTACGAGATTATGATGGACGAGCTCAGGGATTACCGTTTCTACGCGGAGGATATGGTACACCCGAGTCCTGTGGCGGTCAAACATATTTGGGACCGCTTCTGCGATTTTGCATTGCCACGGGATGAAATGCAACGGGTCATCGAGAATGAAAAAGCTTTCAAACGTTCCCAGCACAGACAAATGCATTGATATGAAAAAGAAAATCGGCCTGCTTCCAAAGATACTGATTGCCATTGCTCTCGGTATTCTGTGTTCACTCTTCTTCCCGGTATGGGCGGTCAGAGTCTTCTTGACGTTCAATTCGGTGTTCGGCAATTTCCTCGGGATGTTCATCCCTCTGCTGATAATTGGACTTGTAGCTCCCGGAATCGGAGATTTGGGCAAAGGGGCAGGAAAATTGCTGCTTGTAACTGCCGCAATCGCTTATCTTTCCACCATCCTTTCCGGTTTCTTCTCATACTTCACCTGCCGCTTTACCTTCCCCGCTCTCCTTGGGGACTCGGTCAAGGCTCTTGGGGACATTGATATGAGCAATTCCATCTCAGCATATTTCAATATCGAAATGCCGGCTTTCATTTCCGTGACCACTGCCTTGGTACTTGCCTTTACCATTGGCCTTGGCCTCACAGTCTTGAAGGGCAATGCATTAAGGGAGCTTATGAAGGACTTCAAGGAGTTGGTGATGCTTGTAATCTCCAAGATGATTATCCCTCTACTGCCACTGTATATATTCGGCATCTTTCTGCAGATGGGCGCTGAAGGCCACGTAGGAGCTGTCCTCGGAATGTTTATCAAAATCATACTGATAATCTTCCTGATGCACGTTACGGTTCTTCTCCTGCAGTTCCTCATTGCCGGAGCTGTTTCTGGCAAGAATCCTTTCAAGTCTCTTGTGACTATGCTTCCGGCCTATGTAACGGCCCTGGGAACCCAGTCTTCAGCCGCTACCATACCTGTCACCCTCGCCCAGGCAAAGAAACTTGGGGTCCGGGACAATATCGCGGATTTCACAGTTCCGCTATGTGCGACCATACATATGTCCTGCAGCATTTTGAAAATCGTAGCCTGTGCCTATGCAGTTTCCCTGAGTGTGGGCCTGCCTCTCGATTTCCAGACCTATGCTGGCTTTATTCTGATGTTAGGCATTACTATGATAGCAGCGCCAGGAGTCCCTGGCGGTGCGATAATGGCTGCACTGGGGCTCCTGGCGTCTATGTTGGGCATCGATGGCAACCTTCAGGGGCTTATCCTTGCTCTCTATATTGCAATGGACAGTTTCGGAACTGCCGGCAATGTTACCGGTGACGGTGCCATCTCATTGATTATCGATAAGATAGCTAAGCGGGATTAAAGCAGTCTTATTTAGCGTAGGCTACTGAACGTGTTTCCCTGATAACGGTAATCTTTACCTGTCCAGGGTAGGTCATCTCGTCTTGAATCTTCTGGGCGATATCTGTAGAAAGCCTTGCTGCCTGCTCATCGCTGACCTCCTCAGCTCCTACTATCACTCTCAACTCACGTCCTGCCTGGATAGCATAAGACTTGGTGACTCCCGGATAGGAAGCTGCGAGATCCTCCATACCCTTGAGCCTCTTGATATAAGACTCAATGACCTCTCGGCGCGCACCTGGACGTGCTCCTGAAATGGCATCGCCGACAAGAACGAGAGGAGCAATGATGGAAGTCATCTCCATCTCCTCGTGGTGGGATCCAATGGCATTGCAAATCTCAGGTTTCTCCTTGTACTGTTCTGCGATCTTGGCACCGAGTAGAGCGTGAGGAAGTTCAGGGTCAAGCTCGGAAACCTTGCCTATATCGTGAAGAAGACCGGCTCTCTTGGCGAGCTTAGGATTGAGACCAAGTTCTGAAGCCATTATCGCGCAGATATTTGCCACTTCCCTTGAGTGCTGGAGAAGGTTCTGTCCGTATGATGAACGGTATTTCATTCGTCCGATAAGCCTTACGAGTTCCATGCTCATACCGTGGATTCCAAGGTCGATGCAAGTCCTCTTTCCAGTTTCAAGTATCTCGTCCTCAAGCTGCTTGGAGACCTTCGCAACCACTTCCTCGATGCGGGCAGGGTGGATACGGCCATCGATAACAAGCTGGTGCAGAGCCAGTCTGGCGACCTCCCTGCGTACAGGGTCAAACGCTGAAAGGATAATGGCGTCCGGAGTGTCATCAACAACAATTTCGACTCCGGTAGCTGCCTCCAGAGCGCGGATATTGCGTCCTTCGCGTCCAATGATACGTCCCTTGATCTCGTCATTTTCGATAGGGAAGGTGGTGACAGCATTCTCAATGGCCGTTTCTGTGGCAGTGCGCTGTATGGTGTTGATTACTATCCTTTTAGCCTCCTTGGCTGCATTCAGGCGAGCCTCATCCATAGTGTCGTTGATATAGGCCTGAGCCTGGGTACGTGCCTCAGCCTTCATATTCTCCATCAGGATGTTCTTGGCTTCGACTGCACTCATACCGGCAATGGCTTCAAGCTGCTTGTTGGCCTGATTGATGAGCTTATCATACTCTTCAATCTTCTTTTCCGCATTTTCTTCCTGCGCATGCAGGCTCTGTTTCAGGGATTCGTTCTCCCTGATTCTCCTGTTGAGGTCATCGGTCTTCTGAACGAGGGAGTTCTCTTTCTGCTTCAATCTGTTCTCCGCGTCACGGATCTCAGCCTTCTTCTCATTTACGTGCTGTTCGTGCTCGCTCTTGAGTTGCAGGTACTTTTCCTTCGCTTGGAATATTTTCTCCTTTTTGATGTTTTCGGCCTCCACTTCAGCCTGGGCGAGGATTTCCTCCTTCTTTCCGTTCAGGCTCCTTTTGTGAAGGAATATGTAGATAGCCAGGGCAAGGGCTGCTCCGACTATTACTCCCAGTATTAGGAATAAAATGCTCATAAGTTAATATATTGTGTTAATAATTAATTCTTTATGTTTTTAGCGGTATCGCCTTGAAACGACAAGCCGACAAGGCTTACAGGAAGCTTTGCCGGTTTGTTAGAGTGTTTGAAAAAGCCGTCAGTCGTTTGACCGAAAAGTCTTATGAATAAGATTTGGGCTCCGTTACGTTTCTGGCTTCCATCGTCCTGCAAGCGCAGAATCCCCGAAGGTTAAAGGCCTGCCATCTTCGCACGAGTCAACCCGGTTCTGACGAACGTGTTGTTTTCAGCAAGAAGGACTGGCGGCTGTTATGTTATTCACTGTTCTTCAGATAGCTGTTCGTCTGGTCAAGCATCCTTTTGGCCTCTTCGTTGACTGATTTCAGTTTCCTGTAGTAGGAAAGCTTGCTAACTGTAACAGTCAAAGAGATCAGTGCCAGTTTGTCGGCGAGTGTCTTCTCCGGGTATTTCGAATCGTAGTCCATCAGTTTTTCATTGATGGTCTCTGCAGCCATTCTCATCAGCTGCTCCATTTCCGGACTTGTGACCTTGAGTGCATAGTCCTTGCCTGCAATCTTTATGGTTATGTTTTGTTCCATACTATCTCTCAAGCAGTGAAATACACTTGTTTATCTCTTTGATCAATTTGTCAACCCTTGCTTTGGCCGCTTCCGGTTCTCCGGAAACGCTAAGGAAAGCTGCTGCCAGTTTGAGATCATCTATCTCTTTCTCCAACTCGGTATTGTGCTTCCTCAAGGTCTCGTTGGCTTTTCGGGTGGAATCGAGTTCAATAGAGAGCTGTTTTACCATCTCCCTCTCTCTCTCGTACAGAGCAATCATACGTTCAAAATTCTTCTGTATATCCTCAAGCATCGCCTAATAGACCTTATTTTGCAAAAATATAAAAAAAGAAATAATAATGAAATTCTATTGCGGCAATTTTTTATTCCTTTTTGCAATGGCGCAGTGAGGCACCTACAATGAAGCAATGATGCCGCTGATGAGGCCGGTCATCTTTTCTGCAGCGGAGTCCGCAGCCTTGACAACATCTTCTCCGTCATTGAGGACCTTCGACACTGTATCGGTGTTGGAGATATTGGTTATCACTGAAATACCGAAAACCCTTATGCCGCAGTGACGCGCAACTATTACCTCAGGAGTGGTGGACATTCCGAGAGCATCAGCTCCTATTGCTCTATAGAATCTTACTTCGGCGGGGGTCTCATAGGTAGGGCCGGTTGAGCTGAGATAGACTCCCTTCTGCAGGCTGATGCCCATTTTCGCGGCTACACTTTCAGCCTTGGCAATGAGTACAGGGTCGTATGCAGCGGTCATATCAGGAAAACGCGGGCCGAATTCGTCGAGATTCGGACCAATAAGCGGGTTAGGGTGAAGATTGATGTGATCCTTGATGACCATCAGGTCGCCGATTCTGAAGTCTGGATTGCAGCCTCCAGCAGCATTTGAGACGAATAGGGTTTCAGTACCCAGAAGTTTCAATACCCGTATCGGCAGGGTGACCAATTGCATCGGGTATCCTTCGTAAGGATGAAAGCGCCCCTGCATTGCTATTATGAATTTGCCGGCGAAGTCGCCGGCAATGAAATTGCCTTTGTGGCCTATGGCGGTGGATACCGGAAAACCTGGAATTTCCTTGTAAGGGATAATGATAGGGTTTTCTATCCTTTCAGCCATCTTGCCCAGTCCGCTGCCCAGAATGACTGCTGCCACTGGCTTTCTGCCGTTGATTCTTTCCTTAATAGAAGCGGCTGCACTGTGAATTATGTCCAAGTATTCTTTTTGTTCCATATCAGTTTGGTTATCAGTGTGTTAAATTATGTCTTGACAAATAGTTCCCGGCTCCTTCCAGGATTTCCTCTTCTGCTCTTACCTTTCTGTTCTTCATAACGAACTCTCCTCCGGCTATGACTGAATCAATGCAGTCGCTATGGGCGGAGTAAACCAGGTTCGCAAGGAAACTGCCCGGTGAAATGAAGTGCACCGAGTCGGTGGAAACAATATTGATATCGGCAAGCTTTCCGGTTTCAATACTGCCTGAATTCAGCTGTAGGGCCTTGGCTCCGTTCAGCGTTGACATTGCAAAAAGCTCGCCGAGCGGCATTGCTTTCGGGTCGTTCCTCCAGGCTTTCTGGACGAGTGCGGAGGTTTTCATTGCTTCAAGCATATCGAGATTGTTTGAAGATGCCGGGCCGTCCGTGCCTATGCAGATATTGGCGCCGGCCTCCTTCAGCTCGTTGTAGAGGAAGCGATAGCCCGAACTGAGCTTCAGGTTTGAATTGATGTTGTGGACGCAATTGACCTTCCTCTCTCCAAGTATTCGCACATCATTCGGGCTGAGCCAGAGAGTATGGGCGGCAATGACCCTGGAGTCGAGTATGCCCAGGGCGTCGAGGTATTCCACAGGTGTGAGCCCGCCGTGGGCCTGTTTGCAGTCCTCCACTTCCTTCAGGGTCTCGCAGAGGTGGATGTGGAGGGGCAGATTCCTTTCTTTGGCGAAGTTCGAGGCCCATAGCATCATTTCCTCGCTGACTGAATATACTGCATGGAAGGACATTGTGAAGATGGATGATTCGTCTGTCGGTTTGAAAGACTCATAACGCTCCATACATTGTTCTTTCTGGAAAGCTGCCGTATCGGGGTCTCCCATATCCATAATATCATAACCCGTGGCCGCCCTTATGCCCATTTCCTTGCTGGCGCGCAAGGTTTCCGGGAATGACCAATATTGGTCGTTGAAGGTGGTGGTCCCGCTTTTTATCATCTCCAGGGCTGCAAGTTTGCTTCCCCAATAAATGAACTCGTGGTCTATTCCTGCCTCTATTGTCCAAATCTTGTCAAGCCAGTCGTGGAAGGATACATCTTCCCCTATTCCCCTGAGCAGGGTCATAGGGGAGTGGGTATGCATATTGATAAAGCCAGGAACGGCAGTCTTTCCACTGCAGTCCATAACTTCAGTTCCGGCCTGGGGGAGGACCGTGAATGCAGGAGCTATGCCGCTTATGAGGCGGCCTGTGATGCTGATGTCCTTGGTCAGACCATCAAGCTTTATGTTGCGTAGAAGTATATTGCCCATACATCTGTTTATAAAAAAGGCCGGCCCATAAACAGCCGACCCGAATTTATTCGTTAAAAGTCTTCAAAGTTGACGTCATCTGTCCTCCGGTCGTTCTCCGGAAATTCGCCATTGAAACAGTTGGTCTTGATGTAGTCTATCACCTCTGCAAGGCCTTCGGTGAATTTTTGGAAATCCTCCTTGTAGAGGAAAATCTTATGCTTGTCGAAGGTGAAACTTCCGTCCCTTTCCTGCTTGCGCTTGCTTTCGGTGATAGTCAGGTAGAAGTCGCTGTTGTCCTTCGTTGATTTCACATCAAAGAAATAAGTGCGTTTGCCCGCCCTTATCGGTTTGGAAAATACGTCATCCGCGCCTCGCTCCTGGCCGTTGAAACGGTCGAAATCATCTCTGTGCATAACGTCTGTTTTTATTCAATTATTCGCAAAAATAAGTTTTTTTCCCGATTCTCGTGTTATATTTGCAGAAATATTTACTGAAACACGATGCTGAATAGACGAATACTCAGAATAAAGGCATTCAAGGCACTTTACGGCTATGCTGAAAACCGTTCCCAGACACTTTCCGAAGTGGAAGCCAGGCTGGAAATGTCTTGCGAGGCCACCAGGTCCCTATATCTTTTCATGCTCGCTGTCGTCAATGCTTTGACCGATGAGGCGAAAAACAGGATTGAAGCTGCCCAAAAGAAGTTCAATCCGACTGAAGAGGAGAGGAATCCGAATCTTAAGTTCGTGGAAAATGCCATCGCATCCACTTTGGCCTCGGACCAGGACTTCAAAAAGATAATTTCCAAGACCAAATTGAGCTGGGACCAGTACGATGCCTTCCTCAGGAAACTATATGAAAGTGTAAGGAGCAAGGATTACTATAAGGACTATATGGCTTCACCCCAGAGGTCCATCAAGGAGGATGCAGCTCTTTTTGTAAGGATATTCGAAGAAGAATTCGAGGATAATGCTGACTTGGAATCTATACTTGAGGATATGTCCATTCTTTGGATTGATGACCTTGCATATGCCTTGACTTATTGTTGCAAAACTGTCCAGGATTTGGCTCAGGGCCGGGCCTGGTCTCTTCCTCCTCTGTATCAGAGCGACTTGTCCAGGACTTCCGGTCTTGACAGCGACAAGGCCTTTGTTACCAAGCTCGTCAGGGCGGCTTATCTCGGATATGACAAGTATTATGAGAAAATATCCGCAGCTGTTCCCAAGTGGGACAAGGACAGACTTTTCGTAGTCGATATTGTACTTATAGTATGCGGACTTGCTGAGGCCCAAAGCTTTCCTGAGATTCCGGTGAAAGTTTCCATAAATGAGTATGTTGATATCTCCAAATACTATAGTACTCCAAACAGCCGTTCTTTTGTCAACGGTCTGCTTGACAAAATCATCAAGGATATGATGGTTCAGGGGGAGATAATAAAATCCGGAAAAGGCTTAATGTGATTGGCCGGAAGGGGGATACACAAATTTTGACAAACAATTAAATGAAATAATATGAACATTCTTACTTTTGTCCTTCAGAGTGCAGCTCCTCAGGCAGGTGCCTCTTCGCTCAGTTTCTGGGTGATGATGATACTTCTTTTTGTTGTAATGTGGCTCTTTATGATACGTCCGCAGAGAAAGCAGCAGAAGGAACTTGAGGCATTCCGCACTTCGCTCAAGAAGGGTGACAAGGTTATTACAGCCGGTGGCATATACGGAACAGTCGATGAGGTGAGTGACAAGACCGTGCTCCTCAAGGTTGACGGTGATGTCAAGCTCAGAGTTGACAAGAACTCCATTGTCAGGGATTCTTCATCACTCCAGTAGCATTTGCTTGATGCGATGAGAAAGGGCCTGATCAAAGCTCTGCTCAATAGAATTGACGGGAGGGACGTTGCAGTTTTTCTGCTGTCTCTCCTGTTGGCATTTGCTATATGGTTGACCCACAATCTATCGCTCCTGTATTCTTCCTTGATAAGTGTTCCGGTTGTTGCTGAAAGCAATCTGGAAGGCCGTTCAGCTGAATCAAGCAACACTACTTCCATTGTGGCCCGCTGCAGAACTACGGGCTACAATCTCCTCAAGAAGAATATGCAGGCCAATCACAGGCCTGTGCATGTTTTTTTCTCGCCAGATGACCTTCACCATGAGGAAGATGATTTTTTTTCTCTTTCCAGCAATGTGCTTGGAGGATATGTCAGCGAGCTTTTTGGCGATGATGTACAACTTGAGTCCTTCGTCTCTTCCACAGTTCAGTTCCGTTTCCCGTCAGAGAATCACAAACGTGTACCAGTCCAGCCCATTAGTGTGGTGACATTCAAACCCCAGTATACCGCTTCGGAGCCTTTGACAGTTGCACCCGATTCTGTGACCGTTTATGGTGAACCTGCGCAGCTGGACCATATCGACCGTGTGCTCACAAACACCATTTCTCTTCAGAACCTTTCCTCAAGCGCCCACGGAGTCGTGAAACTTGAGACTCCTGTAGGCGTGCGCATCTCCGATAAAGATGTCAGTTATTCTCTTGAGGTGACCAGGTACGTTGAAGTCAAGGCCTCCGTGAGTGTGTCAGTGAGCAATGTCCCTTCAGGAAAGGAACTGCTGGTCTATCCTTCTGTGGTGGATGTGGTGTTCAAATGCGTCTTCCCTTTGGGTTTCGACCCTTCAGAGGGAGTCCGTTTCTATGTTGACTATCACGATTTCATCAACTCCATTAACGGACGCTGTGTTCCCAAGGTTAAAGGACTATCTTCTTCTGTAATCAGTTATTCTATTGAGCCTCAAGTGGTTGAGTGTATAGAGAAATGATTGTGCTTTTGGTGACAGGCGGTATTGGCAGCGGCAAGTCGGCCGTTTGCGCCTATCTTGAATCGAAGGGTTATCCCGTTTATTATTCCGATGACAGGGCGAAGGCTCTTTATGATGAGCAGCCTGCATTATCTCTGAAAGTGGATGAACTTCTTGGAGGAGCTTTGCTGTCTGTTGACGGGAAACTAGACCGTAGTGCCTTAGCCGCCAGGGTGTTCGGTGATGCGGGCAAGCTGAAACTGCTAGAATCGCTGATTCATCCTGTTGTGCTGGATGATTTTCTGGGCTGGCTTTATGCCCAAGATTCTCCTCTTGTTGTAATGGAATCGGCCATTGCCCTGAATCTTCCGGAGTTTATGGCTCATATTGACAAGGTGCTGCTGGTGGATGCTCCGATTGACTTGAGGCTTAAGCGCGCCTGTGCGAGGGATGGCAAAGACAGCAAGTCAATCTTGTCCCGTATGGAAAGACAGAGTTTTAATCCTTCGGCCGCAGATTATGTGCTGCTAAATGATGCAGGATTGGAAGAACTGAGGAGCAGAACTGAACAAGCGCTCAAAAAAATGAGTATATTTGTAAACTGCAATGATTAAATAAACAAATGACAATGAAAACAGATCTTACAAGAATTCTTTCGGTTTCCGGCCAGCACGGCCTCTATCAATATATTGCACAGGCCAGAAATGGCGCCATCGCCGAGTGTCTTGCTGACAGGAAGAGGACAGTCTTCGATATGAGAAGCCGTATTACCACTCTTGCCGATATAGCCATCTATACATCTGAAGGTGAGCTGAAGCTTCAGGAGGTGTTCGAGAAGCTGCACGCCGTTCTTGGGGACAATGATGCTCCAAGTGCCAAGTCATCAGCCGACGAGCTCAAGGCGCTTTTCGCCCAGGCTGTCCCTGACTATGATGAGGACCGCTTCTATGTTTCACATATGAAGAAGGTCGTAGAATGGTACAATGACCTTAAGCACAATGCTTCACTTGAATTTATGACTCCTGAGGAGGCTGAAGCGCAGAGAGAGGCAGAAAACTCAGAAGATGCATAGGTCGATACAGATTGTCACCCTCGGCTGTTCAAAGAACAGTGTGGATACCGAACATATCCTCGCCCAGATAGACTCTGTTTATGAGATTATCCCTGAGGGCGAGGACAGGTATGCCGATATCCTTATGCTGAATACTTGCGGCTTTATTGGTGATGCCAAGGAAGAATCCATACAGGCTATTCTGGAGGCTGTTGAAAGGAAGAAGCGGGGAGAATGCGGTCAGGTTTATGTATTCGGTTGTCTCTCACAAAGATATGCTAAGCAGATGCCGGGGCTGATTCCTGAGGTGGATGCTTGGTTCGGAGCACGCGACAACGACGAGATTGTAAAGGCTTTGGGTGTGGAACCTGACAAGAGGAAGGCAACTGAACGTGTTCTTGCCCCTGTTTCAAGGAGTTACGCATATCTTAAAATATCCGAAGGCTGCGACAGGCGCTGTTCGTATTGCGCTATTCCTTTCATAAGGGGGGCTCACAAGTCGGTTCCTATCGAAGTTCTGGTGAAGGAGGCGGAGAGTTTGGCAGCAAAGGGCATCAAGGAACTCATTGTCATTGCCCAGGATACGACTTACTATGGGCTTGATATCTATCGCAAACGCGCTCTGGCTGAACTACTGCAGAAACTTTCCGAGGTGGAAGGAATTGAATGGCTGAGAATCCATTATTCCTATCCTGCCGGTTTCCCTGAGGATGTATTCGAGCAGATGGCGGACAATCCTAAGGTTTGCAAGTATTTGGATATTCCTCTCCAGCACGTTTCTGACAATCAGCTTTCGCTGATGCATCGCAATGTTGATGGCGCTTGGACCCGCGAGCTAATCCATAAACTGAGGGACAGGGTGCCTGGTGTGGTTTTGAGAACTACTATGATTGTAGGACATCCGGGTGAGACCGAGCAAGATTTCGATGAACTGATGGATTTTGTTCGTGAGGCCCGTTTCGAAAGGCTTGGTGCCTTCACCTATTCCGAGGAGGAAGGTACTTATGGAGCTGAGCATTACGAAGATTCCATCCCCCAGGCTGTGAAGGATGACAGGTACAACAAGCTGATGTCGCTTCAGAGCGACATTTCGTTGGAGTTCAACAGGTCTCGTGTGGGCACTGAAGAAAAGGTGATTGTTGATGCTTTCAGTGACGGCATCCTTGTGTGCCGGAGTCAGTACGAGAGTCCTGAGGTAGATGGCGAGATTCTTGTAAAGTATACTCCTGAACTCTTCCAGGAAATGCTTCCGGAAGAGCTCGTAGGACATTTCATCCGCGTCCGGATTATCGGAGCCGATGAGTATGACCTTATTGCAGAACCGTTAGATATTATATCATGAAACGTCTCCTGACCATTCTGGCCGTCTCCCTGGCCATTTCATCCTGTGGGCCAAGTTCATATTTGATGCTGCTTGACAAACGGCAGACTTCTCCTTCCGGTATGGATTTAGCCGGCAAGTCGATTGCTGTAGTTTATCTTGAAAGCGAAAGCGGTGTTGATTCATTGTTCAACAACCGCTTGTCTGATTTGCTTGCATTGGGATTGGAAGAGGAATATTTCAGTGGCGCGAGGGTTGTGGACGTGCTTCATATGGTTAAGGAAGAGGGCGGGGACTATAAGTCCCGCGACAGTCTGTCCAGATACGTGCTGGAACTTGACTCTGATGTGGTTCTGCTGGTGGATGTCCCTGTCCTGGTGGCCCGGGACTCTAAAGGCAGGAAGCAGTACGAGACTTTGCTCTATGCCTATGACTCGATGGGTGAGGATACTGTTACCGTGCTCACAAGCAAGTACAGGGCAGATAAACTGAATGATGTATCCAAGGCTTTGAGTGTAGGTTCGTCCCTGCTGTCTCCGCTGAAAAGCGAATGGATTACAGAAGAATTTCAGTTTATATACTATAATGGCTCCCGCAAATGGACGGAGGGTATCTCATATGTAGAAAAATGCGAATGGGACAAGGCTACAGAGGTCTGGCTTGACCTGATTAGCGAATCTGCAGCTCAGGGGCAATCCTGCGCTATGTACAATATAGCCGTAGCCTGCTTCATTAATGGAGAGTATGACCTGGCACTTGAATGGCTGGAGCAATCGGACAAATTACAGCCTATATCGCTCTCCAAGGCACTTAGGAAGCGTATTGATGAAAGGAAGAAACAATAACTTGCTTCCTATTTCTTCTCCAACAATTTTACTTCAAATAGCCTTTTCCAGTATTTGCCGGTAAGGTAGGTTTTTCCGTTGGCCGGATTGTATGCAATACCATTGAGAACGTCGGTCCGGCTGTCCCTCAGGTGACGTGGAAGCAGACCTGTGCAATCAACGGTTCCTTCCACGATTCCAGTGCCTGGATTGATGATGACTATCATATCCGTTGTATAGACATTGGCCCAGATTTTTCCGTCAATATATTCCAGCTCATTAAGATACTTGATGGGCCTGCCGTCCATCTTAACATCGATGGTTCTCTCAACCTTATATCCGGCATCCATAAAATAGAGCCTGGATGTTCCGTCTGATGCTATCAACTGTTTCCCGTCCGTAGTAAGCCCCCAGCCTTCACGCGGGTATGCTACAGTGGACTTGTACTCCAGGGTGGCTGCATCGTAGATGAATGCAAGTTTGTTCTCCCAGGTGAGAATGTAAAGCTTGTCTCCCATAACCACTGAACCCTCAATGAAGTATTTCTTATTGAAGTCAAGTTTCTTGAGAGCCTTCCCGCTTTCCAAATCCACTATTCGGAATGTGGATTCTCCATATTGTCCAGTACTCTCATACAGCTTGCCGTCGTGAAAAAAAAGTCCTTGGGTGTACGATGAGATGTCGTGAGGGTATTCCTTTACAACCTGAATCTTGTATTGTTTCACCTTTGCACTGCACGCGCAGCAGTTCAGAGCCAGCAGTGCTATTGCCAATATCGTATTTTTTCTATGCATATTCGTTCTGTATGGTGGATGAGTTCTATCAAACTCCAAGGTACAAATATAGATAAAACTGAGGCATTGCGGTAGAAATAGAAGACTTTTTCTTACCTTTGCAGCATAAAAGGTAAGACGATCCACCGCGGCCGCAAGGCTGAGGAAAGTCCGGACAGGGCAGGGCACCCCGCTGTGGAAAGCACAGGCAGGAGTAATCTTGGACAGGCTGTAACAGAAAATAACCGCCGGAAACGGTAAGGGTGAAAATGTGAGGTAAGAGCTCACGACGGTGTGCAGCGATGTATATCGGGTACGGCATCGGGGCCTGCAAAACCAAATATACTGACAGATGAGGACGGCCCGTCCGATGTCAGGGGGTAGGTTGCGAAGATAAATGGTGGATTTAAAAACAGAAACCGGCTTACGGCCTTGCCTTTTTTTTAGAATATTTTTGCGGGGGTACCCGGATAATCCGGGTTGAGAGAGTCCCAATGAACCTGATACGGTCAATACCGTCGTAGGGAAGCAGAACTCGATTGTTGTCATTTGTGACAAGCCCCTTGCATTGTATAATAATGCGAGGTTTTTTATTTAATTCAACAACAATGATCGATTTGAATCAATTCAAGCTCGACTGCGCCAATGTCAGAAAGCAGTCGCCGCTCACACATTGCATCACCAATTATGTGGCAATGGAAATCAACGCCAATGCATTGCTCGCCATCGGAGCATCACCGCTTATGTCCTTTGCACCCGAGGAGATGGACGAAATCGTCAGGATTTCCAACGCTCTCGTAATCAATATCGGTTGCCTCGACAGACACGAAATCGAAGGAATGAAAGCCGCTGCCGAGGCTGCCGTCAAGTATGGCAAGCCGTGGGTGCTCGACCCGGTAGGTGCAGGTGCGAGCTGCCTCCGTACCGAGACCGCTCTTGAGCTCATCAGGGAATGGCATCCGACAGTAATTCGTGGCAATGCATCAGAGATAATGGTGCTCGCAGGTTCGAGCATTGTATCAAAGGGAGTGGATTCTAACAATTCCAGCTCCGATGCTCTCGAGGGAGCTAAAGCTCTCGCTGCCATCACCGGTTCAATAGTCTCAATTAGTGGTGCAACAGATTATATAACAGATGGTTACAGAGTGGAAACCATTTGCAACGGTCATCCAATTATGAGCAAGGTTACAGCAATGGGCTGCACTGCATCAGCTCTTACGGGCGCATTCGCAGCTGTGAGCCGCTCTCCATTAGAGGCTGCGCTTCACGCAATGGCAGTGATGGGAGTTGCCGGCGATATTGCCGCGGCAAAATGCAAGGGCACTGGTTCGATGGGTGTCGAATTCATTGATGCTTTGAGTAATTTCGATGCAGAGGCCAATGCTTCGTTGATAAGACAATAATATGCCCGGAAGATTCGATCCAGCTTCTTTGAAGCTATATCTCGTGACTGACAGACCTCTGGCTCTTGGACGTGATGTTTCTTGGGTGGTAGAAGAGGCCGTCAAGGGTGGAGTGACTATGGTCCAGCTTCGTGAGAAGGATATTGATACCAAAGACTTCATAAACTTGGGCCTGGAACTCAAATCCCTGCTCAAGCCTTTGGGAATTCCGCTCATTGTCAATGACCGTGTGGATGTTGCTCTGGCTGTGGATGCTGACGGAGTCCATATTGGACAGTCGGATATGCCTTATCACATTGCCAGAAAACTGCTCGGGCCGGACAAGATCATCGGGCTTTCGGTCGAGAATATGGAGGATATTGAGAAGGCCAACGGATTGGATGTGGATTATGTCGGAATCTCTCCTGTGTATTTGACATCAACCAAGACCGATACAGCTGCCGCTTTCGGCCTTGACGGCTTGCGTAAGGCTGTATCATTGTCCAAGCATCCGACTGTAGGAATAGGCGGAATGAATTTGAAAACGGCTGCAGATGTTATTCGCATTGGCGCTGATGGTGTGGCTGTAGTAAGCGCGATTATGAGTGCTGATTCTCCGTGCGAGGCCTCTGTGAAGCTTAATACTGAGATTGACAGAGGCATAAAGGAGAGGAGTATGTCCTGGAGTGCCCAAGTGTGGGAGAGGTCCTCGAAGATTTTTGATTCCATTCTTGGACTGCCCTTCATCAAGGAGCTTGCAGCGGGTACTCTCCCTGCTTCTAAGTTTTCGCGTTATCTGGCTCAGGATGAAGTGTATATCGGCAACTACGGACGTCAGATGTACGAGCTTGCCGACATAATGAGCACGAAGGAGGATCACGACCTATTTGTTGCATATGCTGACAGCGGAATTGAAAGTGAGAAAATTATGCACGCAATGCTCATCGAGCGCTTCAATGTCGATACAGTCGTAGAGGCTTCGCCTGTCACCAGAGAATACAATGCCCACACCCAGAAAGCCATAGAGACTGCTTCGCGCGAAATAGGCCTGGCATCAATGCTGCCGTGTATGTGGATATACAATCGTGTCGGTTTGTACATACTCGGCATTGCTGAACTTGAGGGCAATCCTTACCGTGAGTGGATAGAAGAATATGGAAATGAGGAGTTTACACGCAGCACGGAAGAAGTGGTCGCAATGCTGGACAAATGGGCCTTGTCTGTCGATGAGAAGACCCGTTCCCGTATGACGGAAGCATATCTGAAGGGCGCTCTTTACGAGTACGCCTTCTGGGATTACGGCTACCGTGGTGATGAAGCCGATTATTCATATATGAACAGCCTTTCGCAATGGATTTAGGGGAGTTTGCTTTGATTGACTGCATCAGGAATCAGTACAAGGTCCCTGAGGGATTCCTGGGAATAGGCGATGATTGTGCTGTAATACCCCAGCGGGACGGTCTTGAAACGCTGCTTACGACCGATATGCTGATGGAAGGGGTGCATTTCCTCCTTGACGATGTCAATCCTTATAGTTTGGGCTGGAAGTCTGCCGCCGTCAATATCAGTGATATCGCTGGAATGGGCGGAAAACCGGTCGCATCCTTCCTCTCTTTTGCGTTGCCGAAGAAATTGAGCGACACCTTCCTGAAGGAGTTCCTGCGCGGCTACAAGGACTTATCTGACCGCTTCGACTGTCCTCTGCTCGGAGGGGATACCACATCTTCACTGGACCGACTTTGCATCAGCGTTAGCGTTTTGGGCAATTGCCCATCGGGACTTTCCCGAAAGCGTTCCGCAGCACAGGAGGGAGATATCATCTGCGTGAGCGGTTTTTTGGGTGATTCTGCAGCTGGCTTGCAGGTCATCCTCAAGGGGCTTGAACGTGGTGAACTTGAAAGCGAGCTTGTAAGGCGCCACTATCGTCCTGTTCCGAGAGTCGGGGAGGGCATTGCATTGTCAATGCTGCCGGGAGTGCACGCGATGATGGATATCTCGGACGGCATTGGCTCCGATCTGAGGCACATCCTTGATGAGTCGCACAAGGCTGCGGAAGTGGACATTGCCAGCCTGCCTTTGTCGGAGCAGCTGAAAGAGGCTTGCCACAAATACGGATGGGATCCGGTTAAACTCGCTCTGAACGGCGGAGAGGATTACGAATTGCTCTTTACCGTCAGTCCAGAAGCATTTGCCGAAGCTTTGCCAGTCCCGTCCTATCCAATCGGTAGGATAGTTTCCGGAGAAGGAATACGGTGGATTGGAAGAAATGAAGATTTTATGGGCTTCAGACATTTTTAACAAATTGCTTATGAAGACATATCCAAGAGTTCTTACCATAGCGGGAAGTGATTCAGGCGGAGGTGCCGGGATTCAGGCCGATATTAAGTCCATTTCGGCTACGGGCTCATATGCTGCTTCAGCTATTACAGCCATCACGGTTCAGAATACCGTTGGTGTCAGCGGGGTTCACCCTGTCCCGGTTGAGACTATAGTCGGGCAGATTGATGCCGTGCTGGACGACATTGGCGCAGATGCAGTTAAAATCGGTATGCTCAGCTCAGTGGAAGTGGTGCTGGCCGTGCGTGATGCCCTTCTGAAGCACGGAATCGACAATATAGTCCTGGACCCAGTGATGGTTGCCACTTCGGGTGACAGGCTGATAGAGGAATCCGCTGTACAGGTTCTCTCTGAGGAGTTGGCGCCGATTGCAAGGGTGCTTACGCCTAACATACCTGAGGCGGAGATACTGTCCGGGATGAAAATCACTTCACAGGATGACTTGCCAGAAGTCGCCCTAAGATTGTCTGAAGCAGTTTCTGCACGCGGCAGCCGTAAGGTATCGGTGCTAATGAAGGCCGGTCATCTGAAGGAGGAGAAACTTGTGGATTATTTCTACAATGCCGAAGATGGACATCTGTTGGAACTTGAGTCCAGAAGGGTACATTCGGTCAATACCCACGGCACAGGCTGTACTTTATCCTCCGCCTTCGCTTCTTATCTGGCACAGGGCCTCAGTCTGGATGATGCTGCCAGGGAGGCAAAGAACTATATAGCCCGTGCGATAGAAAGCGGGGCAGACTATTCCATAGGTCACGGCCACGGACCAGTCAACCATTTCTGGAACAGGTAGTTATAAAAGTAATAAATCCCGCTTCACAGCGGGATTTATTGGTTAGTTAGTAGTGTCTTACCTTAAAGAAGGTTAATTATTGTTGGTTAGAACCTCCCACAAAAAGTGAGAGTAGAGTGTTGTTCATTTTCGTCTTGGTTTATTGAACGATTTATTTTATCGTTTTAGTAAACCGTTGCAAAGTTAGTCAAACTTTGGAAACAAGCAAAGCTTTTTCAAAAAAAATGAAGAAAAATCAACTTATTTTATGTTTTTCTTAAAAAGTTCCGGTCTAAGGAGCTTGGTCCTCTCTACTGCCTGTTCATCCTGCCAGGCCCGGATCAGTTTGGGATTTCCGCTGAGAAGCACGTCGGGAACCTTCCATCCGTTGAATTCAGCCGGCCTGGTATAGATAGGGGGTGACAGAAGGTCGTCCTGGAAGGAATCACTTAGGGCTGAGGTCTCGTCTGTAAGGGCCCCAGGTATGAGCCTGACTATGCTGTCTGCCAGCAGGGCTGCAGGAATCTCACCTCCGCTCACTACATAGTCTCCGACAGATATCTCTCTGGTAACGAGGTGCTCGCGTATGCGGTGGTCCACACCTTTGTAGTGACCACAGAGTATGATGATATTCTCTTTGAGGGACAATTCGTTCGATATGCCTTGGTTCAGAATCTCTCCGTCCGGTGACATATATATCACTTCGTCGTAATGCCGTTCTGCGCTGAGTTCCTCGATCATTTTGAATACCGGCTCAACCATCATAACCATACCCGCATCCCCGCCGTAACTATAGTCATCGACGTTCTTTCTTGGCCCGATTCCGTATTTCCTGAGATTGTGGACGTAAATCTCAACCAGTCCTTTTTTTCTTGCCCTGCCTACAATAGAATGGTCCAAAGGGCTTTCCAGGAGTTCAGGAACCACTGTGAGTATGTCTATTCTCATCTGTATTGTTCTGATTTGAGTGATTGTTTTTGCAAAAATAGTTTTTTTACTTAAAAAATGATAAATTTGTTGCTTGTATACTATTTATCAATCATAGAAACTCTATTATTATGAGCGAAGTTAATATTCCTGAAGAGGAGAAGATCACTTCAGATGTACTTGAGAACAATGAAACTGCAGAAGTTGAACAGGTAAATCTTGCGGAGAAGACCCTTGCTGAACTCTCTGAACTCTTCCAAAAGCTTGGAAGCGGACTTGAGAGGGTGAAGAGGTCCAAGGAGGCTGAGGCCATCAAATCAGCATTCTACAAGAGGCTGTCCAAGGAGAAGGCTGATGCCGGTCTTGCGCCTGTTGAGGAGCCTTCAGCTTCGGAAATCGAAAACGAAGAAGCTGCAGATGCATCAGTGTCAGTAGAGGAGGGAAAGGTTGAAAATCCTTTCGAGGCTCTTGAGAACGGTTTCAAGTCATTGTACAACGATTACAAGAGAGAGCGTGCGGAGTTCAATCAGCAGCTTGAGAAGGAGAGAGCCGACAACCTTGCAGCCAAGGAGGCTGTTATCGAGGAGCTTAAGGCCCTTGTTGAGAAGCAGGAGGATGTCAGTGCTACTTTCCCTGAATTCCGTGAGATTCAGAACAAGTGGAGGTCTATCGGTTCCGTCCCGGCGCAGAACTACAGGAATATAAACGATACTTATCAGTACTATGTAGAAAAGTTCTATGATATGGTCAAAATCAACCGCGACCTCCGCGACCTTGATTTCAAAAAGAATCTTGAGGCTAAGCAGGGGCTGTGTGATCTTGCCGAGAAACTTGCTGATAATGACAATATAGTGGAGGCATTCCGTGAACTCCAGAAATTGCACGAGCAGTGGAAGGACATCGGACCTGTTGCCAAGGAGTACCGTGAAGACATTTGGAACCGTTTCAAGGCTGCCACTTCAGTCGTCAACAAGAAATATCAGGCGTTCTTTGAGGAGCAGAAGGCCAAGCAGGCTGAGAATCTGGAAGCGAAAACCAGGCTCTGCGAACTTGTGGAGGCTATTGCTGACAAAGAGGTCAAGTCTTCCAATGAGTGGAATTCTCTTTCAAAGGATATAGAGGATATTCAGAAGCAATGGAAGGGAATAGGCTTCGCTTCAAAGAAGGACAACCAGAAGATTTATGACCGTTTCCGTGCTGCGTGTGATAAGTTCTTCGAAAAGAAGCGCGTGTTCTACTCGCAGTACAAAGATAATATGAACGAGAATCTCGAGAAAAAGCTTTCGATTATCGAGCAGGCGGAAGCCCTCAAGAGCAGTACCGAATGGAAGAAGGCTACCGACCAGTTCATCAACCTCCAGAAGCAGTGGAAGGAAATAGGAGCTGTGCCTCGCAAGAAGAGCGAACAGTTGTGGAAGAGATTCCGTGCGGCTTGCGATGAGTTCTTCGCTGAGCGCGACAAGCAGGCAAAACCTGAGAATGACTTTTACGGAAACCTCAAGGCGAAGCGCAAGCTTATCGATGAAATTCAGGCATATGAAAACGGGGCAGACGATGCTGCTGCTATGCAGGATTTCGCTGCCAGATGGCAGGCTATAGGCTTCGTTCCGTTCAAGGAGAAGGACAAGATCGCCCAGGCATATAAGGAAGCTATGCAAGCCAAGTTCCCGGATTTCGGCAGTAGAGCTCAAAGGGGTAGCGGTCGCCAGTCCAGGGCTCCGAGAAGTGAGAAAGAAGTCCTCATTCAGAAGTATCACACCCTGCAGCAGGACATTGACACTTATGAGAACAATATCGGCTTTTTCGCAGCATCTAAGAATGCCGAAGCTCTTATTGCTCAGATGAGAGAGAGAATTGCCGATGCTAAGTTGGAGCTTAAGGAACTTGAAGCAAAAATCAGAAAGGCCGAGGAGGATAAGGATTAATTTGTATGGATAAAAATTCGATAATAGGTGTTGTCCTGATGGGGTTGATCCTCTTCGGCTTCACCTTTTACCAGTCAAGACAGTTTCAGAAACAGGCTGAGATTCAGTATCAGTTGGACTCGATTGCCAGGGCGGAACAGCTTGCCCAGGCTGCTCAGGATTCCATTTATGCTCTCGAGCATCCAGTTGACAGTTCAGCTGTTGTCGTAGCGGCATCGACCATTTACAAGGATTCATTGCTGGAGCTTTCGCATAATGCGGAGGCTGCAGTGTATACCATTCAGAATGAGAAGCTTGCTCTTTCGATTTCCACTAAAGGTGCTCAACCTGTAAGTGCAGAGGTCAAGGGTCACAGGACATATGAGGATGAAGAGCTCTATCTTTTCAAAGAGGGAAACAGCAGGTATTCGGTCAATGTTTACACAGGGGAATACATCAGCACCTCCGATTTTGTATTCAATCTTGTAGAGCATAATGATTCCAGCATTGTAATGCGCCTTCCTTTCTCGAATGGTGGCTACATAGAACAGAAATATCTGCTTCATGAGGACGAGTACAGAGTGGAAAATCTTCTCTCTTTCGTTGGAATGCAGGGTGTCATACCTAGAAACGTTTCTTCATTCGACCTTGACTTCAGTATTACTGTTCCAAGACTTGAGAAGGGATATAAGAATGAGTCCCAGTATTCAAAGCTCGATTTCTACTATCAGGGAGACAAAAAACCTGAAGAGTTGGGCCGTGGCAGGAACGGAAGCAAGCGTGTTGACTCAAAACTTTCGTGGTTCGCGTTCCAACAGCAGTTCTTCTCAGTCATAATGCGTGCTCCCCAGGAGTTCGCATCGGGAGACCTTGCCATAAATTTCCTTGGCGAGAATGATGAGAATCACAATCTGATGACCTGTGAGGCCAAGATGAGATGCGATTTCACCCCTGACCAGAGCGTTACC
The DNA here is from genome assembly GCA_029098505.1 of Bacteroidales bacterium. Classification (GTDB taxonomy): domain Bacteria; phylum Bacteroidota; class Bacteroidia; order Bacteroidales; family UBA932; genus Cryptobacteroides. The sequence goes on from JAQXOE010000032.1 coordinate 34,025, forward strand.
ATCCCATTTGAATTCTATATTGGTCCTAACCACTTCAATACTTTGAAGTCATATGACCAGCATTACGAGAAGATTGTGCCTCTGGGAGGTTCACTGGTGGCTTGGATTACCAAGTTCGTAATCATTCCTCTTTTCAACTTCCTGCACAGGTTCATAGGCAATTTCGGTATCATCATCCTTTTGATGACCATCTTTATCAAGCTCGTTGTCCTTCCATTCGCTTACAAGTCCTACTCTTCATCTGCGAAGATGGCGGCTCTCAAGCCTTTTATGGAAAAGATCAACGCAAAGTATCCGGGACAGAGCCAGGAAGAACAGCTTAAGAAGCAGCAGGCTACGATGGCCTTGTACAAGAAGGCCGGAATCAGTCCTATGGGAGGATGCCTCCCAATGCTCCTCCAGTTTCCGATACTTTGGGCCATGTTCCGCTTCTTCCCTGCATCTATCGAGCTTCGCCAGCAGAAGTTCCTTTGGGCTGATGACCTCAGCGCATACGACTCCATTATTGATTTCGGCACCAGAATACCTCTCTTGGGAGACCATATTTCGCTTTTTGCCCTCCTTATGGCCGTCTCAATGTTCCTTTACTCGAAGTTCACTATGGCCAACCAGACAGCTACGGATGACCCTACTGCTTCAAGTATGAGATTTATGAGCCTTTATATGATGCCGATAATGATGTACTTCATCTGTAACAATCTGTCATCTGGTCTCAGCTACTATTACTTGCTTTCGAATCTGATTGCAATGCTTGAGACTTTCGTGATCAAGAGGTTCTTCGTGCATCCTGAGGAGATAGTAGCCAAGGTCAAGGCAGCTGAGAACAAGCCTGCTCCAAAGAGCAAGTGGGAACAGAGACTTGAAGAAGCTCAGAAAATGCAGCAACAGCAAATTCGTGCACAGCAGAAAAAGAGGCGCTAACTTTTATGATAAAGGACAATATCGATAAAATAAGAGAGGAACTGCCATCAGGAGTCACCCTGGTGGCAGTTTCCAAATACCATCCGGTAGAAGCCATCAAGGAGGCTTATGAAGCTGGTCAAAGAGCTTTTGGAGAAAATCGTCCCCAAGAGTTTGAGAAGAAGGTCAAGGAACTCTCGTCTTGGATAGCAGAAGGGAATAGGGAAGCGATAGAATGGCATTTCATAGGGCATCTTCAAACCAATAAACTGAAGATGGTTCTGCCTTATGCCAATCTTGTTCAGTCCGTGGATTCGCTTCACCTGCTTCAAGAAATAGATAAATGGGGTGGGGTCAATGATAAAACTGTCAGTGTCCTTCTCGAAATCCATCTCGGAGCGGAACAGACCAAGCAGGGCTTTCACGAAGAGGAAGTTCTGGACATTCTATTCAATGCCGAAAAGTACAAGAATGTTCGTTTTTGCGGTTTGATGGGTATGGCTACTCATACCGATGACAGAGAGCTGATTTCTGCCGATTTCTCCCGCATAGATTCCTTTATGGCCTATCTGGTCGATCTTTTCCCTGAGCTTGACTCCTTCAATCAGTTGTCAATAGGTATGTCGGATGATTGGGGTTTGGCTGTTCAGCACGGCTCGACTATGGTCAGAGTCGGTACCTCCATCTTTGGCGAAAGGCAATATTAATATTGCGACAAAGGTTTGTCAGCCTGAATGATAGAGCTCATCCTCAGTTTTACTGCGTCAATTGCAATTGGATATCTTCTTTCCAGGATGTCCGCATTTCCTGTATTACGCAGGCTGACGGACATCAGTACCACCATTGTCATATATCTGCTGCTCTTCCTTCTTGGTGCGCAGACCGGTAGCAATGAAGAGGTTTTGTCTAATCTTGCTGCCATAGGTTTGGATGCGCTTCTGCTTGCACTGGCCGGCACGGTGGGCAGTGCTTTTGCTGCCTGGCTGCTCTATCGCTACCATAGGGACTTTTCACTGAAGGCTGTAGAATCGAGTACAGATAATAGAAATCGTTCCTTCAGCTTTGGTACGCTTTGCTCTCTTGTCGCACTGATTTTGGGAGTCATTTCTGGCAAAAGCGGCATTGCAGCGCCTCTTTTGGGCTTGAAGCTTGATCTCGCAATGGTATTGCTATACATTCTGCTGATCAGCGTCGGACTCGGAATAGGACTGAAACCCGGGCTTGGGGCAATGCTAAAGGGAATCAAGGTCTCAATACTGCTTCTGCCCTTGCTGTCGATAGCTTTTACACTGCTTTGCTGTGCTTTAGTGAGCCTTACCATCACGGATTGGGGCCTGTGGGATTGCCTTGCAGTGGGTAGCGGCTTCGGATATTATTCGCTTTCATCAGTAATCATTGCCGGTCTCAAGGAGGCCTCAATTGGTGTAGCAATGGCTACGGCCTTGGGGGCAATGGCATTGCTCTCCAATATCTTCAGGGAACTTATTGCTTTGATATTCACTCCATTTTTAGCGAAGAAGCTGGGTCCGTATGCAGCTGTTGCGGCAGCAGGTGCCACTTCTATGGACGTTTGCCTGCCCGGAATCACAAGGAGCTGCGGGCCTGAGATTATTCCTGCTACTTTGATCAGCGGAGTTCTGACGGATTTCAGCGTGCCTTTTCTGGTTTCTTTCTTCTGCTCATTGTGATGGCCTTTCTTAAGGAAGATCTCCCATTGAGTTCCTTACTCCATCGAAACAATGACAAAAAATAGAGGATGACCAAACTGGCCATCCTCCTGTAAAAGATTTCAATCAGGCTATTAAAGCTGTGCGAGATGCTTGATAGTACGTACCATCTGAGAAGTGTAAGAGTTCTCGTTGTCGTACCAAGAAACAACCTGTACCTGATAGGTATCATCGTCAATCTTTGCAACCATAGTCTGAGTTGCATCGAAGAGTGAACCGTACTTCATACCGATAACGTCTGAAGAAACGATCTGCTCCTCAGTGTAACCGAATGACTCGGTCTGAGCAGCCTTCATAGCGGCGTTGATGCCCTCCTTGGTGATGTCCTTACCCTTAACTACAGCAACGAGGATAGTGGTTGAACCTGTAGGGGTAGGTACGCGCTGTGCAGAACCGATGAGCTTACCGTTGAGCTCAGGGATTACGAGACCGATAGCCTTTGCTGCGCCTGTTGAGTTAGGAACGATGTTCTGAGCACCTGCACGTGAACGGCGGAGGTCACCCTTTCTCTGAGGACCGTCGAGAATCATCTGGTCGCCAGTGTAAGCGTGGATGGTAGACATGATACCTGACTGGATAGGAGCGTAAGCGTGAAGAGCAGCAGCCATAGGAGCGAGACAGTTGGTTGTGCAAGAAGCAGCAGAGATAACTGTATCAGCAGCTGTAAGAGTGTTGTGGTTTACATTGTAAACGATAGTAGGGAGGTCGTTTCCTGCAGGAGCAGAGATGACAACCTTCTTAGCACCAGCGGTGATGTGTGCAGATGCCTTCTCCTTAGATGTGTAGAAACCTGTGCACTCGAGAACTACGTCAACACCGAGCTCACCCCAAGGGAGTTCAGCTGCATTTGGCTTTGCGTAGATAGTGATCTCCTTACCGTCAACGATGATAGAGTTATCAGTTGCCTCTACAGTGTGCTTGTTCTCACCGAGCTTACCGCAGAAACCTCCCTGAGCTGTGTCATACTTGAGAAGGTGTGCAAGCATCTTTGGAGATGTAAGGTCGTTGATTGCAACTACCTCATAACCTTCTGCCTCAAACATCTGACGGAAAGCCAGACGACCAATACGGCCAAAACCGTTAATAGCTACTTTTACCATTGTGTTTCTAAAAATTTTATGTTGTTGAACAATAACTCTTTCTGTAGATTCTTTCTACTGAATCCACGCAAATTTACGCAATATTTTTTAATATTTAATAACTTTGTGCGGTAAATCGTTTTGTTATATGAAGATACTTGTTACCAATGATGACGGTTATACCGCAGAAGGCATTCACGCGCTCGTCAGAGCCGTCTCCAGCTTCGGTGAAGTGACAGTCATCGCTCCAAAATATCACCAGTCGGGAATGGCAATGGCCGTATCAATGGGCTTCAAGCCCATTGCCGTAAAGGAACTCGGAACCGATGACGACGGTGCCAGATGGATGTATCTTGACGGCACTCCGGCGAGTTGCGTGAAATTCGGCATTGACAATGTTTTTACGGACGAAAAACCCGACCTGGTGTTGAGCGGCATAAATCACGGCTCCAATGCGGCTACTGCCGCCTGCTATTCAGGCACTCTCGGAGCAGCTCAGGAAGCTGCCATCAATGGAGTCCCGGCAGTGGGGGTTTCTTTGGATTCAATGAAGATGGATTCGGATTTTTCCGCTGTTGAGAAACTCTTTCCCGATATCCTGAAAAGAATCATTGCCCTGCCTCAAATGAAGGCCGGGTCCTATTTCAATGTCAACTTTCCCAATATTGCCATTGACAAAATCAAGGGCGTGAGGGTAGGCCATATGGGAAGGGGTCACTGGGAAAAAGAATTCGCTGATTGGAATCCGGAATTTTTCAGCAAATTCGGGATAGACCATAGCCATTACGGTTTGAAAAGCACTGAGGTCGAGAGTGAGGCAGGGGAGTCCATCTATATGATGGTTGGTCATTTTGTCGATGAATCGACTGATGCTGACGCTGACCATCATCTCGTTAAGGATGGATTCATTTCCATTGTCGAACATAATTTTGACAATACAGATTATTCCCGCATTGCTTATCTCAAGGAGGCGGGCGTTGAGTGCGATTACAATCTATGAAATACTACATCATCGCGGGAGAGGCTTCCGGAGACTTGCACGGCTCAAATCTTATGAAAGGTCTTATAGCCGAAGACAGGGATGCACAGATACGCTTCTGGGGAGGAGACCTTATGGCTGCTGTAGGGGGCTGTCTGGTGCACCATTACCGTGACGGAGCCGTGATGGGGGCCTGGGAAGTCGTAAAGAAAGCATCCACCCTCTTTTCGAACCTGAAAGCCTGCAAAGCTGACATACTCGATTGGAAACCGGATGTGGTTATCCTTATCGATTACCCCGGTTTCAATTTCAGAATAGCCGAATTCGCACACAAGGCTGGATTCAAGGTCTTCTATTACATTGCCCCGAAGGTGTGGGCATCAAGAGAGGGGCGGAACAGAAAACTTAAGAAGTATGTGGACAAACTCTTCATCATCTTTCCTTTTGAAGTTCCGTATTTTACCGAAAAGGACCTTCCTTTCGTCTATGCGGGCAATCCTTTGCTGGATGCTGTGGATAATCACGAGTACAGCAGGCCTTCCGAGGAACCCTACATTGCTGTACTTGCCGGCTCGCGAAAGGCTGAAATATCCCGTACAATGCCTGTCTGTATGGAGTTGGCGGACAAACTGGACTGCAAGCTCATTGTAGCCGGCGCTCCCGCCCGTTCGAAGGAAGACTATGAAGGCTTTATTGCCGGCAGGAAGAATGTCGAATTGATATTCGACAGGACCTATGATATACTCAAGTACGCTGAAGCGGCCGTTGTCAATTCGGGAACGGCCTCTCTTGAGTGCGCTTTGATCGGAACACCCCAAGTTGTATGTTGGAGTACCTCCCGTGCAACAATGTGGGTTGCAAAACGAATACTGAGGGTGCAGAAGCGCATCACTTTCATCAGTCTGGGCAATCTTATCATTGGCCGTCAGGCTTTCAAGGAACTGATTCAGGAGGATTTCAATCTGCCTTCCCTGCTTGAAGAGGTCAAGCGGCTCAGGAGCGACGAAGACTATCGTGCTCGTATGCAATCCGATTACAGGGAAATCAGGAGGCTCTTGGGCCATTCAGGGGCATCGGCAGCAGTGGCCCGCGAGATGATAAAGGAACTATCTTCTTAAACTGAGGTCAACGGGCTCCGGCACGCCGAATACGCAGGCCCTGTCCGTGAATTGCCAATAATCCCAAAACTGGGAGTCTGGGGAGGCGACGCCGTAATGAGCCACCCAAAGAGGGTAGTTGTCGGTGATTTCCTTGTCCAGCATATCCCGGATAAAGGATTCCGAACTGTACACTATCGCTTTCCGCCCGTATGCCTTGCTGACACACTCGAGCCATTGCAATGCCCTTTGATTCAGTAATTTGCGCGAGCAGCCCAAATGTATGGTCTCAATGTCAAGTACCGGTGGAAGGTCGGAGTGGCGCAATTCACCTACGGTGTTTATGAAGTTTCGTGCCTGCAATTCTCCGTCCTTCGAGCTTCGGAAGAAGTGATATGCCCCTCTTTGAATATTGCGCTCTCCCGCAGCTTCCCAGTTCTGCTTGAACATCGGATCCTTCATTCCCACGCCCTCGCTTGCCTTGATGAAGACGAATTTAATGGGATAAACATTGCGCGCGTCCTTCATCGATTTGTGCATATGCCCTTGCCTGTCAGTGAGGACATATAGAGAGTCCCAAACAATTGGTCCCTTGTTATTGTGCGAGATGTCAATGCCGAGAGCGCTGAAACTGATTTCTGGCAATGGCTCACCATCGTATTTGCCTCCGCGCTGATTGAGCAGTGGAAGCACTATCAGCAGCAATAGCAGGACGGTGGCAATCGTGATAATACTCCAATTCGGAATATGTATAACTCTCTTGCCTCCCTTCTTCTTCCTGACCTTTTTCGTTCCTGCTTTTTTTTTGCTTTTATTATTTCCAGCTTTAGTCATTTCTGTTCCTTTTCTAATGCAATTATAAAGAAAAATGATTAATTTTGTCAAAATGCGATTAATCCAAAATGCTTTTAATATGAAGAGATTTTTTACAGTAGCCGTATGCCTTTCTGCTGCAATAGCAGCATTTGCACAGACTGCAAAGGCACCGGAGTACACATTCACCACAGTAAAGGAGAATCCTATCACCTCCATCAAGAATCAGGCTTCCAGCGGTACCTGCTGGGCTTACTCCACCATCAGTTTCGTTGAGTCGGAAATTATCCGTATCAACGGCATCAAGGATAAGGCCAAGTATCCTGATCTTTCAGAGTTCTTTGTTGTCAGCCATTCATACTCTGACAGGGCTGACAAGTATGTAAGAGTTGATGGCAAACTTGGTTTCAGTGCCGGTAGTGAGGCTGATGATGTTCTCCATATCATCAGGGACTATGGTATGGTTCCGAACTGTGAAATGACAGGTATGAACTACGGTACCGAGCTTCCTGCACAGAGCGAGCTTGATGCTGTTCTCAAGGGGTATATGGATGCTGTCGTGAAGGTTCCAAACAGAACTCTCACCACCGCTTGGAAGAGAGGTTTTGATGCGATACTCGCAGAATATCTTGGAGAGTATCCTGAGAAATTCACAGTTGACGGAGTGGAGTATACACCTGAGTCATACCGTGATGCGCTCAAGTTCAATCCGGATGACTATGTGACCCTCTCATCTTTCACCCATCATCCTTTCTATACCAAATTCCCGCTTGAGGTTGCTGACAACTGGAGATGGGATGAGGTTTACAACCTTCCTATTGAAGAGTTTATGGAAGTCCTCGACAATGCTATTATGAACGGATACACAGCAGCTTGGGGTTCTGACGTGAGCGAGTCAGGCTTCTCAAGAAACGGCATTGGCACCCTTCCTGACGTTACCGCAGCTGCTGCTCCTGGCTCAGACCAGGCGCGTTGGGTGGGCACTGACGGCTCAGCTGCTCCTGCAGCTGCCGCTCCGAAGGAGATTATTCCTACTCAGGAGTACCGTCAGCAGGGCTTCGACAACAAAACCACTACTGACGACCACGGAATGCATATTTACGGTATTGCCAAGGACCAGTACGGTAACAAGTTCTATATGGTAAAGAACTCTTGGGGCGTGACCGGCAAGTATGACGGAATCTGGTATGTTTCAGAGAATTTCGTTGCCGGCAAGAGTATGGACATTATGGTTCATAAGAATGCTGTTCCAAAGGACATAAGAAAGAAACTTGGTATTTAATCAATGAACTTGAAAAAGTACATTCCCAATACTATCACCTCCATGAATCTGCTCTGCGGTGCCGTGGGGGTGATTTTCACTCTGAGAGGAAATCTGGAGTTTGCATTTCCCTTGATGATAGCCGCTGCCGTTTTTGATTTTGCTGACGGGCTGGCCGCGAGGGCTCTTGGCGCATATTCCGATATTGGCAAGGAGTTGGATTCCCTGTGTGATGCAGTCAGCTTTGGTCTCCTGCCGGCATTGATGTTCCATCAGACTATGATTTCACTGAACGGGGAGAGTTTCTGGTGCTGGATTCCTTTGCTCATCGCTGTGTTCTCTGCTTTGAGGCTGGCTAAGTTCAATGTTGATTCAAGGCAGCACGATAGTTTTATCGGCCTTCCGACTCCTGCGTGCGCTATGATTTGTGGCTCATTGGCCTATGCCATTGCCGCTGATCCAGATTCTTCGGTCGCGTCGATGTGTGCCAATAATTGGCTGCTTCCGGTATTGTCGCTGATACTCAGTGCTCTTCTGGTTTGCGAGCTGCCGATGTTTGCATTCAAATTCGGGAAGGGCAAGAGTGCCGACCGCCGCACCTGCATCCAGAGAATCTGCTTCCTTGTCTGTTCGGCTGTGATGGTGGCGCTAGTGGCATTGCTCGGACTCAACTGGTCGCTTGCCGTGGCATTGATTTTCCTTTTTTATATTGCTATAAGCGTGGTATCGGCCCTGATATGAGCAGGATTCCGCTATTGTACATACACGGTATGGGAGGGGGAGCTGACAGCCGCATTCCTTCCATACTTAAAGATTATTATCCTGACCTGGTTGTAAGGACCTATTCATTTGACCCGGATGTGGCTCAGCTTCAGTTGAAAAGCTGGATTGAAGAGTTACAGCCTCGCGTTTTGGTCGGCGAATCTCTCGGTGCTGTCCATACTCTGGTCCTTCATCGCAGCTATCCGGATATTCCGCTTGTGCTGGTCTCCCCTGCGCTCAATGCTCCTCGGGCATTGTCCTTCGCAAGTACTATTGCCCTGTGCCCCGGCATCCCCGCACTGCTTGGAAGAATTTATCATCCGAGATCTGGCGATAGACAGGAATTGACTTTCAGTCCTGCTCTGCTTTCCCATTGGAAGCCGTACTGCAGTCTATGCTACAATCAGGAACGCAAAGACAATATCAGCGCTTTTTTTGGCACGCGGGATCATTACAGACGCAGCGGAATTGTCTCGCTGCGAAGCTGGAAGAAGAATTTGCCTGAAGACAGTTTCAGCATATATGAAGGCACCCATTATATGGAAGAAGAATATGTCCGTACTATATTGCTGCAAAAGATACGTTCCATTATGCAGTAATGAAGTGTATTTTGTGTAAATTTGCAGCTTTAAAAGATGATTATGAGGCGATATTCCATAATAGTGGCTGCAGTACTGCTGTCAGTTCTTTTTACTTCCTGCCGTGAAAAGGCCCATAGAGGCCGTCCCACGATAGGCTTGGTGGAGAATATCCTCGCTGAAGAGATTTCAGAAGAATCATTGATACTCAAGAATATAGGGGCTAAAAATGTCTCCGGAACCATTGCTGTCGCAGGACCTTCAGAACTGTCATATCCTTTGGCTATGCGCTTTGCTGGATGTGATGATTTTGACAATGTGGACGGGCGCAGCATCTCCGATCAGCTTCCTGACTTTGCGGGAGAGACTATAGATATGGTGCTCGATGAGGCCAATTTCGATTATCATTCTTTCGTTGCATCCGGGAATACTGACTCACTCAGGGCAGTAACGGTCAGAACTCTGCTTGCTGTTCTTGACAGTAAGTGTTATGCAAATGTTTACGATATGGACAACACAGTCCAAAAGAGGAGTTCGAAGGCGGTGCTTTTCCCATCTCCCTATATGTCAGCATATGGAGCCTTTGACGTGGATACTCTGTTAAGGAGCAGAGGCATTAGTTTGCCGGTCATTTTTCCGGCGAAAAAGGCTTTCAGAACACTTTTGGAGAAGGAGGGTGAAGAACTTTGTGTAGCGGTGCTAACAGATTCGATCATCGCTTCTGACCTAATACACAGGAAGATTTTTGAAGAAGTATCCAAGGAAATGGGTATCAGTGGGGCCGAATGCAAGGTTTTTCATAGCGATACGCTCGGCAGCGTGCTTGACAATGTGCTCAGGATTTATTCCGGAGCCGGAGGCAGCAGAAGCATCAATGCGATATTGGTCGACGACATTCACGTCTATTCGTCTGAACTCAGGGCTTCTCTCGAGGAACTGGCAGCTGCACGTGATGCTGAATCCATTGCCAAGAGTAAGCTGATTGCAGCTGACTGCAGGGTTGTCGATACCTCGGAGCTGTCGACGGAAGAGTGCTATAAAGCCCTCAGAAACAACAACTTATTTACACACGAGGTCGCTTATCCAAAAGTAAACGGATATGTGACTGCCGCTTCTCCTGATGGAAAAGCATTCAAGCTGGTAGAAACACGGGTAAATGTATCAGATAAGCATTAGTCCTGAAGAAATAGAAAGGAAGGAAATGAAGTCCTTCCCCGGGAAAATAACTGTGATTGATTCGACAGGGCAGGAGTTTACCAAGGCCATAGCCTATCTCCGCCGTCAAAAGATACTGGGTTTCGATACGGAATCCAGGCCTTGTTTTTCTCCTGGACAGCCTCATTATGGAGTGTCATTGCTCCAGCTTTCAGGCCCTGAGAGGGCTTTTCTCTTCAGAATCAAGAAAACGGGGATGAGCGCGAGTCTCTGCCGAATACTCTCGAATCCTTCCATCAAGAAAATTGGTGCTGCTACGGCGGATGATGTAAGAGGTTTGCAGAAATATGCTCCTTTCGAGGCGAGCGGTTTCATTGACCTGCAGAAGATGGTGTGGGAATATGGTATCAAGGACAAGAGTGTCAAGAAAATGGCAGCTATCATTCTCGATGTCAGAATCTCGAAGACCCAACAGCTTTCCAACTGGGAAGCGGATGAACTCAGTGAGTCTCAACAGAAGTATGCAGCCACTGATGCCTGGATTTGTCGTGAGATGTATCTCAAACTCTTGTGCTCGGAAAAGAATCCTCTAACTCCTGAACAGATGATGCCGGCTCCTCCGGCTCCGAAAGAGATTACCACTGAAAATGCTGAGAATAAAGGCAATCAGGTAAATGCTGTATCATCCTCAGAACCATCAAAAAAGAAGAAAAGACGTAAAAGAAGAGCACCTTCGTATTACAGGAGAAGATCAAGACACAAAAAAACGGACAATAAGGTACAATGATAAAGATATTCTTGAAAAAAGGACGTGAGGAATCTCTCAAACGTTTCCACCCCTGGGTTTTCTCCGGCGCAATAGGCCAGATTGCGGGAAATCCTGCTGAGGGAGATGTCGTGGGAGTATATGCCTCCGATGGAAGCTTCCTTGCCTATGGCCATTATCAGATAGGCTCAATTGCCGTGAGAGTGCTCAGTTTCGACGATTCGGCGCTCAATCCCCACTTTTATGAGCAAGCATTGGGTCGTGCCCTGCAGGTACGCCGCGCTGTTGGCCTTGATGCTGATGATTGCACCAATACCAATTGCTACAGGCTCGTACACGGCGAGGGAGACGGATTGCCTGGTCTCATAGTCGACTACTATGCTGGAGTTTGCGTGATGCAGGCTCATTCTGTCGGTATGTTCAGGGCAAAGAGACAAATATGCGAAGGTCTCAAGGCTGTCTACGGTGACAGATTGAAGGCAGTATATGACAAGAGCTCCGGTACAGCGCCTTTCAAGGCCGGACTCGAGCTTGTGGACGGCTATCTCTACAAATCAGAGGGCTTTTCCGATGATGAGCAGACCGTTCTTGAAAACGGACACAAGTTCATTGTCAATTGGACTGAGGGCCAGAAAACAGGTTTCTTCCTCGACCAGAGGGAGAATCGTGCTCTTGTCGGCCGTTATGCAGCCGGACGCAATGTCCTCAATCTCTTCTGCTATACGGGAGGTTTCTCAATCTACGCATTGTCAGCCGGAGCAAAACACGTCGATTCTGTTGACAGCTCTGCTAAGGCAATGATGATGGTGGACAGGAATGTGGCACTCAATGGTTTTGACCAATCAAGGCATACCAGCCATTGTGCTGACGCAATTGAATTCATCAAGAACGCTCCGGAAGGCAAATATGATTTGATAATAGTTGACCCGCCTGCATTTGCAAAACACAGGGGAGTGCTCAAGAATGCCCTCAGGGCTTATCAGAGACTTAATGCTGCAGCAATAGCAAAAGTGGCAAAGGGAGGACTTGTCTTTACCTATAGTTGTTCTCAGGTGGTTGACAAGGAACAGTTTGCATTGGCCGTGTTCTCTGCAGCTGCTTCCGTCGGCCGTTCAGTACGCATTCTGGACAGACTCAATCAGCCTGCTGACCATTCTGTGAACATTTATCATCCGGAAGGTGAGTATCTAAAGGGTCTTCTTCTGTATGTCGAGTAGTTTTTCCTGAATAAGTATTGCGTTTTCGGAAATTATTACTACCTTTGTGATCCCGAATGGTGCTTGGGCCGGGAGGTTAGGCACTGGTCTGCAAAACCAGTTAGAGCGGTTCAATTCCGCTAGGCACCTCAGAAAACCCCTTTCAGCGATGCTGAGAGGGGTTTTGCTATTCTGATTTTCCTACAAGCTTACTACAACATTGCTACATTATCTTTTCAGAAGCACCTTCCAATAGCCACTTCTGTCTGAACCAATACGTTGGATAATACCTTTGATTTGAAGGACTTTCAAATGATGTTTTACAGTGTCTTCAGTTTTCCCTATTCTCTTTGCTAAATCTGCTCTCGTCAGTCGGGAGTCAGATACAAGCAGGTCAACAATTGCCTGAGCTGTTTTGCATATTGCTTTCCTTTCAACTCGACTAGTTTCCGGGTAATCTATCTGGGTAATACTGTGGTTTTCTGGGTAATCCTTCTGGGTAACACCTGAACTATCTGGGTAGGTTTTTGAGATAATAATTTCATCCTCCGGGCGGTATTCCGGTTCCGGCCTTCTGGAATCGGCAAAACTCTCCAGGGCAGCCCTGTCCATTCCGTAATTCACGTTTAGAATGGTTGTGAAGAAAAACGACCTGCTGGAACGAAAGAAAGGCTTCCGGTCTTCCTTGTAAGTGGGAAGAATTGATGTCGCTTCGATTATTTTTCTCAAACCGCTGCCACGTTTTTCCATATATTTCAATTGGGAAAACACTTCCGCAATTACAGGATTGCGCCTATATGATACAGTAGCAGACGGATCGACCCGCTCCAAATCAGAAGACTCTTTGATGCCACCAGGGGAAGTCGTCTCAATCCTGTCATCATATATATTAATTGCGACCTCAGCTCCAAGTTCGGTGTAGTCCCTATGAATCAAGTGGTTTACGCACATCTCTTCTATGGATCTCTCAGAGTATTCCGGCAAATTCAGTCTGTAATCAGGAAGCTTGAACCAAGGCACAGCAGTATTTGCCTTTATGAAGGCCTTGCAATCTCTTAGGTTCATTAAAATATTGCCGTAAAACTCCGCATCGTTGATGGTATCGCCCTTATCAAGTCCTGCCCAGCGTGTGCAATACACTCGGGATTGCTTAATTGGACAGGCATCTGCAAACAAGAGTCCGGCATTAGTGAGGAACCCGTCTCCTGTCACCAGACCGAAGGACTCCAGTAAACTTTCTTCCCATCTTCCCCCAGAGCGTTCATTGAATTCCCTTTCAAGAAATGTGAATGTATGTTTGCTTCTTTCTACTGTTGTTACCAATGAATCCCAGCTCATATTGCTGCCTTTCAGCACCAGATTGAACAACTGATGAGAAGTGGCAGGAATGCTTTCATTGCCGGAACGGATATAAGCCATCTTACGACCGTCGGTATTGACATAATACGGAGTCTGCCTACCTGCAGCTACATTAAGGTCTAAAAATATCTTTCCGTTTATGCCTTTTTGCGGATTAATGGAGAATACGGGAATAGGATCCAGATACGCGTTGATTGCTTCACTGATGAACTCTGTATCAGACTGAACATCAGCGAGTCCGATAACTTGTCCATCATTATCAACACCGAAATAAAGAGACCCGCCATTCGTGTTTGCAAACGCACTGACAGACTTAAGCCAGGAATTTTTCTTCTTCCTGTCAAGCTCCCTCTTGAAGTCGTATGTCGTGCACTCGGATACAAATCTGGTATCAATGGTCTCCATATCTCAAATATCAAAGCACAAAGGTATCAAATTATATGCATTCAGACCAATAGTTCTGGTGAAAGAAGACAACTGTATTTACAAAAACAGCGGAGAATTCTCCCCGCTGATTGATTCTATTCGTCGTCCTCGCCTTCAGGATTCATATTGCCCCGATAGTATTCAGTTTCTTCTTTGTCCAGATAGAAACTGTCAGTGAGAACGTTGTGCTAATCGGCTACTTCCTGGACTTCATCCATTACCCTTTTGGCTAAGGACTTCATCCTGTTATTTGTATAAAACTCATTCATCTCACAATCGACAAAGATGTCGTGAGCTGATTCATACATTTCATTCAACTCATCCGTGAGTTCCTCTCGGTCAATTTCCTCCATTTCAAGCAGAGATAACTCTTCAAGGCGGGATAGGTAGGTTTTTAATTGTTGTTCACTCATAATATAATATTTTGATTTGAAACATATTTTCAATTCAGATTAATTGACCTGAACTTATTTGTAATATACGATTATCAAGGAGTATACGATTACTTTAACTGTAAGCTAAATTCCCTTTGCGGAAATAATAATCAACCGCCATTGGTCAATATATATTTATTCTTTTTGGCATCGGACCGAATGACCAAAGTATCTATAATAGGAACTAACCGGATATGCCATATTTTCGGACAACTGTAGTTTCCATACAAGATATCTATCAGGAGTAACAGACCAGTAAATTGAAGTTCCCCCATATGAAGATTGCAAGTTTCCCGAATTATTTCTCTCACCTGCTTTCGGATACCAAACAATCGGAGCATCACTGAACTTACCAGAAAGAATATAACCTTGATTATCTACATCTTGTTCAACCTCAATTTTTGACGATGTACCTAAGGCCTTAGCCCAAATACCGTTGTTTCCTCCATCCGGGACTCGCCATCCCGTAGGGCAAGGGTCATATTTCGTTTTTTTTGACATCCATCTGGTGTCATCTGTTTCTTCTGTTCCAGTATATATCCAATCCGCATTTATTCCATTACTTTGTATATATGTAGTAGGATGAGCAATTGAATAACTGATATTTTGATTAGCAATGGATGTTTCAGTTTCGGGCCATATAATAGTTGATTTGGCTTCGTCAGTGCCTATTGTTGATGCATAAGACAAAAATGGATCTTTCCGTCCCCATTGATATAATAGACCAAGTGCTCCTACATCTCCAGGGGTAGCTGAAATAGCACCCAGATTGCGATCCATCATCGTTCCTGCATTATGGTAGTACTCTTGTCCATAAAAATCAGCATCATACCCCATACAACACCATATATGCCAGCTCCATATAATCTCTTCATCCCTATCCCGAATGGCAATTACCGCATTGCCATTCGTTCCAGTTGATGTGAAATAAACCTTCCCATTACTGTATCTGACATTTTTTATTATATCACCATTATTTGGAGTTACATCTGTTCCAAATGATTCCCACAATGTAGCTGCTGATACAACCTGAGTAGAAAAAGTGTCTTTGCTGTTTCCTTGTACCGTTGCATCAAAATAGTAATCCCCGCCAATTGGAACAATATAACAATTCGATGTTCCATTAATGCTCAAATCCGGGTTGTATTCTATGTCAGGTATATCTGGTTCTATATCAGTATTGATTTTTGAATCAAGTGCCCCAAGGTTAACAACTGTATTACGAGAAATCGATAAAGGCTTTTGATAATCTACATATCCGACACAATTATCTGAGGAATCGTAAAACTGCATCATAAATCCTGATGGCAAAGAACAAGGCAACAGAGAAATGAAGTATTCGCCATTGGAACCTATCTTAACCTTTATGCTACTACCTTTGGATTCCCCTAGTTCGCCACTAACAGAAATCCCGCTAAATGTAATGTCCACTACTCCATTTCCGTGGATTTTTGTTCCATCCTTTGAAGAAAAAATGACATATGAAATATCTGTTCTCTCCAGGGAGAACCTTAGAATGCTCGTTATATTTGTAAAGGACAGAGTCGCGTTATCAATATCGTATGTTTTAACAACAGATATATGTGCATCTTCAAATTTTCCGCTTTGTTCTGCTTTGACAGCACCATTCAGTGAAAATGAGTTGCCATTGATGTTGTCAGTAATACTCTCACCGCCATAAACCGCAATTAAATATGAAGAATTGGAGGGTACTTCCAAATATAGGTTTGAGCTCAAACCGGAAGATAATATTGAATATTCACCAATATTCCCATTTGAGGTACTATAATAGCGAACAATATCACCTTCGTTCCAGCTTACCTTACCTCCTGACTCCAAACTCGTTTTGGTGCTACTGTTTATAATTGCAGAATAACACTTTATATCAGTCGAACAATCTTCTTGATATGAGATATCTGATGTGCAACTTGATAGTAATGCTAAAATGAAGCCTACATAGCTTACAAAAAATCGATTATTTACCATTTTATCTCCTCCTCATTGTATTGTTCGTTACTTCCTCCCGTACTTGTATGATTTGCATATACTGTCACCTGACAGGTCGCGGTCTTGCCGCCGTCTTCAGTTGTAACCGTGATTGTGGCGGTGCCGGCTTTAAGGGCTGTAACCTTGCCGTTGCTGACCGTTGCAACTGAAGTGTTTGAACTCTTCCAGCTGACATTCTTATTTGTTGCGTTGGAAGGCGATACCGTTGCCGTCAATGTTTCGCTGTCGCCTTCAGTCAGGGTGATGCTGGTCTTGTCAAGGCTCACGCTCTCCACATTATACACCTTTGCGTTCACCGTCACTTGGCAGGTCGCGGTCTTGCCGCCGTCTTCAGTTGTAACCGTGATTGTGGCAGTGCCGGCTTTAAGGGCTGTTACCTGTCCGTTGCTAACCGTTGCGACTGATTCATCTGAACTCTTCCAGCTGACTTTTTTATTCGTGGCGTTGGCCGGATATACCGTTGCAGTCAATGTTTGGCTGTCGCCTTCTGTCAGAGTGATGCTGGTCTTGTCAAGGCTCACGCTCTCCACATTGTAAATTCTTGCATTTACTGTCACCTGACAGGTCGCAGTCTTGCCACCGTC
>JAQXOE010000033.1 GCA_029098505.1 Bacteroidales bacterium
AGCGAACGCTTGGTGTCCCAATAATCCTCGCTGATGAAGGTTCTGCCGCTCTCGTCCTGAACCGTAAAGGAGCTTATTTCAATGTCTCCGAGGTTCTCGCGGGGGATATAGACCTCTGTTCCTTCCCTCGCGCTCATATCCCAGATTTCGCGTATGAGGGCAGTTCCATCGCTGCGAAGCTGCACAAGGATGTCAATATCCCTTATCTGCCAATTTGCGGCAATAGCAGCGCCAGCCGAAGCCAGCACTGCTATTGAAAGTGTCAATATGCGTTTCATCTTATTGATATTGAAAGCATTATATCTTCATAGACGGCATTTCTGATTTACCATTGCCGGCCACCTCATCGAGATAGTCCCTGACTGAGAAACCAAGCATTCCGACAACAAGGGATGCAGGAAACTCGCGGCAGGCGCGGTTGAAAATTGTAACGCAGTCGTTGTAGGTCATACGGCTGAGACGAACCTGATTCTCGTACAGATTGACACTGTCCATTGCCTTGCCGTAGTTTTCACTGGCCTTGAGTTCAGGATAATTCTCGGCAACGACATTGATGGATTTAGCGAGACCTGCGAGAGCATTCTCTTGTGCCTGGACATCGCTGGCGGAGCTGTTTCCGTTGATGCTCTTGCGCATCGCAATGATGTCCTTCAAGCTGTTGTACTCGTGCTCGTTGTATGACTTGACCAGTTCGACGAGGGCGGTGAGAGCGTCCCAGCGGCTGGCCTGCTGTACTCCAATCTGGCTTAGAGCGTTCTTGCATTTCTCGTCCTTGCTGACGAGGCCTCTCTGGAGGGATATTACCCACAAACCGATCAGTACGATGACGGCAATAATGATAAGGAGTGTCATAGTGCTATGAATTAAGAGTTGTCGCTGTTTGCAGGCTTCTTGGCTGCAGCAGGATCAGCAACAGGGCCTCCGACAAGTTTGTCGAATTCGGCCTCGTTGATCATATGGCAACTTCCATCGAACTTGGCGTCAAGCTCGACCTGAAGTCTCTTTATATGAAGATTTCCATTGACCTTGGACGAGCTCTTGAGCGAAAGGGTGTCCTTCACGAAGAAATTGCCCTCCATAGTGCCCCAAAAATCGACGTTGGTGCAGATGATATCGCCCTTGATGCGAGCTTTCTCACCCACTACAACCCTGCCTTTGGAATAAATCTTTCCTTCGAAGGTGCCGTCGATACGTATGTCGTTCGACGAAGAGATTTCTCCCTTGAATATGGTTCCGGTGGAGATTCTGCTCACCTCATTGACGTTCACATTAGGTTCCATTGTTTTAGCCATCTTATTTCGTTTCAATTATTTATGCGTTGTTTCTTCCGTGGCAGTTCTTGTACTTGAGACCGCTTCCGCAAGGGCAAGGGTCATTTCTGCCCACCTGCTTGTCAACCTTGATAGGAGAATTGGACTTCTGCTCGCCGTTGGTGGTGAGATTCTGGTGCTCAGTGCGCATCTGGCTCATGTTGCGGGCAGCCGGTGCAGGTGCAGGAGTGTGACGTGCAGGAGCATCATCGCGAAGGGCAATGCCGGCGCGGAGCAGGAAGGAGAGTACGTCCTGATTCAGGGCCTCGAGCATAGCCGCGAAGAGGTTGTAAGCCTCGAGCTTGTACACCACCAGAGGGTCCTTCTGCTCGTAAGACGCGTTCTGAACGCTCTGCTTGAGGTCGTCCATCTCGCGCAGGTGCTGCTTCCAATGCTCGTCTATCTGATAGAGTATGATGGTCTGCGAGAGGCGCTTGGCAATCTCCTTGCCCTCGCTCTCGTAAGCCTTCTTTAGGTCCACCGAGAGATTGATCATCTTCCTGCCATCGGCAATAGGAAGCGCAATGTTCTGATAAAGCTTGCCCTGATTCTCGTAAACCTGCTTGACTATAGGAAGCACGCGGGTGATGAGACCCTCCATACGCCTGTTGTAAACCTCGAGCATATGCTCGCTGAGTTTCTGGGCAATGTCGTCGCGTTTCGCCTTGTTGTAGTATTCGCTATCAAAGCCGCAATCCACTGAGTACTTGGCAATTACCATCTGCTCAAAGTCCTCGAAAGGAAGTCCTTCGGCCTGCTCGACGAGCAGTGCTGCAGAGTCGCTTATCATATTGAGAACGTCGATTTCAATACGCTCACCGGAAATGGCATTGCGGCGGCGCGAGTAAATCGCCTCTCTCTGGAAGTTCATAATGTCATCGTACTCGAGAAGTCTCTTACGGATACCGAAGTTGTTCTCCTCGACCTTCTTCTGAGCCTTCTCAATGGCATTGGAGAGCATAGGAGCCTCGAGAGCCTCGTTCTCCTCCATTCCAAGCTTGTCCACCACTCCGGCAATCTTTTCGGAGCCGAAGAGCCTCATCAGCTTGTCCTCGAGAGAAACGTAGAAGGTAGAGCTACCAGGGTCTCCCTGACGGCCTGCACGGCCTCGGAGCTGTCTGTCGACGCGGCGTGAATCGTGCCTCTCCGTACCGATGATGGCCAATCCGCCAGCGTCCTTGACCTCCTGGCTGAGCTTGATATCGGTTCCACGACCCGCCATATTGGTGGCAATGGTCACGGCTCCCTTCTGTCCGGCCTGTGCGACGATTTCAGCCTCGCGGGCGTGCTCCTTCGCATTGAGGACATTGTGCTTGATGCCCCTGAGGCGAAGCATACGGCTGAGGAGCTCTGAGGTCTCGACGTCGGTTGTACCTACGAGCACAGGACGACCTGCTTTTGAAAGCTCTGATACTCTGTCGATTACAGCCGCATACTTAGCCTTTTTGGTCTTATAGATGAGGTCATCCTGGTCATCGCGTATTACAGGCCTGTTGGTAGGAATGACGACAACGTCAAGTTTGTATATGCTCCAGAACTCACCTGCCTCGGTCTCTGCGGTACCGGTCATACCGGCCAGCTTGTGATACATACGGAAGTAGTTCTGAAGTGTGATGGTCGCGAAAGTCTGGGTAGCTGTCTCGACCTTAACATTCTCCTTGGCCTCAACAGCCTGATGGAGACCGTCGCTCCAGCGGCGACCCTCCATAATACGGCCTGTACCCTCATCCACAATCTTGACCTTATTGTCAATTATGACATAATCGACATCCTTCTGGAACATCGCATATGCCTTCAGGAGCTGGCTGACTGTGTGGACACGCTCGCTCTTGAGGGCGAAGTCTTCCATCAGGGCATCCTTCTTGTCCTGCTTCTCGATAGGGCTGAGCTCCATCTTTTCAATTTCGGCAACACTCGAGCCTACATCAGGAAGAACGAAGAAGTTAGGATCCGACACAGCAGAGGCAAGAGCCTCGTGACCCTTGTCGGTAAGGTCAACGCTGTGAAGCTTCTCATTGATGACAAAGAAGAGTTCATCGGTCACGACCGGCATCTCCCTTTCATTGTCCTGCATATAATAGTTCTCCACTTTCTGGAGGAGAGCCTTCATTCCAGGTTCGCTGAGGAACTTGATAAGTGGCTGATACTTAGGGAGTCCCTTGTACGCACGGAGGAGGAGCTTGCCTCCTTCCTTCTCGTCGCCGGCGGCAATCAGCTTCTTCGCCTCGTTCAGGGTGGAAGTCACGAGAGTGCGCTGGCTGTTGTAGAGGCGCTCGACATAAGGGCGGAACTCCATAAACTGCTCGTCCCCGGAGACTCTGCCGACAGGGCCGGAAATGATGAGAGGGGTACGTGCATCGTCAATGAGAACGGAGTCGACCTCATCGACAATGGCATAATGGTGCTTGCGCTGCACAAGGTCCTCGGAGCGCGTAGCCATATTGTCACGAAGATAATCGAAACCGAACTCGTTATTGGTTCCGAAGGTGATGTCGCAGTTGTAAGCCTTTCTGCGCGCGTCGCTGTTCGGCTGATGCTTGTCAATGCAATCTACGCTGAGGCCGTGGAACATATAGAGAGGTCCCATCCACTCCGAGTCTCGTTTCGAGAGGTAGTCGTTCACTGTGACAACGTGCACTCCCTTGCCGGCGAGGGCATTCAGGAAGACAGGGAGAGTAGCGACGAGGGTCTTTCCCTCACCCGTGGCCATTTCGGCAATCTTGCCCTGATGAAGGATGGTACCTCCGATGAGCTGCACATTGTAATGGACCATATCCCAGGTGATGGTATTGCCACCGGCAACCCAACTGTTTGTATAGACGGCATTGTCACCGTCAATGCTTACAAAGTCGTGGTCAACGCTGAGGTCGCGGTCGAACTGGGTGGCAGTGACTGTCACGGTAGCATTCTCCGCGAATCTGCGTGCTGTCGATTTCATAATGGCGAAGGCCTCCGGAAGTATTCGGTCAAGCTCCTTCTCAATAGCCTCATCCTCCTCCTTCACAAGCTTGTCCGACTCGGTAGCCAGACTCTCCTTCTCTGAGATAGGGAGATCACCCTCGAGAGCCTGCTTGATCTCCTGGATTCGGGCCTCAAAAGGCGCCTCACACTGGCGGAGCTGCTCACGCAATGCAGCAGACCTGGCTCTGAGTTCATCGTTGGAGAGTTTGTCGGTAATATCGTATTGAGCGAGGATTTTGTCAAGGATAGGCTTAACCGCTTTCATATCCTTATCGGCCTTGGAACCGAAAATCTTGCTGATAATATTAGCTAATGCCATGTTGTAACTGTTAAAATTAGGATAATCACGCAAATATAATGAATATCGGCGACATATACAAAAAACCGGCCGAGCCTTTGGCACTGACAAAGTGACATTTATATGGAAAAATAGCGCAAGTCCGGAATGATTTGACTACCTTTGCTTAGGCGACTCAACTTTAAGATATGCAAGAAGTTCTGACTATAATAGTGAGCTACAATGGAATGCAGTGGATAGAGCGCTGCATAAGGTCGGTCTATGCCTCGATTGGCGTTGACCCGGCAGTGATTGTGGTGGACAATGCTTCCACGGACGGCACGCCAGAATTGATCGAAAAGAAATTTCCGGCAGTTAAACTCGTGAAATGCGCTGAAAATCAGGGCTTTGCCAAGGCCAATAATATAGGATTGCGCTACGCTCTCGAGCACGGCTTCGACTATGTGTATCTGCTGAATCAGGACGCCTGGCTGTTCCCCGAGACGATGTCCACGTTGCTCCGCGCCTTTGAGGGTTATGTCAATGTGAATGGCAATCTCCGCAAGCCGGGCATTCTGTCGCCTATGCAGATGGACGCGAGCCTGACCAGAATGGACAAGCAGTTCCGCAAGCACCTGGCGAAACATTTGGAGCTTTCCCACGCTGAAGTGGTGCCGGTGCCGTTCGTGATGGCAGCCCACTGGATGGTTTCAGCTGATTGCATCAAGAAAACAGGAGCGTTCAGCCCCGAGTTCCCGCATTACGGCGAGGACAATAATTACATCCACCGCGCGAAGTATCACGGATTCTGCACCGCAGTCGTGAAAACAGCCGTTGCCGTACACGACAGGGCCGGACGCAAGAGACCGAAGAACTACAGAATGAACCTGAAATGCATCTCGAGCCGAGTCCGCATTGCTGACCCTAACCGCCGTCCGTTCAGAGCCTTGCTATCCCAAACCATTTGGCTTGCGGCAATGGGCGTGCTCCACTTTTCGACCATCCCGTTCCGCGGAATATCAAGCCTCTACAGCGACTACGACCGTCTGGTAGAATCGCGCAAGGCATCCCGCAAACCAGGAGCCTTCCTCGAAGGCTAAGCTATTGCCCCACAAGCAAATCAGTAGAATGAAGACAAACAAAAGGGTTCTGATTGTGACTTATTACTGGCCTCCGACCGGAGGATCAGGAGTTCAGCGCTGGGTCAAGTTCGTCAAATACTTGCACGAATTCGGCTGGCAGCCAGTGGTTTACACGCCCGAGAATCCTGAGCAACTGGCCATTGACGAGACCTTGCTTGCCGAAATTCCATCGGACGTGGAGCTCATCAAGAGGCCAATATTGGAGCCCTACAACATTTACCGCAAACTTCTTGGCGGAAAGAAAGCCAAAGCAGCTTCTTCAGAAAGCCCAAGCGTCGAGATCAATCCTATCAATGCCAGCTCAAACAAGAGCACAGTGCAGAAATTCGCGCTTTGGGTCCGTTCGAACCTCTTCATTCCCGACCCGCGCGTGAGTTGGGTGCGACCGTCTGTCCGTTTCCTCAAAAAATACCTTAAGGAGCATCCTGTCGATGTGATAGTCACTACGGGCCCGCCGCAATCTATGCATCTGATAGGCCGCGGCCTGAAGCGCGCGTGCGGCATACGCTGGATTGCAGACTTCCGCGATCCTTGGACCAATATGTTCTTTTTCAAGCACTTAAACCTTTGCCATTGGGCCGAAAAGCTGCATCACAAACTCGAGCAGAGCGTTCTCGACGAGAGCGATGCCATCATCAGCGTCACGCCATTGGTACAGAAGGACTTTGAGGAAATGACAAGGACTCCGGTCCATCTGATTACGAACGGTTTCGACGACGACGATTTCAGCGAAAGCGGCAGCTATGCTCAAAAAGTGCCGCAGCCCGAACGCTTCACCATTGCCCACACCGGCCTTTTTGCTGCTGATGGCAATCCCGTTGCGCTGTGGGAGCTCCTTTCGCGCAAGTGCGAGGCCGATGCAGAGTTCGCCGCGAACCTCGAGATACGCCTCGTCGGAAAAGTGGACCGCGAAATCATTGCCTCCATACGCGAGCACGGCCTCGGGGACAGGCTTGAGCTTCTCGGCTATCTCCCTCACAGTGAAACAGTTAGAGAGCAGAGGAGCGCAGCAATGCTCATTCTCCCCCTGCGCGTCGACCCCGAGTACGCCAAGGTACTACCAGGAAAAATCTTCGAGTATCTAGCGTCCCGACGCCCGATTTTGGGCATAGGGCAGGAAGAAGGTGCTGCAGCTCAAGTACTTGCGCAGACCGGCAGTGGCACGATGTGCGATTGGGGCAATGCCTCCGCGATGTCGGCATTCATCGACGTGGAGTGGGAGCGTTTCAAGTCCGGCAAGAGCGGAAGACCCGATGCCGATATACGGCAATACTCCCGCCGCGAGCTAACAAAAACCCTCGCCAAATTGCTTGACGAGGGTTAGAAATTCCATTGTAACTTCTGATTATCAGTTTTGTGGGCCATTAGGACGGCCCTGAGGATGACCCTGGCCTTGAGGACGGCCCTGACCATTGCCACCGCGCATCTGTCCAGCCGGGAAAAGCGGACGGTTCTTGAGATCCTCCCACTTCGCATACTGCTCAGGAGTAAGAATCTTGCTCATCTTCTTGGCAATCTTGACGTTAGCCTTGGCATCTGCCTTGGTTTGAGGGCGCTGCATCAACTTCATTGCAGTACGCATTGCATTGCTCATCTGAGTCGTAGTATTCTCATCTGAATCCCCTTCACCTTCAGCTGCACCAGGCATTCCACCAGGGAATCCGCGTCCCATTCCCGAGCCGCCAGGCATTCCACCAGGCATACCTCCAGGCATACCTCCTGGGAAAGCTCCAGGGAAGCCAGCGCCAAAACCAGTTCCAGACTCTGAATCACTCTCATCAGGATGATCAAGCATCTGGTTTACGCGACGGTCAAGCTCATTGAGATAAATCTTATAAATCTTGTTGCACTGTTTGTCATTGAGGCCAAGCTCCTTCTTAAACATATCAGTCTGAGCCTGAGCCACTTCTGACATATCAACAGCACCACCGGAAAAACCCATTGGCATAAACGGCATTCCACCAGGCATTCCGCCAGGCATACCTCCACCCATAGGCTGGGCTGTTGCGGTCAAACCTGCAATCATTACTACAAAGACTGCAGCAAGAATCGAAAATACTCTTTTCATATTGCAATTAGTTGTTGGTAAGCGAATTAAAGTAGTTTAGGGTTTATTTCCATACTGTTTTCCTTGCCGTGGACTCTCTGTCCGGGTAAACTCATCACCGTGGCGAGGCAACAAACAAAAAAAAGCCGGTCTATCCAACCGGAAGGTTCAGCGCAACAAAATTCAAGCCATTATGACTGTAAAGAATATAGAATTTTTGGAACAGGGAAATCCGTGGCTTAAGGCGCGGCGAAACGGGGACTTCGGAGAAGGTGCGGGGATTTCGGAGCTGCTTCTCCGGCGGGCTGTGTGAATCCCTTAGCCGCTTCCCGAGCTGCCTGCGTGGGGGCTAACCCATTGCGTATCAACACTTTAATCACTTATCTATGGGTAATTTCCCCTATAGATAAATGCTTAAGTGACTGTATATCAAGCACTTATCCTCCACAGCCACAACAAGCGAAGGACCACAGGAGCGAACGCCACAACAAGCGAAGAGCCATTGAAGCGAAGGGTACGTAGGCAGAGCCGCTGTAAGTCCGTAGATCCATACAAAAAAACCATGGCACGGGATTATGTCACGGTTAGAACTCAACTCGCTGAAATTAAGCGTCTTATGTCTTGAGCGGGATACGGGAGTCGGACCCGCCTCCTTGGCTTGGGAAGCCAATGCACTACCGATGTGCTAATCCCGCAATCTATTTGCTCTGTGCAACAAAGCAAATATAATACCTTTTTGGCGTTCTACAAAAATTATGTGCACATCCGGCTCACAAAAGCCCGGTAAGGAAGTCGGCAATGAAGCCCGCAAAGGGGTACAGCCGAGAGGACCACACACGGAAGCCCGAGGGAGAACCAGTCAAAGCAGCACGGCTATCCGATATTGCCCTTCCAAATATGGAAACTCTCTTCGAGGCTGTCAGACCAGCTCTTCTCCGGGGTGATTACTTCCAGGAGGGTCAAATTGGCGAAGGCTTCTTCCGGGCTTGCGTAGTATCCTGCTCCGAGGGCAGCTCCACGGGCAGCTCCAAGTGCTCCGTCCGTATCAAAGAGTTCAATGCTGACATTGCAAAGGGTCGCAAGTGTGCTGCGGAATATCGGGCTGAGGAAGAGATTGGCCTTGCCGGCGCGGATAACGCTTGGTTTGATGCCGAGCTCTTTCATAATGTCAATACCGTAGCGGAAGGAGTATGCGATGCCTTCCTGGGTGGCTCGAAGGATGTGTGCGTTGGTGTGGCGCACGAGATCGAGGTTGATGAACTTCGCGCCGACGCTCCTATTGCCCAGCATACGCTCAGCTCCATTGCCGAAAGGAAGGACAATGAGGCCGTCGGAGCCGACAGGGACATTCTTTGCGAGGAGATTCATCTGATTGTAGGACTGGTCCGGGGTGATATTGCGATGCACCCACGAGTTCATTATTCCTGTGCCGTTGATGCAGAGGAGCACTCCGAGTCTTGGATCCGAGCTGCTGTTGTTTACGTGCAGGAAGGTGTTGACGCGGGATTGGAGGTCGGCTTTCGGGAGGTCGGTGACACCGTAGACTACTCCGCTGGTGCCTCCGGTGGCTGCGACTTCGCCCGGATTGAGGACATTGAGCGAGAATGCATTGTTCGGCTGGTCGCCTGCCCTGTACGAGATCGGGGTGCCTTCAGGAATGCCGAAGAGGTCCTGGATTTCCTTTGATGTGCGCGCGGAAATGCCCAGTGACGGCACTATGTCAGGGATTCTGTTGGTCGGGATGCCGTAATAATCGGCAACGAAATCAGCGCGCCTATGCTCTTTGAAGTCCCAGAGTATCTGCTCCGAGAGGCCGGTTTTTGTGGTGCCGACTTCGCCGGAGAATTTGTAGGCAATGTAGTCGCCCGGGAGCATGAACTTCCAAATGCGGCTGAAATTGTCCATCTCGTTTCGCTTCACCCAAGCCAGCTTCGAAGCGGTGAAATTGCCCGGAGAATTGAGCAGATGATCGAGGCATCTATCACGTCCCAGCTGCGCAAGTGCTTCATTACCAATCTCTACAGCTCTGGAGTCGCACCAGATGATGGCCGGGCGGATAGGCTTGATGTCCTTGTCAACGATGACCAGGCCGTGCATCTGGTAGGAGATGCCGATGGACACAATTTTGGAGAGGTCGCATTGGAGCGCCAAATCACCGAGACATTCCTTGATATAGCCCCACCACATTTCCGGGTCCTGTTCGGCAAAGCCCTTGATCGGGGCGCTTATCGGCATTTCGGTGCGGGGATTCTGGGATGATGAGAGACAATTGCCCTTCTCTATGTCAAGGACAGATACCTTGATGGACGATGAACCGACGTCAATTCCAAGCGAGTACATCTTTATGTTCTGTTTTAGTCGTTATTTAATGTGGTCGCAGCCCTGCAGAAGCATTCAATTCTGCAAAACATCCAAAGTTAATAAAAAATAAGGACAATGTGTGCAGATAATTACTATATTCGCGCTTGGTTAGTTGGAAGAGGCTTAGCCCCTATTAAATTTGGTAAAGCATTAATTCATAGGATATGAAAAAGAACATCATCACTGCAATTGCAGGAGCTTTCCTGCTTTTGGTTTCCTGTACGCCAAAGTACGAAACCGTTGCCGGCGACCCGATGGACACCAAGATCTACACACTCGACAATGGTCTGAAGGTGTATATGACTGTCAATAAGGCCGAACCGCGCCTCCAGACCTATATTGCCGTCCGCTCGGGCGGAAAGAATGACCCTGCGGATAATACCGGCCTGGCACACTATCTTGAGCACCTTATGTTCAAGGGTTCCACCAATCTTGGAACCTCGGATTATGAGGCCGAGAAGGTTTATCTCGACCAGATTGAGGAGCTCTACGAGGTGTTCAGGACCAAGACTGACCCTGAGGAGCGCAAGGCCCTCTACCACCAGATAGATTCATTGAGCTATCTCGCATCGCTCATTTCAATCCCGAACGAGTACGATAAGGCAATGGCCGTAATCGGTTCCCAAGGAACGAATGCTTCCACTTCGAACGATGTCACTCAGTATCAGGAGGATATCCCTTCGAACCAAATCGAGAACTGGGCAAAGATTCAGGCTGACCGCTTCAAGAATATGGTCATCAGAGGCTTCCATACGGAGCTTGAGACCGTGTATGAGGAGTACAATATGTACCTCAACGAGGACAGCGAGAATCTGCTTTATGCCATCGATTCTGTGCTCTTCAAGAAGCATCCTTACGGTTCACAGAGCGTAATCGGTACCTCTGACCACCTGAAAAACCCTTCAATCAAGGCCATCAAGAGGCAGAAAGCCCTTATGTATGTGCCTAACAATACGGCCATCTGCGTTTCGGGCGACTTCGACCCTGACGAGTTCGTGGCTATCATAGAGAAGTACTTCGGCGACTGGGAGCCGAATCCTGAGATTCCAGCACTCCAGTACGAGCCGGAAGAGCCTATCACAAGCCCTGTAGAAAAACACGTCTATGGCACTCAGGCTGAGTTCGTTGCTATTTCCTGGAGGACTCCTGGCAGCAAGGATAGGGAAAGCGAGGTAGGACAGATTGTGGAATCAGTCCTCAATAACGGTATGGCCGGTCTCATTGATGTGGATATCAATCAGCAGCAGCTGGCTTTGGGCGCAGCAGCCGGAACCTTCTCAAGAGTCGATTATGGCGAGTTTATGCTTGAGGGCTCTCCGAAAAAGGGACAGACCCTCGAGGAGGTGCGCGACCTTCTTCTTGCTGAAGTGGCGAAACTCCGTGCAGGCGATTTCAGCGAAGATTTGATCGAAGCAGCCATTGCCAATATCAAACTCAGCGATATGCGCTCCCTCGAGAGAAACAGTTCAAGGGCCAGAAAGTTCGTCAATTCCTTCATCAACCAGCACGACTGGGGAGACGATGTCCATAAGACAGAACGCCTCGCGCAGGTCACCAAGGAGGATGTCGTGGCCTGGGCCAACAAGTACCTCGCAGACAATAGCTATGTAATTGGCTACAAGCATATTGGCGCCAATCCAAAGAATGAGAAGATCGAAGCTCCGAAGATTACTCCTATCGCAATGAACCGCGAAAAGCAGAGCGACTTCCTCACCAGTCTTCAGGCATCTACAGTCGAGCCTATCGAGCCGCAATTCGTTAACTACGAAACCGATATGAGCAGGTCTGAGGCTAAGAAGGGCATCGAGCTTCTCTATAAGAAGAATGAGGTCAATGACATTGCCCAGCTTTCGTTCATCTTCAACAAGGGGCTCCTCTCCGACCCTGCATTGGCAATGGCATTCGACTATGTTACCTACCTCGGGACCGAGACCAGGTCGCTCCAGGAAATCTCGATGGAACTCTACAAGCTCGCCTGCAACTTCGGCACCCGCGTAGGAACGAGCAATGCTCAATTCTCCGTTTCAGGCCTTAGCGAGAATGTCGGAAAGGCTCTGGAAATCGTCGAGGACGTGATTTTGAATGCTGTTGGCAATGAGGAAATCCTCGCCCAGTACAAGTCCGACCTTCTCAAATCGCGCGCTGACACCAAGTACAACCAGTCATCTTGCTACAGCGCCCTCAGGACCTACGTCACCTATGGTCCGGAGTACATACGCAAGACCACCCTTACCGACGCCCAGATCAAGGCCATCAGCTCCGATGAGCTTCTTTCAAAGATAAAGAGTCTGCTTGGTTATGAGCACGTTGTGACCTACTACGGCCCTGCTGGCGAGGATGAAGTCAAGGCCCTCCTCGAGAGCAGCCATAAGGCGGCAGCCGAGCTCGAACATCTTGAGAAGCTTTACCCTGAGAAGCTTGAAACCCCTGCGCCTGCAGTATATATCGCTCCATACGCATCACGTCAGTTCAATTATATCCAGTACACCTGCAGCGGAGAAAAGTACGACCCTAAGGATGACCCTCAGATCAAGCTCTACAACGAATACTTCGGTGGCGGTATGAACACCGTCGTATTCCAGGAAATGCGTGAGGCAAGGGCTCTCGCCTATTCGGCGAATGCTTCCCTCAGGGCCCCATCACAGCTCAATGACAGCTATTCGTTCAACGCAACCATCGGTTCACAGAACGACAAGCTCCAGATAGCAGTGGAGGCCTTCGACGAGATTATCAACAATATGCCTCAGTCTGACAAGTCATTCGAGATAGCCAAGACTTCAATGGACGGCGTACTCAGGACCCGCAGGATAATCGGCAGTCAGGTACTCACCAACTACTTGAATGACCGCGAGTTAGGACTCAGCGAGCCGACTGACAGATACGTCTTTGAGACCATAGGCAGTCTTACTATGGATGACCTTGTAGCTACCCAGCAGAAGTATGTCAAGGACCGCATTTACACCTACGGCCTCCTCGGTGATGCTTCCGGTATGGATATGAACTTCCTCCGTTCGCTCGGCCCAGTGAAGTTCCTCACCCTTGAGGACATCTTCGGTTACTAGGCCTGCAAGGTCTCAGCGACAAAGTTTTTTGTGTCTTGCAGAGGCTCTACTTGATTTCATACTCGGTGATATTCTGGATTCCCGGGATACCGTAATAGGACTCCACTATATCACCTTTTAGAAATATTTGAGTACCAAGGATATCCGGGTTGTCCACCAAGTTAAGGGCATCCCGGATATCTCCTTTCAGGAGCTGAACCGAGAGACAGCTTTCCTTGTCGGAAGAACTGGAGCGGGTTCCAAGCAGGAGGTTGGTGCGCGACTTGAACGGAGTGCTGAAACTGGCAGAAGAAGAACTCAGGTCTCCACCGACAACATAGCCGTAAACCCATACATCCTCCGAGCCTGCACTCCCCCTCGCCTGCGCAACACTGAGAGCCTTGCCCTTATCGCCGCCATCAGTTCCGTTCTTGTCACCAATGGTGACATCGCTGCTGTTCCAGTATCGTGTAGTATCTACGGCAATATGGACTCCACCCTTAGTGCCTCCGTTCTGGGGTGCATATATATTCAAGGTTAGAATCTCCTGACTCTCGAGTATTCGCGAGAAGACGGTCTCGTCCTTGCCGTTATTGCTCAGTATCAATGAGACATTGCCAGGCTTGAAGTAAGCGATGCGTTTCTCCCGGTAAGCGTAGAGAAGTTTGCCCTGATCGCTTTTGAGAAAGAGAGAGCCGTCAGGATAAGCCTTGAGGAAGTCAGCACCGACGTTCAGGCGAATCCCGGCATTCATCTGGCGGCAGAGCAATTCGACATTTGCCACCTTCCCCGGACTCACCACAACAAGCTGTTTATCACCATATTGGGGCGAAGAAAATTTAGGAGATGAAAATTCTCCCGAGAGAGCGATGACCGTATAGCTTCCAGCCGACACCAGCAAAGACTCCGGGGAATCGCCATATCGTCCGTTATAAACAGTATTACCCTTTGAATCAACCACATTCAAAATAAACGAATTCGTATCAGGAATCTCCGATGATGCCTTGGTAGTGTTATAGGAGCTGTCGGAAAAGGATAGCCGCAACTCCCCTTGAGCCCCTATCAGGTCAATCATTTCACAAGACGCCGCGTATAACAGCAGCATCGCCATAGCAACAAGGTGTGCAAGAGGCGTAATAAATGAATTCTTTTTGTTTTCCATAGTCCATACATTTTCCAAAAAACCTGGCCGAGCCGACCTGTTCCGGTCACAATATTGAACAACAAAAAGATAAAAGTTTATAAAAAAGATAAAATCCGCGTGATACCCCCACAAGAAACACAGGTCCGGACATCTTGATGCAAAAAAATTCACGGGGAGGACGCATCCCTGCGACCACCCCCGCTACTTAACCTAAACTTAAACTATGAAAAACTTCAACACAAATATAGCAATAAAATAACTTATCCTATACCTTATCAGCCAAAATATTACTTTTAGGAGAGTTTTTTTGCCCTTCCTCTGAAAAAATCAGCTTATTGCGGACTATTATTGAATAAAATAAAGACAAAAAAAACAACTACGAGCTACAAGAAAATTTGGGGTCAGCGGATAATTCTAACCTTTGAATACTTCAGCATTATGATTTTTGGTTCAGGGAAGTCGTCAAACTGAATTCTCGCCTTAACATCCGGGAAATTGCCCTCGAGAGACAGAATCTGACCGGGACCGAAGCGGAGATGTTCGATTCGCTGGCCTGCCGCGAAGTCAGTGATGCGGTTGGCAATGAAAGTGGCTGCGTCATAGCGGTCTTTGAGAACGGCCCCCGACGCGGCGCGGGAAGGTGCAGCTACGCGGGAAGATGTTGCATTGGAGACTCCTGAAACTGCGCGGGAAGATGACTCCACGCGGGAAGGAGAAGCGGATTTGACAGCTGGCGACGGCTGGCGTTTTTCGTACTGAACCGCACCGGAACGGCCATAGCCTTGACCTGAACTGCGCCCAAAGCCAGCAGAAGAGCCGAAGCCACCTGAAGAGCCTCTTCCGGAGTAAGATCCCCGGCCGAAACTGAAGCCGTAGGATTCCTCGGATGCGCTGTAGTCTTCTTCGGTTAGCGGATGGTCAAGGTATTGAGGGTCAATCTCTTTGAGGAAGACTGACGGACGGTTGAATTCGTGTTGGCCATTGCGCATCCTGCTGGAAGCGAAGGAAAGGTCAAGGCTTTCTTTTGCACGCGTCATTGCCACATAGAAGAGGCGGCGTTCCTCCTCTATTTCGCTCAAGGAACCTGTCATCATCGAGGACGGGAAGAGGTTCTGTTCCATACCCACCACATATACGTGCTTGAATTCCAGGCCTTTGGCTGAATGGACGGTCATCATTGACACGCGGTTGGAGGCATCTTCCTCATCTGTCATATCCACAGTGCTCAGCAGCGATATATTTTCGAGGTATTCGTCGAGGCGTATCAATGGCAGTTCAGTTTCGGAGTCGTCGTATTCATTGCCCTCGGCCTGAAGGTCTTCGATGTAGTCGTTCTGGCGGTTCTCGACATAGCTGGCGACATTGCTGATGAGCTCTCCGATGTTGGCGAGTCGCGCTTGGCCTTCGACTGAGCTGTCGCTTTTGTAAAAGGCTTCGAGGCCGCTTTCGCGGACAATGGCGCTGGCGAGGCTGAGCGCGTCTTCGTTGTCAAGCCGCTCCGATAGCGGGACAATGAGATTGCGGAAGGCAATGAGTTTGGACAGGCCTGCGGACTTGATGCCGGAGAGTTCCTGCTCCGCTATGGTAATTGCCTTATACAGAGAGGATTGATGGGCTTTCGCCACTTCTGCGAGAGCATTGATGGTGGTGTCTCCTATGCCTCTGGCCGGTTTGTTCACGACTCTCTTGAAAGACTCGTCATCGTCTTGATTGACAACAAGTTTGAAGTAGGCCATCAGGTCCTTTACCTCGGCGCGGTCGAAGAAGGCATTGCCCGAATAGATGATATACGGGATGTTATAGCCGCGAAGGGCTTCCTCGAGTGCGCGGGACTGGGAATTGGTGCGGTAAAGAATGGCGAAGTCCTTGTATTGCGACGAGGCGCTGCGAATACGGCCGACTATGCTTCCGGCAATTCTTTTCGCCTCGTCGTTCTCATTGTCAGCGCGGATGAGAGCTATTTTCTCGCCAGTTTCCCCGGTCGCGTAGCAGTTCTTCGGAATTCTGTTTTCATTGTTGGCTATCAATGAGTTAGCGGCATCTACTATGGTCTTGGTTGAGCGGTAGTTCCTTTCGAGCCGGAAAATTTTCGCTTCCGGGAAGTCCTTTTTGAAGTTCAGGATGTTCTCGACCTTCGCACCTCTGAAGGCGTAGATGGACTGTGAGTCGTCGCCCACCACACAGAGTTTCCTGTGCCACTGGCTGAGCTTCTTGAGAATGACGTATTGCGCGTAATTGGTATCCTGGTACTCGTCCACCATCAGGTAGTCGAAACGATCGGCAATCTCCTTCAAAGCATCCGGATGATCGCGGAGCAAGATATTCATATTGAGCAATATATCATCAAAGTCCATCACTCCCGACTGCCTGAGCTTGCGGTCGTAGAGCTCGTAGATTTCACCGATGCGCGGGGTTTTGGAGCGCTGGTCGTTGGCCATTGCCACGGCATCCGCCTTGTAACGGGCGGCAGTGCAGAGGTTGTTCTTGGCCATCGATATGCGCGAGAGCACATTCTTGGGCTTGTATGTCTTGTCGTCGAGCTTGAGTTCCTTGAGTATGGCTTTGATGGCGCTGGTGGAGTCGCTGGTGTCGTATATCGTGAAGTTGGCCGGATAGCCTATCCTGTCGGCATAGTCACGTAGGAAACGGATGAAAACCGAGTGGAAAGTGCCCATATAGAGCCTCCTGGCCTTTCTTTCGCCAACCATTGCGGAGATTCTTTCCTTCATCTCGCCGGCGGCTTTTTTGGTAAAGGTCAATGCAAGTATTCTGTCCGGCTCGCAGCCGCAGGCCAGGATATTGGCAATCCGGCTGGTCAGGACCCTCGTTTTACCTGAGCCAGCACCGGCCACAATGAGAACGGGACCTTCAATACAGGCTACGGCATCCCTCTGCTCGTCATTCAGCCCCTCGAAAATAGCGCGTACTTTGTCTTCCATAATGCCGCAAATTTAGCAAAAAATGTGTATCTTCGCGGCGCATATAGGAAATACTCATAATAAGTTACTAATAATGTCAAACAGCATCGATTTGAAAAAAGGTCTCAACATTCCGATTTCGGGAGCTGCAGACCTCAGAGTCAAGGACATTGCAAAAGCTGGCACAGTAGCTATCCAACCTTCCGATTTCAAGGGCCTTAACCCAAGGCTTCTTGTCAAGGAGGGGGATAAGGTATTGGCCGGATCTCCAGTCCTGGCTGACAAAAAGAACACTGACATCCTCATCACTTCGCCGGTCAGCGGTACAGTGGAGCAGGTAGTCAGAGGCGACAAGAGAAAGTTGCTTGCAGTGCTTGTCAAGGCTGACGCTGCACAGGAGTATGTGGATTTTGGAAAGAATGACCCTGCCAAGCTTTCAGCTGAGCAGGTTAAGGAAGTCCTCCTGAAGAGCGGTCTTTGGGCAGGCTTGATCCAGAGGCCTTACGGCATCCTGGCAGATCCTGCAGCTGCTCCTAAGGGCATCTTCATCTCTGCATTCAGCACCGCACCTCTGGCTGCGGATACTGAGTTCACCCTGGCTTCTGAGGCTGCTGCCATGCAGGCTGGTGTCACAGCTCTCGCCAAGCTTGCTCCGGTTCACGTTTCAGTGAACAGCAGCAAGTCTGCGTTCGCAGGAATGAAGGACGCCACCGTTCACGTATTCACAGGAAAACATCCTGCCGGCAATGTCGGAGTACAGATTTCACACATTTCACACATCCGCAAGGAGGAGACAGTATGGACAGTTTCAGCTGTTGTTCTTGCAGCCATCGGCAAGCTCTTCACCCAGGGCAAGCTCGAACTCAGCAGAAGGGTGGCCGTTACCGGTCCTGCAGCTGTGGAGCCTGCTTACGTTGAGGTATTGCCAGGAACACCTATGAAATCATTCGAGCCTTTCTACGGTTCAGCTTCCGGCCTGCGCGTCATTTCTGGTGATGTCCTCACCGGAAGAAATGCGGGCGCTGAAGGATATCTCGGCTTCTTCGACACTCAGGTAAGCATCGTCAGGGAGGGCAACACCCACGAGCTCCTCGGATGGGCAAGGCCTCTGCGTCTGAACCAGTTCTCATCAACCCGTTCTTACTTCTCTTGGCTCTGCCCTAAGAAGCAGTACGATATGGACACCAACCTCCACGGAGGCCCAAGAGCCTTCCTTATGTCGGACTCATATTATGCTGATGTCCTTCCTATGGATATCTACCCTCTCTACCTCACCAAGGCCTGCCTTGCCGGAGATATTGAGAAGATGGAGAAATTCGGCATCTATGAGGTCCTTCCGGAAGATCTCGCGCTTTGTGAGTTCGTGGATCCTTCAAAGAATTACATTCAGGATATCATCGCAAAGGGCATTGACCTGATGCTTAAAGAAATGGCTTAAAAGTTATGAACAAGATTTTTGAAAAAGGCGGCAAGCTTTACTGGCTGCACTCAACTGTCGATGCTTTTGAGACATTCCTCAATGTTCCTGATACAGTTTCCCTCAAGGGTACTCACGTCAAGGATTCCATTGACCTCAAGAGAATCGTCATCATCGCTCTTATTTCCACCATTCCTGCTGCATTGTTCGGAATGTGGAACGTCGGATACCAGCACAGCATCGCCATCGGCGCAGATCCTGCTTTCTGGTCTGATTTCTTCTACGGACTTCTCAAGGTCCTCCCTCTCTATATTGTATCTTATGTCGTAGGTCTCGGTATAGAGTTCGCTTCCGCCCAGATTCGCGGCGAAGAAGTGAATGAGGGTTACCTTATGACAGGTTTCCTCATTCCTCTTATCGTTCCTGTAACCACTCCTCTCTGGATGCTCGCCATCGCAGTCGCTTTTGCTGTCATCTTCGGAAAGGAAGTGTTCGGAGGTACCGGTATGAACATCTGGAACCCTGCCCTCCTCACCCGTGCATTCCTCTTCTTCTCTTATCCTAGCGCAATGTCAGGAGACAAGGTTTGGGTAGCAGGAGCACCTGACGGATTCTCGGGAGCAACCCCTCTCGCACAGGCAGCTGCAAATGGAGCCGATTCAGTAAGCTTTATGGATATGTTCCTCGGAACTGTCTCAGGTTCAGTAGGTGAGACTTCAGCCCTGGCAATACTCCTCGGCGCCATCATCCTCATCTGGACCAATGTGGCAAGCTGGAAGATTATGCTTTCTTCAGTGCTCGGTGCTCTCTGCGTGGGCGGTCTTGCACAGCTCGGAGGTCTTACCGACATTCCTTGCTACTACCATCTGGTAATGGGTGGCTTTGCATTCGGTGCAGTCTTTATGGCTACCGACCCTGTTACAGCAGCCCAGACCGAGTGCGGCAAGTGGATTTACGGCTTCCTCATCGGTGCTATCTGCGTCATCGTGCGTCTGTTCAACCCTGGCTATGCTGAGGGTATGATGCTCGCGATCCTTCTCGGAAACACCTTCGCACCTCTCATCGACCATTGCGTAGTAAGCGCACATATTTCAAGAAAGGCAAAGAAAATCGCTTAAGTTATGAATACAAACAACAATATATATACAGTAGTATATACAGCGGTGATAGTAATCATCGTATCTGCGGTTCTTGCCTTTGCTTCTTCATCTCTCAAGAGCAAGCAGGAGGCAAACGAAAAGGCTGAGGTCATCAGCCAGATTCTCACTGCCGGCAAGTTCGGCGAGAAGGCTGAATGGACTGCCAAGGGCAATGACGCCATCCTCTCATTCTACAAGGAGAACATCGCTGAGGCCTACACTGTCAATGCCGCAGGAGAGAAGGTAAAGGACCTCGATGTCACCAACGCCCAGGTATATACCGTTTCTGACCTCAAGGCACAGAACTACAATATCAAGGATGGCAATGAGACCAGCCTTCCGGTTTATGTTTTCAACAACGGTACAGTTGTCGTTCCTATCTATGGAGCCGGCCTTTGGGGACCGGTTTGGGGCTATCTCGGATTCGCCGCTGACCGCAACAACATCATCGGAGCATACTTCGACCACGCTTCAGAGACCCCGGGCCTCGGTGGCAAGATCAAGGATGACCCGGCTTTCCGTCAGATGTTCGAAGGCAAGAAGATCGACTTCAGTGATGTCACCCCATTCGCCATCGTGAAGGGCGGTGCAAACGGCAAGGCAAATGCCATCGACGCCATCTCGGGCGCAACTATGACCTCTAACGGTGTCAGCGATGCCATCAACAACTGGATCAATGCGTTCAAGGGCTTCCTCTCATCAGCTGAGGCTTGCTGCGGTGAACACGAGGGTGAGCATTGCGGCAATTGCGAGCACGAAGGCGAGCACTCAGGCAATTGCGAAAACGAAGGCCAGCACGAAGCTCACGAAGGCGAGCACTGCGGCAATTGTGAAAATGAAAAGTAATAGGGAGGAATAATCAATGGGAAATCTTAAAGAAACAATTCTCAATCCGATCACCAAGGGCAATCCTATCACTGTCCTTGTCCTCGGTATATGCTCCTCACTCGCAGTTACAGTCGAGCTCAAAGGAGCTTGCGTGATGGCTCTCTCAGTTATTGCAGTCACAGGCCTTTCCAGCCTCGTTATCTCTCTCTTGAGAAAGACCATTCCTAACCGTGTACGTATCATCGTGCAGCTTGTGGTTGTCGCTATGATGGTTATCCTTGTTGACCAGCTCCTCAAGGCTTTCGCATATGCGATTGACAAGCAACTCTCCGTTTATATCGGTCTGATCATCACCAACTGTATTGTGATGGGCCGTATCGAGGCCTTCGCCCTCGGTAACAAGCCTATCCCTTCACTCCTTGACGGACTTGCAAATGGTGTCGGTTATGGCGCGATTCTCATCATCATCGCATTCTTCCGTGAGCTCTTCGGTTCAGGTACCCTCTTCGGAATTCCTGTACTCTCAGCCATCGGTTATACCAACAACGGTCTTATGATACTTCCTCCTATGGCCCTCATCCTTCTCGGATGCGTTATCTGGGCACAGAGAAGCATACAGAAAGACCTCCAGGAGAAATAATTAAAAGACACTATCGATTATGGAATATTTAAGCTTATTCGTAAAGTCAATCTTCGTTGACAATATGATTTTTGCATACTTCCTCGGTATGTGTTCATACCTGGCAGTATCAAAGAATGTAAAAACAGCGAACGGCTTGGGTCTTGCAGTCATCTTCGTGCTTGTCTGCACCCTTCCGCTCAACTACCTTCTCAATAAATACGTCCTCACTCCCGGTGAGAACTGCATCTTCGGACCGAACGTGGATCTGAGCTTCCTCAGCTTCATCCTCTTCATTGCCATAATTGCGGCTTTCGTCCAGCTTGTCGAGATGATTGTAGAGAAGTTCCTTCCTTCACTGTATTCTTCATTGGGTATCTTCCTTCCGTTGATTGCCGTTAACTGCGCCATCCTCGGTGGATCACTCTTCATGCAGCAGAAGGATTTCGTAAACGTTGGTGAATCAGCAGTATACGCTCTTGGTAGCGGTATCGGTTGGTATCTGGCCATCGTAGCCCTCGCAGCTATTCGTGAGAAGCTTTCTTACGCAAACGTTCCTGCAGGACTCAAGGGCACAGGCATCACCTTCATCACAGTAGGTCTTATGGGTATAGCATTCATGGCCTTTATGGGCATTTCACTTTAGGAGGATAGAGATATGAGTACAGTATTAGCATCAATCATCGTTACTACCATAGTAACTCTCATCCTTGTGGTTCTCCTTCTTATCGTTAAGTCGGCGATCACACCTAAAGGATCCATCAAACTCGATATCAATGACGGAAAGAAGGTTCTGGACGTCAAGCCGGGCGGCACCCTTATGGGTACCCTCGCTGACAACGGTATCTTCCTTCCTTCAGCCTGCGGTGGAAAGGCCAATTGCGGTCAGTGCAAGATTCAGGTTGTAGAAGGCGGCGGTGAGATTCTTCCTACCGAGGTAGGTTTCTTCAACCGCAAGCAGATCAAGGAAGGCTGGAGACTCGGCTGCCAGGTCAAGATCAAGGAGAATATCAAGGTCCAGATGGACGAAAGCGCCCTCAGCATCAAGAAGCTTGAGTGCGAGGTAATCTCAAATGACAACGTGGCTACCTTTATCAAGGAGTTTACAGTCAAACTTCCTGAGGGAGAGAACATCGAGTTCAAGTCCGGTCAGTATATCCAGATCGATATCCCAAGATACGAACTTGATTTCAAGGATATCGATGTTGCACCTGAATACAGGAGCGATTGGGAGAAGTACGGCTTCTTCAATCTCCACTCTTCAAACCCTGTGGATACCATCAGAGCATACTCTATGGCCTCTTACCCTGGTGAAAAGGGCATTATCAAGCTCAACGTGCGTATTGCCACACCTCCATTCGACAGGTCAGTTCCAAGAGAGCTTGGTCCTAAGCTTCTTCCTGTAAACCCTGGTATCGCATCTTCATATGTATTCACAAGAAAGCCTGGTGACAAGGTGATGATCTCAGGTCCTTACGGTGAATTCCTCCTTCCAAAGGATGATCCTGACAGTCAGGAGTACATCTTTGTGGGTGGTGGTGCAGGTATGGCTCCTCTCCGCAGCCACATCATGCAGCTCTTCAAGACTCTCAGAACCAAGAAGACCGTTCACTTCTTCTATGGTGCACGCGCACTCGTCGAGGCATTCTATCTCGAGGACTTCGCTGAGATCGAGAGAGAGTTCCCTAACTTCAAGTTCCACCTCGCCCTCGACCGTCCGGACCCTGCAGC
The DNA here is from genome assembly GCA_029098505.1 of Bacteroidales bacterium. Lineage (GTDB taxonomy): Bacteria > Bacteroidota > Bacteroidia > Bacteroidales > UBA932 > Cryptobacteroides. Next base: position 22,936 of record JAQXOE010000033.1, read on the forward strand.
TGATGCAGCCGGCGTTCCTTATGTAGCTGGTTTCGTTCACAATGTTATGTACGAGACCTACCTTAAGAACCACGAGGCTCCAGAGGACATCAAGTACTTTATGTGCGGTCCTCCTATGATGGTAGGCGCTGTGAACAACCTTCTCGACTCACTCGGAGTGGATCCTGCAAATATCCTCTACGACAACTTCGGAGGTTAATCGAAATTAATAGTAGCAAAGAGGGTGACTAATACTAAGTGTTAGTCACCCTCTTTGCTATCGTGAAATGATAAGATTCATTGAAATAGCCGTGGTACCCCGGTGACTTTTATGAATTTTATAAGGATTGACCTCGCTCTATTCTATATTCGCGTTCGGATAAGGTCGGTGAAGCTTTTCCGATCGTGAGATTCGAAGACTATGAGAAACCAAATGTTTAATCATCTCTCAAAGATTTTTCTTGTGGCAGCTCTTGTCACAAATTGCTTGCTTGTTATCAATTTTTGCTTTCTTGTGTCCTGCAGCGGATCCGACCACTTTTCCGAAACTGGAGGATATGATGGTTTGAAGTATGAACAGACCATTCTGATTAGTAATCTGGTAGATGTGGAAAGGCAAGAGACCAAGGCCTCGCTGGGCAGAGTCTCAGATATAGCTGGAATAAAGAGCCTCGATATCTTTGTATTCGATGATGACGAGTTATCGAGAATTGATTCATATATACATTATGACTTGCCTCAGGGTCCTTACCAGAAAATCAGTTCGGGTAAGGGTGATAAACATCTTGTTGTTCTGGCGAATCTTGCCAGAGCCTATATTAATCCTTTGGATATCAGGAATTATGAGCAGCTGGAGAGTCTGAGATACAGTCTAAAGGATGAGGACCCATCCTTCCCGGTAATGAGCGGCGAAGCCTGGTTTTTATCCGGTGAGCAGGAAACTATCAACGTACATCTTTCTCCTTTGATCTCGAATGTATGCTTGGATTTCGTCAAAGTAAACTTTTCTGGGAGAGGCTACAAGAGCCGTACACTTGAGAATGCCAGTGTTTATCTTACCAATGTCTCGGGAAGCGCAGAGATACTCAGAAACGACGGTTTCAAGCTGAACGAGGTGGCGAATGCCAGCCGTCTGGATGAACACTACCTTAGCACTATGAGGCATCCGGAGATGTTGTACAGCCGTTTTACTCCGGGACAATGGAAGGCGGTGAACCTGTATTGTTACCCAAATGACAGCGCTGATGGAGTCTTGGGCAGCGAGAATACGAGACTTGTGGTGCAAGGGGATATAGACGGAAGCACTTATTACTACCCTATTGAGATTAATCAGGAGGGCTTCGGGTACAGCGGAGGGCCTTTGGGGGTCGGGCGTGCTGTCAAATACAGCTATGCCTTGACCATCACCCGGAAGGGCAGCAGTTCACCTGATACTCCTTTGCCACCGGAAGAGGAAGTGAAGACCGGCAGGATTGAACTTTACCCCGGGCAGTTCATCACCGGCAAGGATGGGGACAAAGTACATATCTGGTGCGAGCTCTATCCTCCTGACACTCCCCTGGATATTTGCATTGACGATTTGGAGTACGATGTCGCGAGAGGAATCTACAGTTACGAGCTGGACGAAGACGGACACGGGGTGACATTGACCCTATTGGGCAATGGCTCGGGTATGTTCACTATTGACGCCGGGCCACCTGTCAACCAGGGATTCCTCGTGATAGTGGTCGTCAACCCATAGTGACAGCAGCAAATAAAGGAGCCTTGGACGCTTAAGCCGGCTGTGATGGAAAAACAGTCTATGCTTATATTTCGAAGGCAGACTTAGCGGGGAACTTACGGCTGAAAGAATCCAGCAAGGTGGTACGGACAGCTTCAAACTTCTCTTGGGACATACTTACATCATTGATACATAATATTTTAGCCCTGGGGTTTATGATGTTTTCCCTAAGTTTGTCCAGACTTGAGACAGCCAGTGACAGATGCTTTTTCGAGAGACGTTTCTGAATTACTGAGCCTGTAAAGAAGGCGTAATCGCAGAAGGCGTAGTAATTGAGATTGTCCTTTGTACGGAGTTTGCTTATACTGGCGTCCAAGGCTTCTGCTTCACGGGCCCAAAGTTCCTCACATTTGCTTTTAAGCAGGGGGCTGCAGATGTGCTGGGGACGGACATAACTGATGAAATGAGATGTTCCGGAGGCTCTGCGGGCCAGTCTGTCAGAGTTTTTTACGTGTTTGTCGTACAGACTGTATGCCACATACATCGGGGTGAGCTTCATTACGGCCTTGCCGTTTTTGAAGAAATCCTCCTCGGAACAGTCCATTACCGGGAAGAAGTCATCATTGAAATAAATGAATTCCTCACTCAGTCCTGGTATTCTGTGCATATACATCTCTATTGCGGTACTGTTGAATACCGGAAGATGTTTGGCTGGGATAATATCCTTGTGCAGTACAATATGAAGTTTGCTTCTATCCACCCATTCCGGCACCTGAGTATCGCCTGACACTATCAGATACACATTCTTGATGTAAGGAAGATGAATCTCTATGCCCCTGAGGAGGTATTTGAGTGTGCCCCAGTCACGGAAACGCTTGTCCAGAAAGCTTTCCATTCCGACAGTGGCGATATAGTCTTTCTGCCACTCGGGGTCAAGACCGTTCACATAAGTTATGACTGCATCCATATTGTCCGGAAAGTTTTGTAACGCCTATGAGTCATTCAATTATTGTGCGAGATAGTGCGCCGTATGAGTCTTGCCAGACTTGGCGAGATCCTCCGGCGTTCCTTCGAAGACCACCTGTCCTCCATCGTCACCGGCCTCGGGGCCAAGGTCAATTACCCAGTCGGCAGATTTGATTACGTCGAGATTGTGCTCCACGACTATCAGTGAGTGGCCCTTGGCCAGAAGGGAATCAAAGGACTTCAGCAGCTTTTCAACATCATAGAAGTGAAGTCCCGTAGTTGGCTCGTCGAAGATGAAGAGTATACCGTTGGAGGCTGCCGAGGAATTGCTGTTCAGACTCAAGGAAAGGAAGTATGCCAATTTGATTCTCTGGCTTTCTCCTCCAGAGAGGGTAGACGAACTCTGGCCGAGTTTGATATAGCCCAGACCGACATCAACCAGTGGCTGGAGCTTTCTGACTATTGATTTTGCCAGGTCCTCCTTGCCTGCCGAGAAGAACTCTATGGCTTCATCAACACTCATTTCCAGAACCTCGTAGATATTCTTGCCATTGTACCTGACTTCCAGGACATCCGGCTTGAAACGCTTTCCCCCGCAGGACTCGCAAACCATAGTGACATCAGCCATGAACTGCATCTCGATTCTGACTATGCCTTCACCCTGACAATCCGGACATCTTCCGCCTTCCTGATTGAAAGAGAAGTAGTTAGGACCATAGCCATTAATCTTGGCGTATTGCTGTTCAGCAAAAAGCTTGCGTATATCATCATATACTTTAAGGTAGGTCACCGCATTTGAACGGCTGCTTTTGCCTATCGGATTCTGATCAACATACTCGATGCGCTTGATGCGGTCAAGATTGCCGCTGAGACGGCGGAACAGTCCCGGCTGGTCACCCGATTCATTGATACGGCGGTAAAGCGCTGGATAGAGTATATCTCCGACCAGCGATGACTTGCCGCTGCCGGATACGCCGGTCACCACAGTCAGGACTCCGAGCGGGAAGCGCACGTCTATGTTCTTGAGATTGTGCTCCATCGCCCCTTCGACCTTGATGGAGTATTGCCACTCGCGCTTGGTCCGGGAGTATCGCGGTCTGATGCCGCAGATGTATTGCAATGTCAGCGAGCGGCCGAGTTCCTCCTGTGAAAAACGGGAGGCAGCAGGAGCTTCAGCCTGGGCAAGGGTGGAGGCCTGAGGCGCAGGAAGGGAGTTGAGACAGCCGGTAAAGACGATTTCGCCACCATAGAGACCTGCTTTCGGGCCCATATCAATGAGAACATCGGCCGAGCGTATGATTTCCTCGTCGTGCTCCACTACTATCACCGTATTGCCAATGTCGCGGAGGCGTTTCAGGACGCTGATAAGGCGGTCGGTGTCGCGGGGATGGAGGCCTATGCTTGGTTCATCCAATATGTACATTGAACCGACCAGGGAGGAACCCAGGGCCGTCACCAGATTGATGCGCTGGCTTTCTCCACCGGAGAGAGTATTGCAGGCACGATTCAGGGTCAGATAGCCGAGTCCTACGTCATCTATACATCTTAAGCGCATAAGTACCTCATCCACAGGGCCTTTCACTATAGCGCTCTCGTATTCATCCAGTTCCAGGCTGTTGAAGTAGTCTATGCATTGCATAATGTTCATACTCATCACCTCGTGTATGGTCTTGCCTCCTACCTTTACATAGAGGGCTTCGCGGCGGAGGCGGCTGCCGTGACAATCCGTGCAGACAGTGCGGCCGGAGAAGCGGCTGAGCATGAATTTGTACTGTATCTTGTATTTCTGGCTTTCTACCCAAGCGAAGAATTCATTGAGGCCGATCAGAGAGTCCTCTTCCCTTTCAGCCTTTACGCCATCCCAGATTTTGGCCCTGACTTCATCGGAAAGCTTGCAATAAGGCTCGAAGATAGGGATTCCGTAACGCTCTGATACTGAGATAAGATGGTCTTTGAACCAGCCCATTTTCTCACCTTTCCAGCAGGCAATGGCCCCATCATATATGCTCAGGCTTTTGTCCGGAACGACCAGGTCTTCGCTTATGCCAATGATTTTGCCGAGACCGCCACAGGTAGGGCAGGCCCCCAGAGGGCTGTTGAAACTGAAGAGGTACTCATCGGGTTTACGGAAACTCATTCCGTCGAGCTCGAAACGGTTCACGAAGCTGTGCAGCTCTCCGTCGAGACTTACTAGCATCTCCCCTCCCCCCCTGGTGAAGGCAGTGTTGATGGAGTCGACGAGACGGGTTCTGGTATCCTCATCGGCATCGCCTCCCGCGAGCTTCAGACGGTCAACAAGGAGATAGAGCTGCTCAGGATAATTGCCAATCTCCGCCTGCTGCATAACCTCTTCGATTCTGACTGCATTGCCATCGTGGAAAAAGCGAGAATAGCCTTCTTCCTTAAGCTGGAGCATCAGTTCGACCTTGTCCTCACGCTCCTTCCATCCGAGCTGGGATAGTATATAGAGGATGTGGGGACGACCGTCGAGGATGAGGGACATAACGTCATTGACACCATTGCACTTCACTTCCCTGCCGCTGACGGGCGAGTAGGTGCGGCCTATTCTGGCGAAGATAAGTCGCAGAAAATCATATACTTCCGTAGTGGTAGCGACGGTCGAGCGGGGATTGCGCACATTAACCTTCTGCTCAATGGCTATGGCCGGCGGAACTCCGTCGATGGAATCTACATCGGGCTTGTTCATCCTTCCGAGGAACTGGCGCGCGTATGACGAAAGGCTCTCCGCGAACCTCCTCTGGCCTTCCGCAAATAGGGTGTCGAACGCGAGCGAAGATTTGCCCGAGCCTGAGATTCCGGTGATTACGACGAGCTTTCCGCGAGGGATTTCGACTGAAATGTTCTTCAGATTGTTTACCCTGGCTCCGGTGATTGAGATATTTCCCTTAGTTTCCATTTTGGATCTTGCTTCCATCTTGGCAAATTTGATTGGAATGCAAAGATATGAAAAAGATTTTGCGTAAGTTTGCATAAAGTATGTTAGCATATAAGAAACAATGAAAACTAAATCAATGTTATTGGCTATGGGTAGCGCTGTTCTGCTGGCTACGGGCTGTGCCGGGGATTCCGGAAAAGAAGAATTCAAATATTTGATTGACGAATTTGCAGATATCAAGGTAATGAGATACCAGGTGCCCGGCTGGGACGAGCTCAGCCTGCAGCAGAAGGAGTACGTTTACCACCTCTGTGAGGCAGCAAAGTGGGGCAGGGACATCCTTTGGGACCAGAACTGCAGCTACAACCTGAGCATCAGAAGGAGCCTTGAGAACATTATCAAGAATTATAAGGGAGATCGCGAGTGTCAGGATTTCGCTGACTTTATGGTTTATGCCAAGAGGGTATTCTTCTCCAACGGAATACATCACCATTATGCTGAGGACAAGATTATTCCTGCTTGCAGCCGCGAGTATTTCCAGAGCCTGATGGAGGCTGTAGGAGACGGCGGAAAGTGTGCCGAACTGATGGACGTGATTTTCGACCCGGAGCTGCTCGCACAGCGCAAATCGACTGATACAAAGGGAGATATCGTAGCACTGTCAGCTGTAAACTATTATGAGGGCGTGACCCGTCAGGAGGTTGATGCTTTCTATGAGGCAATGGCTGACCCTAACGACCCGACTCCAATTTCCTACGGCCTCAACTCCAAGCTTGTCAAGGGTGCCGACGGCATCATCCGCGAAGAGAAGTGGATGATGGGCGGTCTTTACGGCCCTGCTATCACCCGCATCGTCGGAGAGTTGGAGCAGGCTGCGGCAGTGGCGGAGAACGATGCTCAGAAACAGTACATCGCCAGCCTCATCGAGTATTACAAGACAGGAGACCTCAAGCTTTGGGACAAGTACAATATCGAATGGCTCAGGGACAGCCTCGGCAAGGTTGACTTCATCAACGGCTTCATCGAGGATTACAATGACCCTCTCGCGAGAAAGGGCACCTGGGAGGGGCTAGTCAATATCCGTGACGACGAGGCTTCGAAGAGAACTGAAATCCTGAGCGCCAATGCTCAGTGGTTCGAGGACAATTCGCCAGTGGACAAGCGTTTCAAAAAGCCTGAGGTTAAGGGAGTTACAGCCAAGGTAATCAATGCGGTCACTCTGGCGGGAGACGCATATCCGGCTACTCCTATAGGCATCAACCTGCCGAATGCTGACTGGATCAGGAAGGATTACGGTTCAAAATCCGTTACCATTGCCAATATCACTCACGCTTACGACTGCGCTGCGAATGAGGTTCCGAACAGCACCCTCAGCGAGTTCGCCTGGGACGAAGAGGAGATAGCCTTCGCCAAGAAGTACCTCTCCGTTACAGATGAAATTCATACCGACCTTCACGAGTGCCTTGGCCACGGCTCGGGACAATTGCTCCCTGGCACATCACCAAATGCCCTCGGCGAGTACAGCTCGACCCTTGAGGAGACCCGCGCTGACCTCTTCGGCCTTTACTATTGCGCAGACCCTAAGCTGGTCGAGCTCGGCATACTGCCGGACAAAGAAGCTTATAAAGCCCAGTATACCAATTATATACGCAACGGCATAATGGTTCAGTTCACCAGGGTCGAGTTCGGCCGTCCTAATACCGAGGCGCATATGCAGAACAGAAAGCTGATCGCGGAGTGGTGCTATGAGCACGGACGCGAGGGCAATGTCATTGAGAAAAAGCAGAGGGATGGCAAGACCTATTTCGTGGTCAACGACTTCGAGGCACTGCGCGGCCTCTTCGGCGAGCTGCTCAACGAGATTCAGCGTATCAAGTCTGAGGGCGACTATGCTGCAGGCAAGGCACTTGTGGAGCAGTACGCTGTCAATATTGACCCTGAGCTGCACAAGGAGGTTCTCGAGCGCTATGCCGCTTTGAATCTCAAGCCATACGGAGGCTTCGTGAACCCGGAAATCGTCCCTGTTGTTAAAAACGGCAAGACCGTTGACTATGAGCTCAGCTACACGGATGATTATCTTGGCCAGATGTTGAAGTATGGAGAAGAATATTCTGCACTCTGACAAAAAGCTAATCAAGGATTTCAGATTCTATCTCAAGATTGAACGAAATCTTTCCGATAACACCGCCAGGGCCTATTCCAGTGACGTGGAGGCCCTGTTGGGATTTGTCGGCAAGTCCTCCAGGGAAATTAGCACCGACGATATTGTCGATTATCTCGGCAATGAGGAGAGGTCCAAGCGCTCGCAAGCCCGCTTCCTCAGTTCGATCCGCTCGTTCTTCGACTGGCTGCTGATGGAAAAGGAAATCGGGAGCAATCCAGCCGAGGGCATCGCAGCTCCGAAGTTGGGATGCTATCTGCCGGAAGTGCTCTCCCCCGAAGAGATTGAGGCAATAATGGCTTCGGTGCCCCTCAACAATTGGATGGGCCTGCGCGACCGCGCAATACTCGAAGTACTCTACGGCTGCGGACTGCGCGTGAGCGAGGCTGTAAACCTCCGCCTCTCCAACATCTACCGCGACGAAGGCATAGTCCGCATTATCGGCAAGGGCAATAAGGAAAGACTCGTCCCCATAGGTGAAATGGCCCTCAATGCACTGGAAGCCTATCTGGAGGAAAGAATAGAGCCAGCAAAGGACTGCGCTGACTATGCGTTCCTGAATCGCGAAGGGAGGCAATTGAGCCGGATCTCTATGTTCAATATGGTCAAAAGGCAGGCGATGCTGGCGGGAGTGAGGAAGGAAATCTCGCCGCATACCTTCAGGCACTCATTTGCGACTCACCTGATTGAGAACGGAGCTGATTTGAGGGTGGTGCAGGAGATGCTCGGGCACGAAAGCATACTCACCACCGAGATATATACCCACATAGACAAGACAACTTGGCAGAATACCATACTCAAACACCACCCCCGCGGGTGAGACTTAGCTGAAAAAATGCTATCTTTGTAGGATATGAAACTTTTCAAGAACAATATATTAGCGATTGTGGCGCTGCTGGTCATCGCTGGTTGCGATATCGGCTGCACTTGTGGGGGAGGTAAGGACAGAATCAAAGAATACGAGAGTGTAATGATCTTGTATTCAGATGGATACAACGACTTGATGTCATATTTGAAGGAAGACATCGGTGATCTTACCAAGGGATGGGTGCCGGACAAAAAATCTGACAAGGCCATAGTGGTAATCAGCAGCCTGGCAGCCGCCAGGGGCAATTACAGCACTCCCACCAAGCCGAGGATGCTCCAGATATACAAAAACAAGGGTGAAGTGAGAGTCGATACTCTTCGCTACTACGCTGAGACGATGAAATTGTCCGACCCGGATGATATGAAGGTCATACTCAACGACTTGGACGAGCTTTTCAAGGCCAAGCACTACGGTGCAGTAATGTCTTCACACGCTTCAGGCTGGATTCCGGAAGGCTATTACAGGAATCCTGATGCTTTCGAGAACGGCAATACCCTTATGATGCGCAGAGCCAGTCCGGAGTTTGAACGGGAAAGACTGGAGTATCCAGATGATCCTCCAGTGAAGAGCTTCGGAGGCACATACAGAAAGGAGGAATCCGGAGTCGTGGCATACGAAATTGACCTTCCTGAGCTGGCGCATCAGTGCTTCCCTTTCCATCTCGATTATCTCATTTTCGACGCTTGTCTGATGGGCGGTGTGGAAGTGGCTTACGAGCTGAAGGATTTGGCCGACTATGTGGTTTTCTCTCAGGCAGAGATACTTGCGGACGGTCTCGACTATGTAAAGCTGAGCTCGCGTCTGCTCGAAGGTGACAGTCCCGATGTCGTCGCCGTGGCTGACGATTTCTTTGAGCAATATCAAAACAAAACCGACCTTTACAAGTCCGCGACCATCTCCGCTGTCGATTGCCGCAAACTCGACGCCCTCAGCACACTGTGCGGTGAACTTTTCAGCAAGTACAGGGAGGGACTGGCCAATATCAATGCATCCAAGGTGCAGAGGTATTTCCGCTACAACCATCACTGGTACTATGATTTGAAGGATATTATGGCCAAGGCCGGGGCGGATGAGGCAGAATTGAAGGCCCTCGACGCTGCTCTTGATGAATGCATAAGCTACAAGAATGCTACCGAGTCCTTTATGGGCACCAGCTCCGGCTTTGAAATAAAGGTATTTTCCGGGCTGTCAATGTATCTTCCTGCAAATGGAAGCGCATATCTTGACAATTTCTACAAGACCCTGGCTTGGAACAAGGCCACGAAACTTGTTGATTAATAAAATATTTACTATATTTGCGCCCGCATTTGAAAAGTCCCTGCGACTTTTGGTGCAATGGGTCCCGGGCCCAGTCCACGGGATGAGTAACACATTTTAATTCAATTTACAGAAATGCAGCATTTTGAACTCAAAGGCCAGGTCCGCAAGGTCGGAAACAAGGCTACTATCAAGGCTATCCGCAAAGAGGGTCTCGTACCTTGCAACCTTTACGGTCTTGGAATGGAGAATGTACTCTTCACAGTTGTAGAGAAGGATCTCAAGGGTCTTATCTTCTCACCTAAGTCTCACATCGTTGATCTCGTACTCGACAACGGCCAGAAATACACAGCAGTGCTTCACGAGGCTCAGTATCATCCAGTTAAGGACAACTGCCTCCACCTCGATTTCCTCGCAGTGAATGAGGAGAAGCCTATCGCCATCAACGTGCCTATCACCATCACCGGACACTCAGTCGGTGTACAGCAGGGAGGTAAGTTCACCCTTAACAGCCGTACCCTCCGCATCAGCGCACTTATGGCCAACCTTCCAGATGATCTTACCGTTGACATCAGCAATCTCCAGCTTGACAAGAAGATCAAGGCAGGTGACCTCAAGTATGACAACATCACCATCCTTACCGACAAGGATACCATCATCTGCGGCGTAAAGGCAACACGTAACAGCGCTAGAGGCTAGTATTCAAAAGTCTGATATATGAACTATCTCGTCGTAGGCTTAGGCAATATCGGCGCAGAATATGCTTCAACCAGACATAATATGGGATTTATGGTATTGGATGCCTGGGCTCAGGCATCCAATCTTGTTTTCCAGACAGACAGGTACGGAAGCATAGCCGAATATTCGTTCAAGGGAAGAAGGTTCTATCTCTTGAAGCCCTCCACTTATATGAACCTCAGCGGCAATGCTGTCAGATACTGGTTGAAGGAGCTTCACATCCCTGTGGAAAACCTTATTGTAATCTGTGACGACCTTAATCTGCCCTTCGGAACCATCAGAATGAGGAAGAAAGGTAGCGATGGCGGGCATAACGGTTTGAAGAATATTCAGGAACTGATTGGCACCCAGGACTTCTGCAGAATACGCATAGGCATAGGCAATGATTTCGCAAAAGGACAGCAGGTTGATTTCGTTATCGGCAATATGAGCGCCGGAGAAATGGAGCAGGTGAAGGCAATAAGCGAGAGGGTGATTGCGGGCTGCAAGGATTATTCGACCATAGGACCTGACCGTGCAATGAATATTTTGAATGTAAAAAATTCATAAACACTTGCAAATCACAAGTTTTCTTCATAAACTTGCGTATAGGATACATCGTACCCTCTGGAGGACAATAGTATTAACCCCAAATATGTATCAAAATGAAAGAGCTTGTTGAAAAAATCAATGCTGAGATCGCTGCTTTCCAGGAGAATGCTGAGGCTCAGGTAGTGAAGGGAAACAAAGCCGCTGGCGCACGTGCACGTAAGGCTGCCCTTGAACTTATGAAAGACCTTAAGGAGTTCAGAAAAGTATCTGTAGAAGAGGCTAAGAACTAATCTTTAGAATTTGAAAGTTTTTTTTGCATTTTATGCAACGTTTATAAACCTTTCTGCATCTAACATGCAGGTTTAGGTTTTAGTACACGTCTAAGAGCTGAGAAGCCGTGAGGTTTCCAGCTCTTTGTTCTTTTATACACTTCCTTTATTCCATACCATCTGCCTTTCTATGTTTTTTACTCTTAAGTGCTTGTGCTCTCGGGAAAAATTCCCTAATTTGCATAGAATTATCAAACTTACTCTTTGAGTTGGAAATGAAAGGGAAGAGACTATTATTCTGCATATTTTCCATTTTTTTCACTGTCTGCGTACAGGCGGTTCCGGCACGTCCGGGCTACTATAAATTGATTCAGCCTGACGGTTCATCCATTAATGCGAGACTGACAGGAGATGAATTTTTCAAGCTTCTCACCACTGAGACGGGAAGCGCCATAATCAAAGATAGGGATGGCTGGTACAGCTATGCCTTCTTCACTGAAGACGGGCGCCGATATAGCAGCGGGATTCACGTCAGCGACAGGCTCTCCCCTGCTGCCGCCGAAGCACGAAACATTCCCTACACTCGAATGAAGCAGCAAGCCTCAGAGCAGAGGGCATTGCGAGGCAGCCTGAATCAGAATAGAATTGCTAATGGAATCGACACAAAGGCCTGTAGTGGCAAGATTAAGGCTTTGATCATTCTGGCGCAGTTCAGCGATTTGAAATTCAAGTACGGCAAGTCTAATTTCGAGAATATGCTGACAAAGGAGGGCTATGACTACAACGGAGCGACCGGTAGTGCCCTGGATTATTTCAAAGCTCAGTTCGGAGACTCGAAGGAGTTCGAATTCGTGGTCAGCGACATTGTCACATTGTCACACGGATATGCATATTATGGCGAGAACGGCGATAATGGCTTGGACAAAAGGGCTGCTGAGGCTGTTGCAGAGGCCTGCAAGCTGGTGGATGCGAAGGTGAATTTCTCAGAATTCGATACGGACGATGACGGTGAGGTGGATAATGTTTTCCTTTTCGTTGCCGGCAGGGACGAGGCAGAAGGTGCGGGCGACGACCATATTTGGTCGCATCAATGGTATCTGGCAGACGGCGCAGGTATCAAGTTGAGCCTGGACGGAAAAATCTTGAACAAATACGCTGTTTCTACGGAAATCAGCCTGGACGAGAATGGACAGGATTGCTTCACCACCATAGGTACCTTCTGTCACGAATTCAGCCACACTCTTGGACTTTCCGATATGTATGATACTGATTATGAGGATAGTGAGGGAACGAGTATAGGACTTTGGGGCAGAATCAGCATTATGGACTACGGTTCATACAACAATGGAGGAAACACTCCCCCTAACTATTGCGCCCTGGAGTTGGATACGGTTGGCGTTGGTAATTGTCTTACGCTCGAGACGGGCGAAGTCACTCTGCTGCCGTTGAGTCAGGAGAAGAGCTATTACAAGATGGCGAGCGACGTTCCTGGCGAGTACTGGCTCTTCGAGTGCAGGGATAATCAGGGCTGGGACGAGTATCTGGGCGGCAGGGGCTTGCTCATATATCATATTGACAAGAGCCTTCAAAAGGCAGGATACTCGGACACTTATCAGATGAATATGACTGCGGCCAAACGCTGGTACTACAACGAGGTAAACTGCTGGCCGAAACATCAGTGCGCGTATCTTGCTGAATGTGTGCAGGGTACAGGGAGCATTTCACAGGTATTCTGGCCAAACGGAAGCAGAAATGCCTTCTCCGGAAATACGGCACCGGCATTCCAGCACTGGAGCGGCAGGAGTTCAGAACTTTCAATACTTAACATAAGGAATATGGGAGATGGAGTCAGTTTCACAGTTGCCGGGCCTATCTCCATCGGCAAGGTCGAGCCTTTCCAGGATGCAGCGATAGTACAATGGAGTATGGCAGGAGGTGGAGCTGAAACCCTAAGCTACATCAGCCTCACAGGCTCGGACGGACAAGTTATCGAAGGAGGCGTAAAGCCTTACAGTACAGGACTTTATTCCTATACTTTCGAGGGACTTTCGGAGAAAACCACTTACAGCGTGAAAGTATCTACCAAGAAAGGGGGAAGCGGAGACTGTGTGGAAAGCGAGTTCACCACCAAGGCCTTCTACAATGACGGTTATCCTTTCATATACTTGAATTCAGCTGATAGGGACAGTGAGGGTTACTTTATCTGGGGATCACAGATGCCTCTCAGGGTATTCAATGCGAGGAACTGTGCAAGAGTGAGCTGGACCTTTGAAGACAGAGATATCGAGGATGACGGTTCAGGATACTGGACAGTGAAGAATGATGGTCTTCTGAAGGCCTACATCGATTATCAGGACGGTTCGAGCGAAATAATCAGCAAAAGAATCACTGTAAAATGAGAACGACAGTATATAGGATATTGACTTTGATGCTTGTTTGCATTGCTGCAGCATCTTGTCAAGGCAGCAAGGTGGACCCTGAATTTGTGGGCACGAATACGACTGGATTGACCGTCAAGGGCCAGAAGATTTTCGTCTTTGACAGTATGAATTGCCAAACATCTTTCAAGCGGGAGTCCTGCGAATACAGGAGTTTCACGGACAATATGTCCGATTATTATTGCGTCAAGCTGGAATATGTGCCAACGCAGGAGGGGCAGAAGGTCAAGGGAGAGTTGAAGTGGACAAGCAAGAGCGAGGTCCTCAGCAAGAAAGGACTGAGTTTCACTGTCGAAAAGACAGACCGCAGCGGAAGACTGTGGCTATGGTGCAGGAAAGAGTCTATAGGAGTTCTTGTCCAGACATTGAATTAATTGACAATCAAAAAGATAAACAAAATGAAAAGAATCACGACCATCGTAGCGGCTTTGCTTCTGGCAGCCTCATTACCAATCTCCCTCAGTGCTCAGGGAGGCATCAGCGCTGATATGCTCAAGGAAATCAGCAAGGCCTATGAGGGCAATGCCAATGACAAGGCTATCAGAAATGCTTTGAATACGACCTCCATCAATGTTCTCGCAGAGAATGCAGAGAATATGGCAATGATCGACACCCACTTCTCTGACGAGGTTCGCACCAAGGGCATCACAGATCAAAAATCATCCGGTCGCTGCTGGCTTTTCTCAGGACTCAATGTATTGAGAGCCAAGATGATAGATAAATACGACCTAGGAGATTTCACCTTTTCCCAGAACTATGTTTTCTTCTATGACCAGCTTGAAAAGGCCAACCTCTTCCTCCAGGGAGTAATCGACACCAAGGACCTGCCTTTCGAGGACCGCAAGGTTGACTGGCTTTTCCAGAACCCAATTGGTGACGGAGGACAGTTCACTGGAGTATCCAATCTTATCACCAAGTATGGTCTGGTGCCTGCTGATGCTATGCCTGAGACACTGTGCTCAAATAACACTTCAGCTATGTCCACTCAGATCAAGACCTTGCTCCGCCAGGACGGACTCAAGCTCCGCGCTGCTGGAAAGAAGGCTGATCTGACAGCTATGAAGACCGATATGCTCAAGGAAGTGTACCGCATACTCTGCCTTTGTTTGGGTGTACCTCCGACTGAGTTCCAGTGGGCAAGATACGATTCCAAGGGCAATTTCGTCAGCGAGAAGACCTATACTCCGCTTTCATTCTACAAGGAGTTCGTGAACGCCGACCTTGAGAACAATTACGTAATGGTGATGAACGACCCTACACGCGAATATTTCAAGGTTTATGAGATTGACTATGACCGTCACGTTTACGATGGTGAGAATTGGGTTTATGTTAACCTTCCTGTAGAGAAAATCAAGGAAATGGCCATTGCTTCCATCAAGGGCAATACTGCTATGTACTTCTCTTGTGACGTGAACAAGTTCCTCAACAGCAAGAAGGGTGTAGCCGACCTGAACAACTACGATTATGCTTCCCTGCTCGGAGTGGAGTTCACTATGAACAAAACCGAAAGGGTAATGACACACGCCAGCGGTTCTTCTCACGCTATGACACTCAAGGCAGTGGATATCAAGAACGGTAAACCGGTCAAGTGGATGGTGGAGAACAGCTGGGGCGCTTCTTCAGGTTACAAGGGCAACATCATTATGACCGACGAGTGGTTCGATGAGTATATGTTCCGTCTCGTGGTTGAGAAGCAGTATGTTCCTGCTGACGTAATGGCCCTCCTGAAACAGAAGCCTATTATGCTTCCAGCCTGGGACCCAATGTTCCTTCCAGAAGAGTAATTGATTATGAATAAGCATATTACAATAGCCCATCTGACCACTTGCCTTGCTTTGGCTGCGACCCTTATCCTACCGGCTTCCTGCCGTCACGGCGGGGAATCTGGCGAGGGCCGGGAAGATGCGGACAGCCTCGCCACCTGGGTCAAGCTGGCACCTGAGGAGCTGGTAATGAGACCAGTCGGTGAGTTCTCGAGGGATTGGATGGCCCTGGCTATGGGCAATGCGAAATCCTACAATTCTATGACCATTTCCTGGGGCTCCGTAGGTCAATTGTGGAACAAGCCTGTCGTGACCGTGTACGTGAGTTCGGACCGCTACTCAAAGAAGCTGATGGACAATTCCAACTGGTTCACAATCAGCCGTTTCCCAGACAAGAGAGAGTATAAGGACGGACTGATATATCTTGGTTCGCATTCTCAGAAGGATGACCCTGACAAGACTGCCAATTCAGGTCTGCGCGTGGACTTTACTGAGCAGGGCAATCCGCGATTCAAGGATGCCGAGCTGGTAATCGAATGCAAGAAAATCTATTCGGACGAGTTCGAGAAAGACAAACTTCCTCAGGATATCAGGGACGGAATTTACTCCTCAACAGGGCTGCACACTATGTATATAGGTGAAATCGTCAATGTTTACGAAAAGCATTGGCTACAGGAACAAGTGCAATCAGATAGCCTATCAAGGAAACGCTCACGAAAGTGATAATCAGGTCTTTGAGCTGCACTACCACAGGATAGGCGCTGACTAGAAAACCTCCCGGCATCTTAACAAGACCCGTGCTCTGTTGGATGAAGGCTATGAGCACTCCTATGATGAGACCTGAGCATAAGCCGAGCATAGAAATCATCCAGCCTTCAAGGACGAAACAATTTCGTATAAGTTTATCCGAGGCTCCAAGACTTCTAAAGGTCTCAATGTCGGACTTCTTTTCGATGATGAGCATCGAGAGGCTTCCGAAGATATTGAAGGCAATGATAATAACTACAAAGATGAGTATGAGAAAGATGGATGCTTTCTCATACTTCATCATTTTATAGACGGCCTCATTCTGATGGTAGCGGTCAAGTACCTTGTAATCAGGGCCTAATAGTTCTTCAAGCTTGGTGAAGATTTCCTTACGTTCCGCCTTGCTGCAGTCCTTGGTAAGTCTCATTTCCACGCCCGATACCTCATTGTCATAAGCCAGAAGTTCCCTCATCGCTTCGATGGGGAGGATGATCAGGCCGGCATCTACGTCGGCATTGACAGAGAAGACACAGGAAGGGCGGGCAAAGACGGTGTTGATGGAGGCAAGAGGATTGGCAAGAGAGATGCTTCTGTCCCTGGCGGGGAAGTAGATTTCGAGAGGTGCGACGAAGCTGGGATTGATACCCATCTTATATGCAAAACCTGCTCCGACCGCTGCCATTGGCGCATCGCCGTAATGGAGGCGGAACTCGCCGCTGCGTATATGGGAGCTTATTCCAGACTCATCTTCGAAGACTGCATCCACTCCCTTTGCCTTCACGACTCCCTGGCGATTGTCATAATTGACAAAGACATTTTCTTGGAGTACCTCACTGATATTAAGCACTTTAGGGCAATCATACGCCCAATCGAAGGCCTCCCCTTCCGGAACGAAGACCTTGCCCTTCGAAGCTGTGATGAGGATGTCGGGATCAAGATCGCTCAGGGAAGAACTGATGATGCTGTCGAAACCGTTGTAAACGGAGAGTATAATAACCAGAGCCGCCGTTCCTATGGCCATTCCGACAGCACTTATCGCCGATATCAGGTTTATCACATTATGTGATTTCTTGGCGAAAAGGTAGCGTTTGGCTATAAAGAACGGCAGGTTCATATTGTAAAACTACATTTTGAGAAGCTGATCTATGT
This sequence comes from Bacteroidales bacterium, assembly GCA_029098505.1. Lineage (GTDB taxonomy): Bacteria > Bacteroidota > Bacteroidia > Bacteroidales > UBA932 > Cryptobacteroides. The sequence goes on from JAQXOE010000033.1 coordinate 40,418, forward strand.
GCTCGGCATAGTCAAGTGAACTGTCAAGGTAGAAATCAATTTCAGGAACTATCCTGAACTGCTTTCCCACCTTGTGACCGAGTTCTCCCCTGTATGCCTTGACATTCTCGTTAAGTATCTTCATTACTTCTTCGGCCTTTGCCGAAGGGAAGATGCTCACATAGGTCTTGGCCAATGAAAGGTCAGGAGAGACACGTACTTCGCTCACTGTCACCATCGCTCCTCCGAAGGCCGCCATACCCTTGCTGCGCAGGATTTCGGCCATATCCTTCTGGATTTCACGTGCGACTTTCAGCTGTCTTGTGCTTGGTGCTTTGTCCATTTACTTGATATTGATGATGTAATAGTCCTTCTTGCCTTTCTGGGCGAGTATATACTTACCGTCAATGATGTCATTTTCAGCAAGTTGGCCGTTAGGGTCGGTGAATTTCTCCTTGTTGATTGAGAAGCCGTTCCCCTGAATCATCTTGCGGGCCTCGCCCTTTGAAGGGAAGATGTTTGTCTCCACCGCTACAGCGTCGAGTATTGGCATTGGCAATTTTGCGCGCTCGATTTCCACTGTAGGGACACCGTCGAAGACAGCAAGGAAAGTCTTCTCGTCGAGGCTGCGGAGATCCTCGGCTGTAGCCTTGCCGAAGAGCATCTGGGATGCCTTGAGGGCATTCTCGTACTCCTTCTCACCGTGTACCATAATGGTCACTTCCTTGGCAAGAAGCTTCTGGAGCCTGCGCTGGCCCGGGTCCTGGACGTGCTCGGCTATGGCCGCTTCTATGGTTTCGCGGTCGAGCATAGTGAAGATCTTGATATATTTCTCAGCATCGGCATCGGAGACATTGAGCCAGAACTGGTAGAACTGGTAAGGGCTGGTAAGCTCTTCGTCAAGCCAAATATTGCCCTTTTCGGTCTTTCCGAACTTGCCGCCGTCGGCCTTGGTGATGAGCGGACAGGTAAGGGCGTATGCCTCGCCTCCGTTGGTACGGCGGATGAGCTCAGTTCCCGTGGTGATATTGCCCCACTGGTCAGCGCCGCCAAGCTGGAGTTTGACGTTGTTGTGTTCGTAAAGGTAGAGGAAATCGTAGCCCTGAAGGAGCTGATAAGTGAATTCGGTGAAGGACATACCCTCGGAAGAGTCCCTGCTGAGGCGCTTCTTCACTGAATCCTTAGACATCATATAATTGACAGTAATAAGCTTGCCTATGTCGCGGGTGAAATTGATGAAGGTGTAGTCCTTCATCCAGTCGTAGTTGTTTACGAGTTCAGCCTTGTTAGGAGCGTCAGACTCGAAATCGAGGAAGCGACCGAGCTGAGCCTTGATGCAGCTGACATTGTGGGCAAGGGTTTCCTCATCGAGGAGATTGCGCTCCGCACTTTTCATCGAAGGGTCGCCTATCATACCGGTGGCGCCGCCGACAAGAGCGTATGGTTTATTGCCGCAAGCCTGGAAGTGCTTGAGTATCATTATGCTGACAAGATGTCCTATATGAAGGGAATCTCCGGTAGGGTCAATGCCAACATAAGCTGACATAGGTCCCTTTTTAAGTTCTTCTTCCGTGCCGGGGGTGATGTCGTGAATCATACCCCTCCATCTGAGTTCTTCTACAAAATTTTTCATCTGTGAATCAGGATGATTAATCAGTTATTATATAGTCACGCAAAGTTAGTCATTTTTCCAGAATAATTTGCTAAATTTGCGGATGCTTCGTCCATAAGGACAAACTCTTAAAGAAGGAATCATTCAATACATTATTTAAGAAAATGAGAAAACACATTGTAGCAGGAAACTGGAAGATGAACACCACAGTTCCTGAGGGCGTAGAGCTCGCAAAGGCAGTAGTAGCAAAATCAGCAGAGGTTCCTGCTGACGTAAAACTTATCATCGCGACACCTGCAACCCACCTCGTACCGGTTGCTGAGGTTGTAAAGGGCACAGCAGTAGCACTTTCAGCAGAGAACTGCGCAGACAAGGAAAAGGGAGCCTACACAGGTGAGGTTTCTGCCGCAATGGTAGCTTCTACCGGTGCAGAGTACACCATCCTCGGACACTCAGAGCGTCGTCAGTACTACGGAGAGACAGATGAGAAGCTCATTGAGAAGACCAGGCTTGCTCTTGCCAACGGTCTCGGAGTTATCCTCTGCGTAGGTGAGACCCTCGAGGAGAGAGAGGCTGAGAAGCATTTCGACGTTGTAAAGGCTCAGACCGTGAATGTACTTTCACACTTCACAGCTGAGGATATGAAGAACGTAATCATTGCATACGAGCCGGTTTGGGCTATCGGTACTGGCAAGACCGCTACCGCTGACCAGGCTGAGGAAATTCACGCATACATCCGCAAGGTGCTCGCAGAGCAGTTCAGCGCAGAGGTAGCAGAGGAGACCAGCATCCTTTACGGTGGTTCTTGCAAGCCTTCAAACGCTAAGGAGCTTTTCGCTAAGCCAGACATCGACGGCGGTCTTATCGGTGGTGCTGCTCTCAAGGCAGATGATTTCATCGGTATCGCTGTTTCTTTCTAAGCAATACTGCAGGCGCTTGATTGAGCGTCAAATATACAGAATAGGGTGACCCAAAGTCAAAGCGACTGAAGGTCACCTTTTTTGTGGCTCCTTTCTCACTCGGGGATTTTAGCGAGGAAAGAATGTTATTTTAGCGAGTATTCGGCTAGGAATTTGAAGCTCGAATGAGCAGAATTTCGCCACTTATAGGGATATTTTACCAACATTGATATAGAATGGAGCCAATACACCACTTTTCGAAGGACTTGACCACTTCAAGAATCACTCTTTCCCCAAAGATTGTATCTTTGTTCCAGAAAAAAATCAAACCGAATCACTATGAAGCATTTTTTGGAAGTACTAAACGAGACCATCAAGCGTGATTGGGAGCTGAAGGCGCTCTGCAATTGGCGCGGTGAGGAATTCACTTTCAAGGATCTCGCTGTTCAAATCGAAAAATTTCATCTCATTTTTGAAAACGCCGGCATTCAGAAAGGCCAGAAGATAGCCCTCTGCGGAACCAACTCAGCCCGCTGGGCCATTTCCTTCCTTTCAGTCACCACATATGAGGCTGTAGTTGTGCCTCTGCTTTCTGACTTTACACCAGACAGTGTAAACAATCTTGTCGACCACTCGGAGAGTGTTATCCTCTTCACCGACAAGGATATGTGGCCTAAGCTTGATGCCGAGAAGATGCCTAAGCTCAGAGCTGTGGTATGTCTGCAGGACCTTTCTCTGCTTTGGGGCAAGGACGAGCAGGTCAAGGACGCCTTCGCTTCCGTTGACTCAGCATTTGCTGCAAAATATCCTAAGGGCTTCAGCAAGGAGGCTGTTTCATACCCTATCGACAATCCCAAGGACCTCGCCTGCATCAACTACACCTCAGGAACCACAAGCGCTCCAAAGGGCGTTATGCTCAGATATGAGTCTTTCAGTGCATCAATTGACTTTGCCATCCGTCACATTCCTGCAGGCAGCCAGGACAATATCGTATCAATGCTCCCTATGGGACATATCTACGGTCTTGTGTTCGAGTTCCTCTACCCTCTCTGCTGCGGTGTGACCGTTTATTATCTCGGCAAAGCCCCGGCTGCATCTACTCTGCTCAAGGCAGTTGCAGATGTAAAGCCTTACCTTGTCATTACGGTTCCACTCGTAATGGAAAAGGTTTACAAGTCATCAATAAAACCTACACTATCAAAACCTGTAATGAAGGTTCTCACATCCATTCCTATCGTCAACAAGGCCATATACAAGCTCGTGACCAACAAGCTGATAGAGGCTTTCGGTGGCAATGTGAAACAGTTCATTATGGGTGGCGCAGCTCTCAATCCGGATGTCGAGAAGGCCTTCCGCAAGATGGGTCTTCCATATACCGTCGGTTACGGTATGACGGAGGCTGCACCTCTTCTTGCATATTCCCATCCATCCAAGTTCGTCCAGGGTTCCTGCGGAAAGAAGGTTGATTCCTGCGAAGTGCGCATCGATTCTGATGATCCAGAGCACATCGTTGGTGAGATCCAGGCTAAGGGTCTCAATATCTGCAGCGGTTATTTCAACAATCCCGAGGCTTCGGCCAATGCCTTCACCGATGACGGTTTCCTCCATACCGGAGACCTCGGTGTTATGGACAAGGAAGGCAATATCACCATCCGCGGCCGCAGCAAGAATATGATCCTTTCTGCAAATGGACAGAACATCTACCCTGAGGAAGTGGAAGCCGTAATCAATGCTCAGGACTATGTAACTGAGTCAGTGGTGGTTGACCGCTCTTCAAAACTTGTTGCCCTCGTTTATTTGGACCAGGATGCCATTAAGAAGGCCGGCCTTGATGAGGAGACCGTATCTGACCTTCCTGAGACCATCCGTGTCAGCTCAAACAAAATTCTTCCAAGCTACAGCAAACTCACCAAGGTGGAGATAGTGCTTGAGCCGTTTGCGAAGACTCCTAAGATGAGCATTAAACGCTTCCTTTACAGCTAGACTGTAATCATCAGCCCAAAGAAAGTGACTAATAAGTCTTATGACTACTTAGTCACTTTCTTTTTTTCGAGGATAGATGATATAGCGCAGGAGCCTAACGTGTGCGAGTCAGAGTCTTGGAATTGAGGTTGATTTTGATTTTGAAGGACGTTTTGGCCTTGTAATACATAAGGTTGAGGGTAGTTCCGTCATTGTCAAAGTAAATGTTCCTGATGTATTTGTCGCGACTCTTATTCTTGCATATTGGCTCTGCCCAGACAAGACTGTACTCCTTGCTTGATTTCGACTGGGAGACTATCACCGTATAGCCGCGGAAATCCATACAAGCGACTGAATAGCGGGATGAACTCTCCTTGCCCCTTGCATTCTTGAAGGCACCGACCAACGAACTCCCCTCCTTCAAGGTTCCAGGCTTCACTGATGTGGCGCTGGTCTCAGCCTTAGGGTTCTTGCCAAGCCACCACAGTATTGCCTCATCCGACATTGCATCCGCCTCAGACAGCGGCTTGAGAGCCTCATTGCCATTCATACCCTGGAAGAGATAGGACAATTCCTGCGACATTCCCGTCAACGAAAGCGTTTCGGGGCTCTGGCCTTCGATGCTGTAAGCGGCGGCTGCAGGGGCCTTGTCAAGCATATTGCGACCGTAGAACATCAGATTTGTCTGGGAACTGCCGTCAAGAGGTATGAGGGTCGAGCACCACTCGAGTTTGAAATTGGACCGGGTGTTCCAGTTCAGATAGTCGAATTTGAGCATACGGGCGCCGGCGACATTGACGACACTGAGCGCTCCATCCGCAATCGTCCTGTCCATCGAAGGGTCAAGGCAATATTTTTCTATCGCGCGCTCAGAGACGAGATTCCAATTTCCGCTGCCCTCGGCATCAGAAAATGCTGCATCCGGGGCAATCGAGTAGAGTCTTATCTGATTGAAGTGCAAGTCCTTGGGCATCAAGTCAATAACGAAGACGCAGTCGCGCTCCAGCTCCCTTACGGGAAGGACGAGCATAGTCGATGCGTCATATGCGGCAATATTCTCCGCGGCAATGTCCTGCGCGACATTTTGGCTCAATGGACAGCGGCAGAGCTCCTCGAGCAGAGCCTCGATCTCTCCTTTCAGAGGAGAGGATTTGTGGGCTTTGAGAAAGGCATCCACTGCTGCGGCATTGCCTTTGTCGATTAAGGAGAATTCAGTAGAATCCCTAAGAGTCAGGATTTTATCAGAATAGACCGATGAAGGGTATTTATTCAGGAACTTATTGTAGGCGCTGAGACTGGCTTTAGAAATGGTTTTATTGTAGAGTTTGGTTTCAGCCTTGGCAGGCAATTGGTCCTGCGCAGAGGCTGAAGAGAAAGAAACTGCTGCCAGAATGAGGCAGCAGCTGAAAAATCTCATACTTGGGTATTTCATTGATCTTTTATTGTTCATTGGATGATGGCTCTTGAATAGGGCATTTGGCAGGGAGGGTAAGGAAAAAGCGTGCACCTGTCTCATATGGCTGAGGAGGAACATAATCAGTGTCGAGATATGATTGACCTCCAAGCTTTGCAGCAATTTCACGACAGATGTTGAGTCCCAGGCCTGTTCCCTGCACGAAAGGATCAAGTTTACTGAAACGCTCATAAATGGCTTCAGCCTGGTCTGCAGGCACTCCGGTACCGGTATCGGCTACGCTGAAGTAAACCATCCTGCCTTCGGAGACGAGAGTTTCCAACTGTTCCGAAGTGGCTACGCCTTCAAGTCCCATCATGCCACAGTGGATATGGATTTCACCCATCTTGGTATGCTTGAAAGCATTGGTGAAATAGTTGATGAGTATCTGCTGTACACGACGAGGGTCAGTATCTATGGAGAAGTCGTCCGGAAGGTCTGTGGTCATATAGAACTTCAGGTTTTCCGGCAGCCTGAACTGAACGCAAGTCATTGCAGATGAAGCTATTTCGTTGCAACGTGACGCTGATATGAAAATCTGGTAATTTCCTGAATCCAAGTCCGAGGTATTCAGGATATCATCCACAAGCATAGTCAGGATATCCGAATTGTTCATCACATACCCACGGTACTGGTCCCTTTCTTCCTGCGTGAGGAAGCCGTCAGGCATTGACAGGAGCTGGGAGAAACCCACTATGGCATTCAGAGGGGTACGTACCTCATGGCTCATATTCTGAACAAAGCGCTGCTTGGCTCTGCTGGCCTCGGTGGCCTTTTCGAGCGCATCCTGGGTCTCCCGCTGCGCTTTCTGAAGCTGGATATTGTGCTCCTCAAGTTCCTTTGACTGCTTTCTGCGGCGGCTGTACATCACCGACAGGAAGAGAATCAGGAAAGCGAGCAGTATGGAGAGGCTATAGGCGATAATGTTATTCCTCTGACTTTCAGCTATTTCCGCCTTCATCCTCATCGAAGACAGGTTCAGCTCGGCATCCATCATCGCGATGTCTTCACTCTGAATGACGTTGTTAATCGAATCCTTCGCTTCCACGATATGATGATACAGGCCCAGAGCCTTCTTGTAGTCACCCATTTCCTCAAAGATATCCGCCTGCATCATATGCCTGTTGTTGTCATTCACAATCTTGGCGGCATACTCAAGAGCAGTGGCGTAATCCTTCTTGGAAAGATAGAACATTGCTGCCATCTGGTACTGGGTTTCCTCATCCATGACACCTTCCAGATTGTCTGACTCCATAAGACAATCCATACTGTCCTGGTACTCATCAGGCTTGTAGCCTGAGTAATACAGCATGAAACGGAGCATCTGTATCTGTGATTCGGCCCAAGGAATACTTGGATCATACTCCTCCTGAACCATTGCGAGATACATTTCCGCCTCCTCGTAGCGTCTCATACTGATGAGCTGCTCGGCAATGAGGACGTGAATGCTGAAAAGCTCCTGTTTGGCGGCAGCTCCAGCACACAGAGGCAATGCAGCAAGATAGCTATTGTAAGCCATTTGACTGTTGCCACGGTAGTCGTAGATGAAGCCCAGGGTCCTGTAAGACATCATCATTCCAAAGGAATCACCTGACTCCCTCGCGACGCGGGACATCTCGCGGGCATTCAGCATAGCAGCGAAAATCTGGTTCGAGAGCGTAAGAGCCTGACAGTAGGTATACATCGCTGCGATGTAAATATCGTTGATGTCAGGATGACTGGAGCGTATGCTCTTCATCTCTTCTATGACCTCATTTAGAGCCACCATATTGTTCTGGGCCAGAAGCGGGGACAATTTGAGGTTCAGGGCAATGGCCTTAATCTTATAATCATTTCTCGCGACACCTATTGCGAAAAGCGAATCGCCCAAGGCAACATTGCTGTCGTCATATGGCTGCAAGCGGCCTTCAGCGTAGATTTTGAATACATCTTCATCGACATTCAACCTGTTCTGTATTTGTGCAGAAGCAGAAAAAAAGCTGAATAACAGCAAGACAAGAACAGGAATCCGTTTCATAGCCTTCAAGAATAATGCGTTCTGCAAATTTAGACAAAAACGAGCATATCCCAATCATTTTGTGCTCTTTTTCGACAAAAAGGCACTATTTATGTCCTGAACGACGGGCAATTATGCTTTTTTTTACCTTGGTATAAAGCTTTTCACGGCGCTTGTCCCAATTGCTCACAATCCTGTCCTCCATCTCGGGATCGAGCAGCGGGAATCTGGTCTTTATACGGTTGAGTTTATAGCGTCGGAAGGTGTCTATATGGCGGGCCTTCTTATCCTCATACATCTCGTCGAAACAAACCAAAATGGCTGTATCTTCGATATTGGCCATTTCTGGATTGCCCGCAGTTCCCATCATCAACATACTCGGAGAGGTGGTCATATAGGAATTGACTAGAGGCGGAATATTGGCGTGGCGTCTTCTCACGGCCTCTTTCAAGAGTCTGAAATCTTCTTTCAGGCCCTCCTCGTGCAGTATTAGGTCCATCAGAGCTGGATCGGCAACAGGCATCAGCGGCTCAACTGGGCGCACCAGATTATCCTTGTCTCCGAAATGCTTCCACAGGAAGTGCAGGATGAGGTCCCTCGCTATTCTGTCAAGCGAAGGATACATAGTCATCTTGCCGAAAAAGTAATGAATGTTAGGATGCTGGTAAACGACTGAAGCAATGCCGTCCCAGAGATTATCCAGCGCGAAAATCGACTTGGCCCCGGCCTTCGAGCTTTGGTAATCGGGAGAGACGAAGGAGCGGCCAAGTTCCACTACGTGAGGAAGATAATCCCTAATGAAAGCATCGGATAAACGAAACTGGTGTGAAGAAGCAAGCCTTGGCTGGCCATCCGCCCCAAAGCTCACATCAGTGCCGAGTATGAATCTGTAGCCTCCGATAATGGCCTTGGCTTCGGGGTCCCATACTATGAGCTGCTGGTAAGGTTTCTCCATTTTGTCATATTCGTCCAAATCCAGGGCAAGACCGGTCGAACCGCCAGCAGCACGGAAAGCTATCTCCCTGAGACGGCCAATTTCCGTAACAACATTCGGTGAATCCTGCCAAGTAACAATGTAAATCTCATTGTTGCCCTTGTTGGTATCCATAAACTTCTTGTCCGGAGTCAACTCTTCAATAAGGAGCCTGACATCCACAGGGTCAATAATCTTTTCCATAACTATAACGAATATGAGATATTTCTGACTTCTTGCGCCCATTCATAAGCACTGCGGGTCGAATCAAAAAACTCCGGGGCCAAAGGTTTTCCTATGACTATCCTGACTGTCTGGTGCTGTCCTCTGTACATTTCGTCGGGGAGGAGAAACATAGCAAAGTTGAATTTGATTCCAAGCTTGCTGCACAGGGTGGCTATGCGATAGAAGCGCTTGGAGTTTTCGCCAATGAAGTGAACGGGAACGACATATCTGCCGCTGCGCACGCTTTGGCTGATGAAGGTCTTTTTCCAGGGATAATCCTGAATCCGCCCGTCAATCTTCCTTGAGCAGGCCCCTGCAGGAAACATAAGCATCTCACAATCAGAATCATACGCAGCCTTAATCTGGGCCGGAAGCTGTCTCGACTGTCCACCCAACTTGTTGATAGGGACACACATCGAAGAGATGCCGTCAATGAACATTAGGAAATCGTTCGCGAGCAGCCTCACCCTGCCATCGAAATGCTTGGAAAGCAGGGCAATGAGAGCGACACCATCGATGCCGCCAAGCGGATGATTGGAGGCAATAGTGCAATGCCTGCCCTTGGGAATCAAGTCCAGATTTTCCAGACCCTCAATCTCGAGCTTTACATCCAAATACTTCAGACATTCATGGCAAAACTCCTCGCCCTTATAGCCTCTGGTCAGAAATTCATTCATAAAGTCCTGATGGACAAGTCTTTTCAGCCAGTTTACTACAAAGCGAGGAAGTTTGTCGCCTCCTTTTCGGGAAGCAACAATACGGTCTAGGTCTATTGCATATTCAGAATGTCTTCCCTCCATCAAGTAGATTCAGTTTGGTTTCAGACAAAGTAATATCAGCTGAGGCCTTCAATATTGCCCTTGCTGTCGAGGAAAATGCGCAAGGCCTGTGGCGACTTCGGAAGACCCGGCATACGGATGATATCACCGGCAATCGCCACAAGCATCTCCGCTCCCGCATTGATTACCAGATCCTTGATATCTAAATTAAAGCCCTCAGGCACACCATAGGCCTTCGGATCCTGCGAGAACGAGTATTGGGTTTTGGCAATGCATACAGGGAAGCCTCCAAAGCCGAGGGCTTCTGCCCTGGCAATCTTTTTCAGCGCCTCCGAAGAGAAGCTGGCCGAAGATGCGCCATAAATTTGAGTAGCCACCGCCGCTATCTTGTCCTTGACGGCATTGCCCGAATCATAAACGTTCCGGAGCGGCTTCGAAGGCTGATCCTTGATGGTCTCGACAACGAGCTCCGCAAGCTCGACAGCTCCGTCTCCGCCCTCCAGGAAGGCATTGTTCAATGCGAAAGGAATTCCGAGTTCAGCGCAATGACTGCGCACGACATCTATCTCCTCATCTGTATCCTGGGCGAAACGGTTGAAGCAAACGAGGACGGTCTGGCCGAATTGCCTTATGTTCCCAATGTGTTTGTCGAGATTGGCAAGTCCCGCTCTGACGCCCTCGGGATTTGGCAGCTTGATTTCGGTCTCCGGGACTCCTCCGTGCATCTTGAGGCCCTGGAGAGACGCTACGAGCACGGTAAGGGCAGGTGATATGCCGGCCTTAGGGCACTTGATGTCGAAGAATTTCTCCGCTCCGAGATCAGCTGCGAAGCCTGCCTCGGTGATGGCATAGTCCCCGTAAGTCATAGCCATCTTGGTGGCAATGATGGAGTTGCAGCCGTGGGCAATGTTGGCGAAAGGGCCGCCGTGGATGAAGGCGGGAGTATTCTCCGTCGTTTGGACAAGGTTGGGATTCAGAGCATCCTTGAGGAGTACAGCAATGGAGCCGGCAACACCCAAATCCTTGACATAGAAAGGTTTATTGTCAAAAGTATAGCCGAGGAGTATATTGTTCAGACGGCGTTCGAGGTCTTGGAGGTCGCGAGAGAGGCATAGTATGGCCATAATCTCAGAGGCCGGGGTGATATCGAATCCTCCTTCCTGGGCCTTGCCGTTGGAATAAGGGCCGAGACCTGTGACTATCTGCCTGAGCGAACGGTCATTGACATCGAGTACACGACGCCAGAGTATCTGCCTGAGGCCGAAACCCTCCGCCTGATGCTGGTAGATGTAATTGTCCAGAAGGGCGGCAATCATATTGTTGGCAGTGGTGATGGCGTGGAAGTCTCCGGTGAAGTGGAGGTTGATCTTCTCCATCGGGAGAACCTGGGCATATCCGCCTCCGGCTGCGCCTCCCTTCATTCCGAAGCAGGGGCCGAGGGAAGGCTCGCGAAGAGCGAGAACAGCCTTCTTGCCGATTTTGTTAAGTCCAAGCGCAAGTCCTATTGACACGGTGGTCTTGCCGATTCCGGCCTTGGTCGGAGTTATGGCGGTAACGAGGATGAGTTTGCTCTTCTTCACCTTAGCCTCATCAATCAGAGTATAAGGCACTTTGGCAATGTACCTACCATAAGGTTCCAAAACATTCTCATCAATGCCTAACTTCCCGGCAATCTCATTAATTGGCCTAAGAGCCGATTCACGGGCAATTTCAATATCTGTTTTCATTTTTCCACTCCGCTTATTGTGAAGTTTTCAAGCAATTCTGCAAATATAAACAATATTAATATCATTACCCTGAATTCGGATTGTATCCATCAAAAAGAATTTCGAAATTTGCCCCGTTATGATAGCTAGCTTGGAATTTATCAGACTCTCCTTCGGGAAGTTCAATGATTTAATGTTCGACGGTGTATTGCCGCCTGTACGCATAGTATTGAGCAAAGCCAGGACCTTCGTCGGAAAGATGGAGTACAAAGTCATCAGAGACAGGTACGGCAATGTAATCGGCCACAGCGATTACATCCTGAAAATCAGCACCTTATTCAATTTCAGGCAAGAAGAGCTCGAGGACATAATCATCCACGAAATGATACACTGCTACATAGCCTTCCGGAATATCAAGGACAGTTCGGTGCACGGAAAGGCCTTCAAGCATATGATGGACGCCATCAATGCTGAATTTGGAAGGAATATCAGTATAAGGCACAATGGCAATACGCTAAGCGGCAGCGCTTCGGAGCAGGACTCCCCTTCCGCGAGGATTGCCACAAGGAGGATGGTCTGCGTTTCGGAGTTCATCGACGGCAAGAAGGGCATCACAGTCTGCACTCCTGCCAAGACCATTGCCATCAATTTTGGCTTGAGGCAATATTCCAACATTCTTAAACTCAGCTGGTTCGCGAGCAATGACCCCTTCTTCGAGAGCTATCCCCTATCCCGCAAACCCCGCGTCTACCGAATAAACGAAGAGGAGCTGGCGCAGCACCTGAGTACCGCCCAGCCCCTGAGTATCAAAGGATTCAAGCTGTTTTAGCTCAGCCTTAAAGGAGCCTAATCCCTATGGAAGAGGTCACGGGTATAGACCTTGTCCACGACATCGTCGAGAACCGCATCGTAACGGTTGGCAATGATGGCTGAGCACATTTCCTTGAATTTAGCGAGGTCATTGACCACAAGGCTGCCAAAAAAGCTGTCACCATCCTTCAGTGTAGGTTCATAGACTATTACCTGCGCTCCCTTGGCCTTGATGCGCTTCATCACGCCCTGAATGGATGACTGGCGGAAATTGTCGCTGTTGCTCTTCATAGTCAGTCTGTATATGCCGACAATGGTAGGAGCCTTGTCATCCGAGGTAGGACTGGCAATACCGTAGCCGTACCATCCGGCCTTTCTAAGTACTTGGTCTGCAATAAAATCCTTCCTGGTTCTGTTCGACTCTACTATGGCGGTCATCATATTCTGAGGCACATTCTCGTAGTTTGCAAGAAGCTGCTTTGTGTCCTTAGGGAGGCAGTATCCGCCGTAACCGAATGAAGGGTTATTATAATGAGAACCGATACGGGGGTCCAGTCCAACTCCTTCAATGATGGATTTTGAATCCAGTCCCTTGACCTCTGCATAGGTATCGAGTTCATTGTAGTAGCTGACTCTGAGGGCAAGGTAGGTATTGGCAAAGAGTTTCACGGCCTCAGCCTCCTTCAGGCCCATAAAGAGCGTGGCGATATTCTCCTTGATGGCTCCTTCCTGGAGCAGACGGGCGAAAATCTTCGCATCCTCATCCGGGTGATTGCCTGCAACGGCGGCTATTGCCCTGTTCTCCTCTTCGCACTCAGAATTGTTGATGCGTTTCGGATATCCTACGATGATGCGGGAAGGATAGAGATTGTCATAGAGGGCCTTGGATTCGCGGAGGAATTCAGGCGAGAAAAGGAGACGGAACTTATGGTTGGCAGGTCTTCCCTCGGCCTTGAATCTGGCAGCATATTTCACATAAAGGCTACGGCAATAGCCTACTGGTATGGTCGACTTGATTACCATCACTGCTTCCGGATTCACACTCAGAACCAGATTTATCACGTCCTCAATATGGTGAGTATCAAAGAAATTCTTGACAGGGTCGTAGTTGGTCGGAGCAGCAATAATGACAAAATCAGCATCTCTGTATGCAGCAGCGCCATCCAGTGTGGCCGTGAGATTCAAGTCCTTTTCAGCGAAATATTTCTCTATGTACTCGTCCTGAATGGGAGAGATACGATTATTGATCTTTTCCACCTTTTCGGGAATCACATCTACTGCAGTAACCTTGTGATGCTGCGCAAGGAGGGTAGCAATGGACAATCCCACATAACCTGTACCGGCTACGGCTATTTGTAAATCTTCAAATGCTCGCATTGTTTTATAAATTTTATTGTTATTTCTATTTTTTATCCCCGCATCCGTAATAGCGGGCATACCACTGCGCGAAGGCGCGGAGTCCTGACCGTAGAGGAGTAGATGGTTTGAAACCGAAATCCTGCTCAAGCGGAGTGGTATCGGCGAAAGTTACGGGAACGTCTCCGGGCTGCATAGGCACGAGTTCCTTGTGGGCTTCGAAATCATAGTCCTCCGGAAGGACCTTCGCGGCAATCAGTTCCTCCTGCAGGATAGTGACAAAGTCGAGGAGGTTCTCAGGACTGTTATTGCCTATATTGTAAACCTTGTATGGAGGCAGCGGAAGCCCGTCCTCGCCCGTCTTTCTTTCAGGGCAATGCTGCATCACGCGCACAACTCCCTCAACGATGTCGTCGATATAGGTGAAGTCGCGCTGACAATTGCCATAGTTGAAAATCTGGATGGTCTTGCCGGCGCGGAGCTTGTCCGTAAAGCCGAAATAGGCCATATCCGGTCTGCCAGCGGGTCCGTAAACGGTGAAGAAACGCAAGCCTGTAGAAGGGATGTTGTAGAGTTTGCTGTATGCGTGAGCCATCAGTTCATTGCTCTTTTTCGTAGCGGCATAGAGGCTGACGGGATTGTCAACCTTGTCATCGGTTGAATACGGGACTTTCTTGTTGGAACCGTAAACCGAGCTGGATGAGGCATAGACCAGATGCTCGACTCCAAGGTATTCTGATGGAGCATCGTAGCTGTGACGGCAGGCCTCGAGCAGATTGTAGAAGCCGATGATATTCGACTCGATGTACGCTCCCGGATTGGTAATGGAGTAGCGCACCCCGGCCTGCGCGGCCAGATTCACCACAATCGCAGGTCTATAGCTCGCGAAAAGATTGTCAATCAGCTCTTTATCGGCAATGGATCCTTTGATGAAAGTCCATGCTGCAGCTCCTTCCTGTGACTTTGGCGCCATTTCTTCGATTTCGCGGAGGCGCTCGTATTTGATATTGACATCATAATAGTCGGTGATGCTGTCAATGCCGACTATGCGAATGTCCTTGATTTCATTGAACAGTCTCTTGACAAGATTGCTGCCGATAAAGCCAGCAGCACCGGTCACAAGGACTGTCTTCCCTTCAAGTTTGATATTGTATTCAAGCATTTTTTAAAGTTTATTGATTTCACTGCTGTGACAAAGTGTCAGTGTATGAGGTTCAGGAATTCGTTCCTGGTCCTTGCATCCTTGAGGAAAATGCCCGAGAAGGCAGAAGTCGTCGTCACTGCGTTCGATTTTTCGACGCCGCGAAGCTGCATACAGGTATGCTTAGCCTCAATGACGACTGCAACTCCCAGAGGATCAAGCGCTTCCTGTATACAATCCCTAATCTGCACAGTCAGTCTTTCCTGCACCTGCAAGCGGCGGGCGAAAACCTCCACCACCCTCGCAATCTTGCTGAGACCGGTTATCTTGCCATTGGAAATATAGGCAATGTGGGCTTTCCCGATGAAAGGCATCATATGATGCTCGCAGGTCGAGAAGAGTTCAATGTCCTTCACGAGCACCATCTGCTCATACTCCTCTTCGAAAGTCGCAGAGCGTATGATGTCAATGCCGTTCTGGTAATAGCCTTTCGTGAGATATTGCAATGCTTTAGCGACACGTTCGGGCGTCTTGATCAAGCCTTCCCTTTCATTGTCCTCTCCCAAAAGATGCAATATCTCTTTGACGTGCCCGGCAATCTGAGCAGTCACTTTATCATCATAGTTGTCCTCACGTGTGTATGGCATAGCTTATGTAGGTGATTTTTTCAGAATTATTCGACAAATTTATACAAAAAACGGCATTGTTCCCTTTTTTTGTTATCTTTGCGACCCTAAAATATAGAATATACTGATTATTAATTACTTAAGATATTATTGATTATGTACTGGACATTGGAACTCGCCAGCAGCCTTGATGATGCACCATGGCCTGCAAGCAAAGACGAACTCATTGATTATGCAAACCGTTCAGGAGCACCTGAAGAGGTAATCGAGAACCTCCAGGAGTTGGAGGACGACGGTGAAGTATATGAAAGCATCGAAGATATTTGGCCTGATTACCCTACCAAGGAGGACTTTTTCTTCAACGAGGAGGAATATTAACGGCTAAATCGCTTATTCTCAACGTATAACACTTATCTTACCGCCTTTAGGGGCGGTTTTTTGTTTTCTTGTAATCGCATTTCTACGCATTTGAACGCAATACATAAAAACATAACTTACCTTAAAGTTTATCCAAAACTTTATCTTAACTTTGCGATAGGAATACTAAAAACCAGAGAGTTATGCCACGGATTTAATCTCCGGAATAATCGGAGAATGATGCAATTTACCTGTTCTGGTGGTGACCCTTCATTGAGAAAACATATACCAGAATCTTTTCTCCGTCTACTGTGTAGATAATCCTGTCAGTTTTGTTGATTCTGCGGGACCATTTGCCGGAGAGGTTGTGTTTAAGCGGCTCCGGTTTTCCGATGCCTGAGTAGGGATGCTCTGCAATATCCTTGAGGACTTCCTTTATTTTAATGACCGTTTTCCCATCAGTTTTCTTCCACTCGTCAAAATCCTTCCGCGCCTGGGGAAGAAAGGCAATATTATAGCTCATCGACGTTTACAACTTCATAGTTCCCGTTTTTCACATCCTCATCTCCCTGTCTGATTGCTTCAACAAGGTCTGGCTGAGACATAATGTAGGCCGTTTCTACCATTGACTCATACTCTTCCATAGACATAATGACAACGGCGGATCCGTTTCCCCTGTTCACTATGACATTGTCGGAATCCTTGACCACCCTGTCGAGATATTCTTTGAGATTTGACCGAAGGTCTGTATATGTTGCTGTAATCATATTGTAAGTACTTAAATAAGTACTGCAAAGATAATGCTTAATTCTGAAAACGCAATACTGGAAAGGAAAAACTACCGCTTTTTAAGTTCAAGCACTGTCCGGTTAACATCGCTTTTTGAAAATCAATATAGAAAAACATCTTTAACGAGGAGGAACATGGGGTTTCGAGGGAAAGTGAGGAGACGAAAAACAAGGAGATCTACTTGTATTTAAGGACAGTTGGCTCCGCTTTCAAGAAGATGGACTTGTGGGAAAGGAGTTCGAAGAAGGCGGCTTTGCAGGAGTCGGAGAGCGGGATGACGGCGTCGTCGACCAGGATTTTTCCGTCGCGGATGCCGCGGACTTTGTCGACGTTGACGATCCAGGAGCGGTGCGTGCGGCTAAAGCGGTCGAAGGGCAACTGCTTTTCCAGGGTCTTCAGGGTCATGAGCGTCATGAGCGTCTTCCCGTCGGCTTTGTGGATGACAATGTAGTCGCCTTCGGCCTTGATGTAGAGGATGTCGTCCAGGGGGACTTTGGTCATCACTAAGTCTACTTTGACGGTGATGGAGTCGGCGGTGGGGGCGGTCTCGCGGCGGCGGAGGGCATCGACCTGGCCTTTCAGGCTTTCGATGTCCCGCCCGAGCCGCTCGTTGAGCTGTTGCGCCTCCCGGTACTTGAACGCGGCGAGGAGCCACTCGTCCGACAGCGCGACGGCCAGCGCCGTCAGCACCATGATGCCGCCCAGAATGGGCGCAAAGACCCGCCGAGACACCTTCGTTCCCATGTCCAGCACGCTGGAGACAGCTACTCCATCGCCGATGGGTGTACCAGACGCGAAAAGT
Source organism: Bacteroidales bacterium (assembly GCA_029098505.1). Taxonomy (GTDB): domain Bacteria; phylum Bacteroidota; class Bacteroidia; order Bacteroidales; family UBA932; genus Cryptobacteroides. Next base: position 57,883 of record JAQXOE010000033.1, read on the forward strand.
AGACACGAAATTTTTTTTAGTTAATACTTATTTACCGAAGTAGATATCGGCAATGTTTTTTCGTGATTTTATTTTACAAAAGTAGACATTTTGTCATTTTTTACCACATTTTCTTTGATAGAAGTAGACAGGTTTTATTGTATCTATGTATCTTCTTCATTATCAGCCTTTTTGCGTCTTTCTTTAACAAACTTCGGCTCCGTTGACAGTTCCCTGGACTCAAAACTATTTTTTC
>JAQXOE010000034.1 GCA_029098505.1 Bacteroidales bacterium
GGAATGGGCGTCATGATAGGTGTCACTCCCTTAGCTGTCGGCTCTCCAGCCCTCACTCGTCGTGAGAGATGCCTCAGGACTAACGTCGGTTGGGACTTTGTGAACAAAAAAGTAATCGTTGCATTCTCTCCGATGGACGTAGACATCTATGTAAAAGGTACCTATAGGGACTGGATATAAAGCATTTTTTATCAATAAGATGGCTTATGGGAATATGCGGATATTTTCAAAGCCGGCATTTTCGGTTTAGAATTGAAATAGTGACATAAGTCAAAACACTTTTAGGAGATATATACATGAAGTATTCCACAGAAGTTGAAAACATGTGTACAGTCAAGTGCGGTGCTCAGCACGGCTGCGCTCCAATTCCAGAGGAAGGAAAGTGGGTCTATGCAAAAGAGATCAAAGACATTTCTGGTCTTACCCATGGAATCGGTTGGTGTGCACCACAGCAGGGAGCATGTAAGCTTACTCTCAACATTAAGAACGGCATCATCGAAGAAGCTCTCATCGAGACTATCGGATGCTCAGGTATGACACACTCAGCTGCAATGGCATCAGAAGCTATCGTCGGACGCACAGTCCTCGAAGCTATCAACACAGACCTTGTTTGTGATGCCATCAACACAGCAATGAGAGAACTCTTCCTGCAGATCTGCTACGGAAGAAGCCAGTCTGCATTCAGTGAAGACGGCCTCGTAGTCGGAGCTGGTCTTGAGGACCTCGGAAAGGGAACTTGCTCTCAGGTCGGTACAGCTTACGCAACAAGAGCAAAGGGACCAAGATATCTTAACCTCGCTGAAGGTTATATCCTCCGCCAGGCTTTGGATGCAAACGATGAGATCATCGGTTATGAGTATGTCAACATGGGAGTCTTCATGGAAAACGTGAAGAAGGGTGTAGATCCAAAAGAAGCTCTCGAGAAGGCAAAGAAGACTTACGGCAGATTTGCTGATGCTGTAAAGTACATCGACCCAAGAAAGGAGTGAGGAGGATACAATGGCTTTATTTGAAGGTTATGAAAGACGTATCGACAAGATCAACGGTGTCCTCAATGGATATGGTATCTCTTCCATCGAAGAAGCAAAGGCTCTCTGCGACGAAAAGGGTGTAGACGTATACTCAATCGTCAAGTCAATTCAGCCAATCTGCTTCGAGAACGCTTGCTGGGCATATATCACAGGTGCTGCCATTGCAATCAAGAAGGGACAGAAAACAGCTTATGATGTTGCAAAGTCTCTTGGTGAAGGTCTCCAGGCTTTCTGTATCCCAGGCTCTGTAGCTGATGACAGAAAGGTCGGACTTGGTCATGGAAACCTTGCTGCTATGCTTCTCTCCGACGAGACAAAGTGCTTCGCATTCCTCGCTGGACACGAATCATTTGCTGCTGCTGAAGGTGCCATCGGTATTGCAAAGAATGCAAACAAGGCAAGAAAGGAACCTTTGAGAGTTATCCTCAACGGTCTCGGAAAGGATGCTGCCAAGATTATCTCACGTATCAACGGATTCACCTATGTTCAGACTGAGTTCGACTATTATAGCGGTGAGGTAAAGGAGATTTCAAGAACCCGCTACTCTGAGGGTGTTCGTGGTGGCGTTAATTGCTACGGCGCAGATGATGTACGTGAGGGTGTTGCCATTATGTGGAAGGAGAACGTTGACGTTTCCATCACCGGTAACTCTACCAACCCTACACGTTTCCAGCACCCGGTTGCAGGTACATACAAGAAGGAGCGCGTTCTTGCCGGCAAGCCTTACTTCTCAGTGGCTTCAGGCGGTGGTACCGGACGTACACTTCACCCGGACAACATGGCAGCCGGTCCTGCATCATACGGTATGACTGATACCCTTGGTCGTATGCACTCTGATGCACAGTTCGCCGGTTCTTCTTCAGTTCCTGCTCACGTAGAGATGATGGGCTTCCTCGGTATGGGTAACAACCCTATGGTAGGCGCTACCGTCGCTGTTGCTGTTGCAGTAGCTCAGGCTATGTAATTTGTCTGAATAGAATAATTAAGGAGGAAGCTGACCTGTTGGGCCAGCTTCTTCTTTTTTTCAGCATCCGGTTTGGATTAGCTTTGCTCTCCCCTGCCTACGCGCCGGCTCTTATTGAGGACTTGAAAGAATCGTTCCGGCAGTTCGCTCATAAGTACGATTCCGAATACTATTGCCACGGTCACCTTAAAAGCCATAAAACCGGCATCCAGTGCGGGATGAAGCTGATTGGAAGCCAGATAATATGAAGTCCAGAACAAGCCTCCTCCTGGCACCATAGGGAATATACCGGTTATCAGGAAAATGACAGCAGGTGTCCTGAAGCGACTCGCAAAGAAACGGGAAACAAGCACAACAAGCATAGTGGCAAAGGCCGTTGATACAGTGGCACCGAGTGGAGTATAGCGCAATAGAACCAGGTAAAGCATCCATCCTATCGTCGCACATATACCTGCCTGCAGATAACATTTTGAGGGGACTCCGAAAAGAACTGAAAAACCTATGGTTCCGATGAAAGCAGCAAGAGCCTGAAAGAAAAGGCTTGAAGTAAACAAATCGGTACTTGCGCCGTGAAGCAGAGTCATCATCGAACCCTCAATCCAGGAATCGGTTTTGAAAACTACCACAGTTCCGGCAGCAATGCAGAAAAAGACCAGCAAGGCGTCAAGCAAGCGTGTGGCTCCTGCCAGATAGTCTTCATTGGCAATATCCCTGATACCGTTGGTAAATGGAACTCCGGGGATCAGAGGGATGAGAGCTCCAATAATCATATTGCCCAGATTCACTCCAAAGCCTATTCTGTGGAAGATTATGCACAAAGCCGTAGCCAAGGCACTTCCAGCAATATTGCCAACGAATTTGGACAGATATGGAGCAGAGACCATACTAACGAAGAGCCAAAGAATAGCGCCGACAACAAAGGATGCAGCTGCATCCAAGAGTCCACCTCCGAAAATGATACAAAATGCCCCGGCACCAACTGCAGAGCCGATAATCTGATGAAGCCTGCTCTTGCTCCTGGACTTTCGAATATTGTCCAGTCTGGCCCTCGCCTCATCCAGTCCAAGCGCTCCGTTTTCTATGTCTCGGGACAATTGGTTTACGGCAGCGACACGTTCCAGCTGAGCTCCCTTGAATGGAATGAATTCAACTTTAGCGAAGCCTGTTGCAGCAGTGGAGAAAATACCGTTGGAGAGCACGAAGAAATCGGAGGAACTCACACCATAATGTCTGGTGATACGCTCCATCGTTTCCTCCACGCGTGAAATCTCAGCTCCATTCTCCAACAATATATGTCCTGCGTATGACGCGAGGTCAAGAGCCTTCTGAGTTTCTGCTTCTGTAATCTGCATAAACTATCGAACATATTCACCGGCTGACAACTCTTCATCAGGACGGCCAGAGAGCTTAAGTGTCGCCGTGCATCCTTCCGGAATTACAAAACGGTACTTGACTGAGCCGTCAGGCTGATACTCCCAGGAGCTTTCAATTCTTCCTTCCCTTGAGTCATACCAGCCACGGGCATATGTCATCTGTCTGTTTGGATCAGGTTCTGGATGAAGCACAAAATGCTTGAAGCCTGGAGCATCTTCATCCCTGTCTATACCTAGCGAGTATGCGATAAGCCATTGACCTACAGCACCAAATGAATAGTGGTTGAAGGAGTTCATTGAATTGTTGCCTCCGAAACCTCGTTCAAGAGTATATGAGTCAAGACGTTCCCAAATCGTAGTCGCACCCTGAGTAACAGGATATAGCCAGCTCGGATACGAGGTCTGCTGAAGAAGACGGTATGCAAGATCTGAGTAGCCGTTATCGCTCAGGGCCTTGCTTATCCAGGCTGTAGTGATGAAACCCGTCATCAGTGAATATGGAGGGCAATTGATACCATTGTCAGAAACGCTTGATGAGCGGACGCAATCCGCGAGATTGGCTGCCACTTTGGCCCTGAGTTCAGCATCATCGATAAGGCCAAAGGCCAGAGGCAGAACATAACTGCTCTGAATGTCAATAAGTTGTCCAGCCTTATCCTTCTTATATTCGGAAGCCACGAATTTGGCGCTTTGCGGATCAAGATAGGTTTTTGCCCAGTGTTCCTTTCGTTCAGAGAGCAGCTCAGCATACAAGTTCTCATCTTTTGTCTTACCGAGGACAGAGGCTGCCTCTTTCATAATTTGAAGGTCAAACATATAGTAAGCCTCCCACAATGCAGTATTGTCAATCTGCCCATTCTGAGGGCCAAGCCAATCACCGAGACCACCAAAGAAACGGTTGCCCTGAGTCAGCAGTCCGGTCTCAGCATCATAGTATTTTTCCCTGATATAGTCAATATACCTCTGCATCGCCTCATAATTCATCTCCAAAATTGAGGTATCTGCATACTGCCTGTAGCATTCGTAAGGAACCGTAATGCCTGCACTTCCCCAAAGCAGTCCGCCGAAAGCACCGCCAATTGGAGCCACATCAGGCATACGGCCGTCAGGCATCTGGACGTCTCGTATTGCCTGACTATGCCTGCGAAGGAAGGCATCTACATCAGAAAGATAGGTAGCGGTACGGCTGAATACGCTCAAGTCGCCACTCCACCCCATACGCTCATTGCGCTGAGGGCAGTCAGTAGGAATGCTTATGAAATTGGCCAGCATCGACCATTGGATATTCTGCCAAAGCCTGTTGACAAGAGGATTGCTGCACTCATAGTGTGCAGTAAAGCTCTGTACTGAGCTGATTACCAAACCCTTCACATCCTCTATCGGGAGGGCCTCATCCAGCCCGCTTATTTCCACATATCTGTATCCGTGCTGAGTGAAATATGGTTCGAAGAGTTCAGTCTCAGCACCAGATGCAATATAAATATCCTGGGCCATAGCGCCTCTGATATTCTCAAGCATCAGCATCCCGTTTTCCGGATAAAGTACTTCCGCATAACGGAAACGCACTTGCCTGCCCTTTTCCAAACCCTTGAGGCTCACACTTGGAATTCCGGCAAAGTTCTGACCCATATCATAGACGAACACTCCCGGACGCACTTCAGTGACACTGCGAGCCTGAAGAACAGTGAAGACTGCAGGATCCGGATCCTCTTGAGGCACAAGCTGGAAATCAGAATAATCATCCACTCTCGGCGCTGTAGAACCGAAGGTCTCGGAAGAGGTATGGCCTTCAAGGCTCATTTCCTCAGCTCTTCTCCAAGAAGCATCCTGAATGTTCTTTCTGGCATCATAAACTTCGCCCTGGAACATAGACGCATACACCATAGGTCCGTCATTTGACACCTCCCAAGTCTGAGGATCTGTTACAAAGCGGAAACTGCTACCGTTTTCATACTCTACATCGAGGCAGGCAAGCAGGGCAAGCTGGTCACCGAAATAATTTCGATTACCGGAACCGAAAGTCAAATCACCGCTCCACCAGCCCTCACCAAGCTCTGCAAAAATCTGATTATCACCATTCTTAAGCAGTTCAGTCACATCGTAGCTCTGATAGTAGTGATGCTTGTTATATTGAGACAAACCAGGTGTATATTCACCTTCCCCAACCTTGTTTCCGTTCAAACGGATACGATAAATGCCTCTGGCGCTTGCATATAGGGTGGCAGAACGTATTGCCTTGTCCTTCAGCTTGAAACTGGCGCGAAGCATAGGCATTCCGCCGTGGTCAGGATCGAATAGCTTCTTGACTCCCGAAGCATGCTCAACCTCATCCAATGCAAACAAAAGGGCATTTGGCTGCCTGCGTTCACGTATCTGATAATTGCGGAAAGAAACGCTTTGTCCTTCCTCCACCGCATATCCGACTTCCGCCATCTGAGGATAGGCAATATAGTCTCCGCCGTGTCCCAAAGGGCCGACATTGGACTGCCCGAGGGCAATGCCATTGACACTCAACTTGATTTCGCTCAAGGCTACATCAGCGACAAGCCTGTATTCGCTCACTGTTTCAGGAATGCTGTCCGCAGGAATAGGAAGGCTCTGGAACAGCTTTCCTTCACAGTCCAGAGGAGTATATCCCGTTCTATAGACATTGACGCACCTTGCCTCCCTGTCAAGCTCGATACGGACATAGGACTCATCCTTCGCGTTTTCAACGTCAAGTATATTGAGATTCCTGTCCATCAACCTCGGGTCATTGGCGCCAATGAGAACTGATGCCCGCGAAGAACCTTCATCGAAAACAATGTCGGCAGAGAGTGTAAATTGGGGCAGAAAATCAGAGTATAGCACTGATTCTGAGCTACCTATCCACTTTGCATCAGCAAATGGAAAATCCCCCTGACTCTTACACGAGGCAAGGCAAAGCAAGGCCCCGGCCAAAAACAAAATGCGTTTCATATTCTTGTCTTATTTGATTTCTCTTTGTCAATACTGAGCAAATAGTCAGCAACGATGGCGGCTGTAGTCTCGCAGGAATAGGCGCAAGGCCTGCTCTTATAGTACTCCGCACTGCGTTCAGACGGTCTGGGTGACTCAATTTCCTTCTTCTTGGCTTCGGCCTTGAGCCCAAGTATATCGCGACAGACTATGCTGCCCATCTTCTCCTTATATGCGGCCGCGAAGTTCTGAACCAGTGCATAATTCTCAGTCCTCGCCTCCATATTCGAAGGATCATCTGCCGGAGCAATGAAACCGGCGATCACGGCCATTGCGCTCATACAGCCGCAGACCTCGCGCAGGCGACCGACTCCCCCACCGAAGCCCGAACCCAAGGTCTTGAGTGTCAATGTATCAACGGGCAATATATCCTCGAAGGCAAGGAGCACGGATTGGCAGCAATTATAACCGTCAAGGAAGAAATCGCGGCCGCGGGCAGCCCTTTCCTCTACAGAGAAATCTTCAGGTAAAGTCTTTATCATATGGCAATCAATATTTGAAACTTGACCCTCCAAGGAACTCGCGCAAAAGTGAGGTTGGAGGGATTTCCTTGTCGGAAACGGCGGTAAAGTAATGGATAAACTTCAGGAGACGGTGTGCCTCGCTGTATTCTGGGCAGTTTTTCGGCACTGTAGCCAGTATTGGCTCAGCGTGATTGCGGAGCACGGCGAATTCAATGAACAGCGCGGAATTGAACATTGCGTCAGCCTCCTCGCGATATGGGGTAATCCATTGCTCCTCAGCCTCGCAGACACTCGGCCACTGGCTGATGGTCTCGCGGGCGGTGAAGGCACCCTTGTTGTAGTCCCTGACTATGCGACGGAGGAGACGGTTATCACTGGTCGGAATCCAGTTATGGTCATCCAGGGCTATGCTGGTCAGAGTTGAGATGAAGACCTTGAACTTGCTGCTTTCCGAGACATTAGGTATGAGTGCAGGATTGAGAGCGTGAATTCCCTCTATCAGAAGGACTGAATACGGAGCGAGGCGCAGCTGCTTGCCATTGTACTCACGCTTTCCTGTAACAAAGTTGTACTCAGGTACTTCCACCGTTTTACCGGCAAGCAGGGCGAGAACATCACGTTCAAGGGCAGCGTGATCGACAGTCTCGAAATTGTCGAAATCATAGCGTCCGTCAGGCAGTTTAGGCGTATCTATTCTGTTTACGAAATAGTCATCGGTAGAGAATGAGACCGGGCGGAGGCCACAGGCCTTCAACTGTATGCTCAAACGTTTGCAGAAGGTGGTTTTTCCGCTGCTGCTCGGACCTGTTATCAAAACAACGCGGACCGGATTGTCCTTGCTCCTGTATCTCTGGTCGATTTCCTCTGCTATCTGGACAATCTTCTTCTCTTGAAGCGCCTCGGAGACCTGGATTAGCTCGCTGGCATTGCCCCTTAGACAGGCGTGGTTTACGTCTCCGACGGTACGAAGTTTCATAATGTTGTTCCAACGCAGATTTTCGGCGAAGGCATCAAGGGTTTTAGGCTGTTCAACCAGAGGAAGCAGTTTCTCAGGATGTTTTCTGTCAGGATACAAGAGAAGCAGACCTCCCTGATATGGCAGCAAATCCCAAACCTCAAGATATGAAGCGGAAGGAACCAGCCTGCCGTAATAATAATCCGGAGTATCTCCGAGCAGATAATAATCCATATACACTTCCCCACTGGTTTCAAGCAGTTTGACCTTGTCATCCTGATTGGAAGCGCGGAAAATGTCTATTGCCTTGTCGATATTGACTTCCCTGCGATGAAAGGCAACATCTTCCTTGACCAATCCCCACATCCTTTCCTTAATCCTTTCCACATCTTCAGGGCTTACTTTTGATCTGTCAGGTTTCAGGAGACTGCAATAACAACCGTTGGAGATAGGGTGTTCCATCCTGATTTTTGCATCAGGAAAGACCTCTATTGTAGCCTTGTAGAGGAGAAAACTCAAGGAGCGGTCATATACCCGCATACCACTGGCGTCACGTATATCGACAAATTCTACGTCACGGTTGTTGTACACGCGGAAGCGCAGGCCCTGTGAGACATTGTTCACCTTGGCTGACACGATTCTGTAAGGCTGGTCAAACTCGAAATGCTTAAGAGCCTCCTGAAGGGTGATACCTTCCTGGAATTCCTTTGAGACACCGTTGTTGCGGCAGTATATGCTGATCATTGGCAATAGTGATTTGTTCAAAACTCAAAAATAATAAGAAAAATTCGTATGTTTGCACGCATATATGGCAATAAATCAATGAAAATTGCAATAATCGGAGCAGGTGCAGCAGGCTGTTTTTGCGCCATTCAGTTGAAAAGAAGCATACCCGATGCGGAAGTGACGCTTCTTGAGGCCGGGCGCAAGCCTATGGCCAAACTTGCCATTACTGGCGGAGGCAGATGCAACTTTACCAACACTTTCAACGGAATCAACTCATTGTCAGAGGCTTACCCACGAGGAGAGAGGCTAATGAAAAGGCTGATGAAAAGCTTCGACCAGCACAGCATCTGCGAATGGTTCGAGCGCGAAGGCATTGCCCACACTGTTCAGAGCGACGAGTGCATTTTTCCTGCGTCCCAGGATGCGATGGAGATTGTCAATACTTTCGAAGGACTGATGCGCAGGCTCGGAGTAAAGGTTCTCTGTTCGAGCCGTGTCGCAAGCATAAGAAAGGACGGCGAAGGCTTTGCACTGCAGCTCGAGGGAGGCTCGACCGTATGCTGCAACCGTCTGATAATTAGCGCAGGAGGATTGTCAAAAGCCTCATCGGCTAAGCTTTTCGATGAGCTGGAGCTCGAAATGGTGCCTGTCGTCCCTTCGCTTTTCACCTTCAATGTCGATGACAAGGATTTCCGTTCCCTGATGGGCACCGTGGTCAAGGATGTCATTGCCGCCATTCCCGGGACCTCCTTCCGCGCTACAGGTCCATTGCTCATCACTCACTGGGGTATGAGCGGGCCGGCCGCATTGAAACTTTCCTCCTACGCAGCGCGTTTCCTTGCCGAGAAGGGTTATCGCAGTCCAGTATCCATCAACTGGCTGAAAATCAATACAGAAGAGGCTCTTGAATGGCTAAGGTCCACAGCTGCTTCCGCTGCAATGAAACTGGTCATCTCCGTCTATCCCCCTGCCCTTAACTCACATCTGTGGAAGTATCTCGTTAACAAGGCGCTCAAAAGGACAGATGCCAGATGGAACGGCCTGTCCAGAAAAGACCTCAACAGACTCGCCGAGATTCTCACCAACGACCCTTATATGATGAACGGCAAGAGTCGTTTCCGCGAAGAATTCGTCAGCTGCGGCGGCATAGCCTTGAGCAATGTAAATCTGAACACTCTGGAATGCAAAAAACACCCCGGGCTCTATTTCGCCGGCGAGGTGCTTGATATTGATGCAATTACGGGCGGATTCAATCTCCAGGCAGCCTGGACAACGGCCTATACGGCAGCGCAGGCCATCGCTTCGGAGTGCGGACTCATCCGCAAAGACTGACTATCTGCGTCTGCGTGATTTTCTTCTCCTCTTGTTCTTCCTGTTAATGAAAACCACTGCAGCAACAGCCGCCAGGGCTACGATAAGGACTATATATGTAGCAATTCCGGCGCGGCTGCCCTTTACGTTCTGCCACATTGAAAGCAGGGCTTCCGTCCTCTCGCCCCAGTCGTGTTCGAGAGCGCAACGTTCGATGACTGACCTGTCGGGATATAGTATTGGGTTCACGTGAACGCTGTCAGCCTCCTCACCGAAGAAATATGAGAGGTCAACTGCAGGGAATGAGTCGTCAATCTGCGACTCGAGCACCTCGTATGCGCCACTGGATGCAATGTACCCGGTTTCCTCCATATTCCTTATGGCAATGTCAGGACGGCACATAAAATTGATAAAGAAGGTCGCCGCCTTCACGTTCTTTGAATACTTGGGGATCACCCATCCGTCAAACCAAACGGTTGAGCCCTCCTCCGGGACAATATAGTCAAGAGACACACCAACTGAAGCAGCTTCTTCCATTGCCCAAACGGCATCACCGCTCCAGTTGAGGGAGACATAGGCCAGATTCTTCGTCATCTGTTCCTTGCCGAGATCGGCCTCCCAGCCCATCACTCCCGGCTTTACCTGCATCAGATAGTTCTCCACTGCGGCGATTGATTCGTCTGATGAGTCTGACATCAAATCCTGAAGTGTCAGTTTACCACTCTTCAACTCATTCTGCTTCAAATAGATAAGCACGGGTCCATAGACATCGCGCGGTGCGTCCTTTATAAGGACTTTGCCCGCGAACTTGGGATTTCTGATTATGTCCCAGCTTGAAGCTTCCTCCCGGCTAACGAAGGCCGTATTGTAAAGTATGCCTGTAGTTCCCCACATATATGCTACTGAATAGTCATTGGCATCAATCTCGGGATTTATCTGCCTGAACATTTTCTCGATATAAGGGGATTTGGTATCGCGGATATAGTCGGGGGTATTTCCAAGAGCTGCGAAGTCAAGAGGAATGAGAAGGCCGTTGTTCAGCATTCTCTCGATGATATAATCTGAAGGACACACGACATCGTAATCCTCGTGTCCTTTCTCTATCTTGGAAAGCATAGCCTCATTTACATCGAAGACCTGGTAAATCACCTCAATCTTCTCTCCGGTCTGCTCGAAATACCACTGCTCAAACTCGTCGATTACACCCTCTGCGATATAATCGGACCAATTATAAACCTTAAGGATTTCATTTCTGTCCTTTGCGCTGAGATTCAGGACTGAAACAAGCACTGCAGCAAAGGCTGCGGCAAGTTTTAGGATTCTTTTCATTTATTCTGTTTCTGTTTGTTTGTTTTTCTTGAATGCCCTTACGTTTAGAATAAGGAGAACGACCAGTACAAAAAGGAAGATGATGGTCATAAGAGGTTTCAACTCAGGAGTCATACCGCCTTTTCTGACATCGGCATAAATGTAAGTAGACAGGGTTGTAAGGCCGGAATTTCCTGCTGTAAAATAGGTTACGGCGAAATCATCAAGACTCATAGTAAAGGCCAGAATAAAACCGGAGATCATACCAGGGCGTAACTGGGGCACCAGAACCTTTCTCAAGGCCACAAAAGGAGTGGCCCCCAAGTCCAGAGCAGCTTCATAAATATTCGGATTCATCTGGGCCAGCTTGGGCAGGACATTTAGTACCACATAAGGAGTACAGAAGGTAATATGTGACAATATCACTGTAACATAGCCCTTGGTAACGTGGGTAAAAACGAAGAGGAGGAAGAGTGAGACACCTGTAATGATATCCGGATTCAGCATAGGGATATTGTTCAGGAACTGTATGGTCTTTTTCTTCCTGCCCCGGAGATTGAATATGCCTATTGCGGCCAAGGTGCCGAGCAAGGTAGAGGCTGCAGAGGCGATAACAGCAATGATGAGAGTACTCTTGAGAGCATCCATCAGCGACTCTGCAGCCGAATTGGATACCGTGAAGAATGATTTGTAGATGTCAAGAGTAAAGCCTGTCCAGTTACCAAGCGACTTGGCATTGGTAAAGGAGAAAATGGCAATGAAGATTATTGGCGCATACAGCACCAGAAGAATCAACCAGAGATAGGCCTGGGAAATGAGTTTCTTTGTAGTCATTACAGCAGCCCTCCTTCATTTGCGCTCTCTTCGTTATTTGAAAAGAACATCGTTAAACCGATTATAATGAGCATCACCAGTGAAAGTGCCGCTCCCTGGTTCCACATCATATTGTAGAACTGCTCCTGGATAATCGAGCCGAAAAGCTGAATGGTATTGTTGGTCAAGATTTCGGAGATGGCGAAGGTGGATACTGTAGGCATAAAGACCATCATCGCACCGCTGACTATGCCCGGCATGGACAAAGGCAGGGTCACTTTCAGGAATACGGTAGAAGGTTTTGCGCCAAGGTCCTGGGCCGCCTCTATGTATGATTTGTCCATCTTGTTCAGCACGTTGTAGATAGGATAGATCATAAACGGCAGATAGTCGTAGGCAATACCGAAGAGCAGGGTCCCCTTCCCCAGCTGTATTCCCAGGGCATGGAATATCTCCGCAGTGGCCATTGTGCGCATCAGGGCATTGATCCACATAGGCAGGATGAAGAGAACCACTGTCACGGCAGACTTGTTCAGATTCTTATCTGCAAGTATATATGCAACCGGATAGCCTATCAACAGACAAATCAGAGTATTCTCCAATGCCACTTCGAGTGACACGAGGAATGAGTTCATAATCTTCGGCTCCGTGAAGAAGGCCAGGAGATTGGAGAAGGTGAAGTGCCCGTTGCCGTCGCTGAATGCATATACAGCAATCAGAAGCAGCGGGAGCACCACAAAAAGTATCATGAATATGAGGTAAGGCAATGCCCAGCTCGACCTTTTGTTCATTTTCTAACTGCCGATTTTCGTTATGTGCATATCCTCAGGAAGTATCTTGACTCCCACCAGGTCATTCTTATCCCAGACGTCGTTGGTATCTACCAGAACGTGCTCTCCACTGTCCGTGATAACAGTCAGATGGTAATGATTGCCCTTGTAGAGTATGAAAGCGACATTGCCAGTCACAGGTGCATCCTCATCATTGTCGAGAAGGTCAATACGGTCGAAGGCTACGTCTATCCTTACCCTGTCACCCTTGGATATGCCTTCCGTTTTAGGGCAATCGTATTCACCTCCAAGCATACTGACGCTTTCGTCTGAAGTCATAGTACCTTCAAAACTGTTCAGGAGGCAGGTTTTTTTCATCACCTGAATATCCTGAGGCTTTATGAGCATTCCAACCACGCTGCCAGGTTCAAAGGCATTGTAGTCCTGTATCATTATCTCATAGCCTTCATCCGTATCCACGAACATCTCATAATGGACACCCTTGAAGATGCAGGACTTGACCTTTCCGGTAAACTGCGCAGCCTCAGTATTGTTCATAATATAGATATCCTCCGGGCGGACGACGACATCAACGGGAACATTCTCTCCGAAGCCCTCGTCAACACAATCGAAGTCGTGAGCTATGAATGAAACCCTCCTGTCCTCGAGCATAGTACCATTCAGGATGTTGCTCTCGCCAATGAAGTCAGCAACAAACTCATTTTGAGGCTCATTGTATATGTCCGTAGGGGTTCCGATCTGCTGGATGCGTCCCTCGTTGAAAACGACTATGGTATCGCTCAAGGTGAGAGCCTCTTCCTGGTCGTGGGTAACATAGATAAAGGTAATGCCCAATTGCCTGTGCATCTCCTTGAGTTCTATCTGCATATCCTTGCGCATCTTCAGGTCGAGGGCGGCCAGAGGTTCATCGAGGAGAAGGACCTTGGGTTGATTGACTATTGCCCTGGCAATGGCTATGCGCTGCTGCTGGCCTCCGGACAATGAGTTGACGTCCCTGTCCTCGTATCCGTTCATTGACACGAGTTTCAGGACCTTGCTCACCTTCCTGTCGATTTCATCCTCCGGGACCTTCTTCAACTTGAGCCCGAAGGCAATATTGTCATAGACATCAAGATGCGGGAAGAGGGCATAGCGCTGGAAGACGGTATTCAGTTCCCTTTTGTGGGGAGGAACGCCGTTAAGGTCCTTGCCATCCATAGTAATGACTCCGGAATCCGCTGCAAGGAAACCAGCTATGAGTCTGAGCAATGTAGTCTTTCCGCAGCCTGATGGCCCAAGAAAGGTAATGAATTCGCCTTTTTTGACGTACAGGTTAATATCGTCGAGCACCTTCTTGTCTCCAAAGGACTTGGATACGTGCTCAAGCCTGATGATGATATCTTCGTTGTTCATTCTACTTGAATAGTCTCTTTATTTCGAGGAAATATGTAGCTCCTATATTTACCGAAAGGGAGCGGGACCAATTGTTTGCCGCCAGAGCTGTGTGCAGTCTCAAATTGTCGCAAGGATACCAGCTTGCAGTCGCACCTCCGAAAAAATAGCTGTCACCGTATGCATTGATGAGAGCAAGACTCGCAGGAACGAAGTAATCGTGCGGATCTTCACCGTCAAGGGCAGGATTCCAGCCGAATACATCTTCGCTTCCGTTCAGTCGCTCGTAGCCTCCCTTCAATGTAAGATTGAAATTCTCAGAAGCTGACCACTTTGTGAAGGCGATGAGGGAAAGTTCATTGAAATCGAAGTCATAGCCCCTGAACGCAGCATCCAAACCGATTTCGAAATCATTGAGAATCAACTTATTGCCGCTGGAAACTACAAAGACATAGGCTTTATCCCCACAGCCGAGGGCATTGAGTGAATTATAGGAAGAAAAGCTGTCGCCTTCAGACCTGAGGGCCAGGGAATATGCATAAAGTCCGCTTTTGAAGGGCCGGGCTCCGTATGGTGAGCTCGCTACCTGGAAGGAAGCGTCCAGACTGCCGTCGTCATTGGCCCAGGCAGCCTTGGCTGACCATTGGTAAACCTGAAGATTGTTCCAAAGACTTGAGCAGAGATTGATGTGCTGGTCGAAGTCATACTCATCTTCCTCGAAAGAACCAATTGAAAGAATGTCTTTGCCAAGGGTGAAATACCAATTCCCGGGAGCATAAGTGACATTGGCCCAATCAAGCCAGTTTACTTCGTCAGAACGGAAACTGTTGGCATAGAGGGAGGATGGATCGGTGGAGAGCAGATGCCCTTCAATTGAATATGAAAAGTCCGAATCGCCGAAAGCGCCTTCAATGAGGGTGTAGAGGGAAGTATTGGACAGGTCAAAACCCGTATAGGAAGCAGAACCTGAAGGAATATAGGGATTCACATCAAAACGGGGGATGACCAGAAAGGTATTCCCTTCATCCTCAGCCTCTTGACAGAGGCACAGGCTGCAGCAAAGAACAGCTGCAAACGATAAAAACAGTCTCTTCATTTCGTACCATAAAAAGAATTTGGAAAAACGTTCGGCAAAGATAAAAAGGATTTTTATTATTTTTGTGAGAATCAATACTTCTGACATGAAAAAATCACTTTTATTTTTGAGCGCGCTTCTGACGTTCTCCCTTACATCAAAAGCCGATGAGGGTATGTGGCTGCCGTCATTGATTTCACAAAGAATCGGGGATATGCAGTCCAAGGGCTTCAAACTTTCAGCCGAAGATATTTACAGCATCAATCAAGCATCCTTGAAGGATGCAGTTATGCTTTTCGGAGGCGGATGCACGGGAGAAGTAGTGTCCGATGAAGGCCTGCTCTTCACCAATCACCATTGCGGCTACAGCGCCATTCAGAAACTCAGCAGTGTAGAACACGACTATCTCAAGGACGGCTATTGGGCAATGACACGGGCAGAGGAACTTCCTGCAGCCGGCTTGAGCGTAAGCTTCCTCGAGAGGATGGAAGATGTCACTGCAGCCGTACTCGAAGGTTACAGCGAGGGTATGAGCGAGGCTCAAAGGGATTCGGTCGTTAGCGCCAACTCCGCACGCCTCATCAAGAATGCTACCGCCGGGGGCAATAGCCTCAGGGCAGAAGTGGACGCCCATTTCTACGGCAACCAGTATTTCCTCTTCGTTTTCCGAACCTACAGGGACATTCGTTTCGTGGGAGCACCACCTTCATCTATAGGCAAATTCGGAGGAGATACCGACAACTGGATGTGGCCGCGCCATACGGGTGACTTCTCCATCTTCCGCATTTATGCAGACAAGAACAACAACCCGGCTGCCTATTCTGAGGACAATGTGCCGTACACTCCGAAAAAATCATTCAGAATCTCAAGGGCTGGTGTAAAGGAAGGAGACTTTACCTTCATATACGGTTTCCCCGGCAGCACCAAGGAATATGTAACTTCTGATGAAGTTCGCTATACTGCAGAGATTTCCGACCCTGCAAAGATAGCTGTCCGTACCGCCAGACTTGACATTCAGAAAAAGTATATGGATCAAAGTCAGGCTGTCCGCATTCAGTATTCATCAAAGAACCAGAGTGTTTCCAATGCCTGGAAGAAGTGGCAGGGAGAAGCCAAGGGCATCAAGAAGAACAAGACCGTAGCTACCAAGCTCGCTTACGAGAAGGCCTTCCGTGAATGGGCAGAGGGAACCCGCTATGAAGGGGTTCTGGACAGACTCCACGCCCTTTATGAGAAGCGGAATCCTTATTATCTTGCATACGAGTACTATAGCGAAACAGTGAGGACCATAGAACTGCTTTCATTGGCTTCAAGCGTACAGTCCCAGCTTTCGAACAAGGAAAGGAAGGACGCTACAGCGGAGAGTTTCTTCAAGGACTACTACCAGCCGATAGACGAGGAGTGTTTCGTTGCAGTGATGAACTATTTCAATGATGGTGTGCCGGAGGAGTTCAAGCCAGCCTATTTCAAGGAGAAGATGGAGCAATACGGTTCTGTCGAGGCCTGGGGCAAGGATCTTTTCTCGAAGTCCATCTTCACCGACAAGGCTGCTGTACTCGCGCTGACTCCTGAAGACAAGGAAAAAGTGGCTGCAGATCCTGCAATAGAAATGCAGAAAGCATTTGCAGAGTGGTACAGCACGGAACTCCGCCAAACCATAGTCGAGTGCAACGAAGCGATCAATCTGGAATACCGAACCTATATGCAGGGCCAGATGGACTTCCAGAAAGGCACGGACTTCTACCCTGACGCCAACCTCACCCTGCGCGTTGCATACGGCCACGTAGAAGGATACTCCCCTTCCGACGGAGTATATTACTATCCTGTTTCGACGCTCAAGGGCATTATCGAGAAGGACAATCCCGACATCTTCGACTACAACATCCCTCAGGTACTTCGAGACCTGTATGCACAGGGAGGACACGAAAACCAGCCGGTATGCTTCCTCGCAACCAACCATACAACAGGAGGCAATTCAGGCAGCCCGGTCATCAATGCGGACGGAGACTTGATAGGAATCAACTTCGACCGCGTATGGGAAGGCACAATGTCCGACCTCGACTTCGACCCTGAGTTCTGTCGCAATATCTCACTGGATATTCGGTACCTGCTCTTTGTTATCGAGCACGTAGGACACGCCACCCATCTTTTCGATGAAATGCACTTTGTAGATTGAGACTGGCCCCGTTCACTTGAACGGGGTTAGTACTATACGGAACTCGTAGTCTGCATAAGGAATGCGGTATTCCGGTTCAGGCATCGCTCCCCAACTGTTTACACAGCCCAAGCCCATCTGGATCTTGTCAAGCAGAAGATTGGTGACATCACAAGGCTCGATTTCGTGTGAGTGCATCTGTCGCTTCGTCTCACCCTCATCGAGGGCTTCGATGGTATAGTGAAGTGCTGAAGCAGAGAAACTTTCATCTGAATTCACCATAAGACCGTGTCCGCTGGCATCGGCTATCCGCCACCAGCGGACATCCGTTTTATTACCGTTCTCCTGCGGACGTATATATGGATAGAACTGTTCACTCACAGTCTGGCTGTAGACTCCAAGACCAGTGCAGTTATTCCTGTCTATATAATTTTCTCCCGGACCGCGACCATAATATTCGATTCTTTCGAATGAGGCAGGCATAGGCAGTTGCATACCGAAACGGAACATATCCGACACCTTGGCATCCTTGTCTGCTATGAGTTTCTGGCTCAGCTCGACTGCACCGGCATTATTGATCCTGTATGTCAAAAACAATCTTGCGCTTACTGAAGGCAACTCATATTCGGCCCTCACCACTGCGAGGCCGTCTTCTTCAGCCGCTTCGAAGGACTTCAGATTCATCTTCGGATTCTTCCAGGCCCTGTATCTCAATTGAAGTCCAGCGCCAAAATCATTGTCAGTAGGTGCTCTCCAGAAATTAGGAGTCAGTGACTCCCCTTCCTTCAAAAGCTTCACACCATCGTACTCATAGCTGATTATCAAGCCATTGGCACGGGAGAAGACCAGCTCGAAGCCATTGCCCCTGACAGGCAGGTAGTTCCTGTCATTGCCATCAATGACAGGCAGTTCTGGCTCGCGGTTGCTGGCAATGACATTGGCGAAACTCAGGCTCTCCTTCTTTGGTTCGTTCAGTGCAAGCTGCTGGTAGGCTGAAACATGACCTGCTTCCAAAAGTCCGTCACTCTCATTGAGGATGTATTTCAGATTGAGCAGCCACTCGGATTCGGAATCGATTCTGCCATAAGGAACAAAGATTCTGCCTCTCTGTTGAGGTGCGGCATCAAGGCCGGCAATATAACCTCTGCGGACAGGATTTCCGTCTTTGAGCAATTCCCATTCAAGGGTATGGTCAGAAATACCTGTAAAGAAGTTCTCATTGTATATTTCGATTTCTCCCGTAGAAGCATCCTTGAGAGTAGTCCAAATGTTCTGATAGCAGTAGCCTACCTCATACATATGCGGATTCGGTACCCTGTCAGGGCTTATGAGACCATTGTCACAGAAATTCTGGTCGCTGACATCATAGCGGTTGAAATCACCGCCATAGGCATAGATCATCTTGCCGTCCTTTCCCGTCCATCGTATCGACTGATCTACGAAGTCCCAGATGAAGCCTCCTTGGTACTTAGGATACTTTCTTATAAGATCCCAGTACTTCTTGAAACCGCCCTCGGAATTGCCCATCGCGTGTCCGTACTCGCATTGTATCAGCGGACGTGTCATCTCAGGATTCTCGCAATATGATACACAGCCCTTATATGACAGATACATAGGGCAATAGATATCGCTGAGACCATTGAGTTCAGCTCTTTCATACTGGACAGGACGGGTGCTGTCCATTGACTTGACCATATGGTATGCATCCTCGAAATTAACTCCGTATCCGGCTTCATTGCCAAGGGACCAGAAAATGACTGAAGGATGGTTGTAGTTCCGCTGTACATTGCGCCTGTTCCTCTCAAGATGGGCAGTCCTCCACTCCGGCTTGTTTCCGAGTGTCACTTCAGGGTTGTAGCCCATTCCGTGCGACTCCACGTCAGCCTCGGCAACGACATATATGCCGTACTCGTCGCAGAGCTCATACCAGTAACTGTCGTTTGGATAGTGGCTGGTGCGCACCGCATTGACATTGAACTGTTTCATAATGCGTATATCCTGCAGCATTCTCTCCTTGGATACCACATAGCCACCATCAGGATCGAGTTCGTGACGGTCAACTCCCTTGATAAGGACAGGCTGGCCGTTGACAAGGAGCTGGGAATCCTTGATTTCAATTTTTCTGAAACCGGTTCGGACAGGGATGACTTCAGTAGGCTTGCCGCCCTCGAGAAGTGTGGCTCTTACAGTATAGAGATAAGGAGTCTCCGCAGTCCATTTTTTAGGATTGTCCACATCCATTACAAAACTGTAGTCCTTCTTTCCTGAAAGTTCAGTGCTAGCGACAACAAGTCCCTCAGCATCAAGCAGTTCAATATTGACAGGAGCCTTGGAAGTGAGCTGGAGCTGCATTTGGAGGGATGCATTCCTATATTCTCCATCAAATTCAGGAGTCAGTCTTATATCCTTGATATGTGTCTTTGGACGTGAATAGAGATAGGTGTCACGTGCAACTCCGGAGAAACGGAAGAAATCCTGGTCCTCGAGATAAGAGCCGTCACACCAACGAAAAACCTGGAAGGCAATCAGGTTCTCGGCTCCCGGTTTCAAGTAATCGCTAAGGTCAAACTCGCAGTCAAGCTTGCTATCCTCGCTGTATCCGACAAACTTGCCGTTAACCCAAAGATATATATTGGATGTTACCGAGCCGAAGTGAATGTATATCTTCCTGCCAGCCCAGGACTCCGGGACCATAAAGCTCTTTCTATAAGAGCCTACGTGATTTTCCTTTACTGGGGTATAAGGTGGATTGTTCGCGAACTGATTGCTCCAAGGATAGCTGATGTTCACATACATAGGGTCTCCATATCCCTTCAGTTCCCATATTCCCGGGACAGGGAAAAGTTCCCATCCGGCATCGTTGAAGGAGGTCTTCCAGAAATCGACAGGTCTGGCATCCGCATCCCTGACCCAGTTGAACTTCCAATCGCCGTGGAGGCTCATATAGTTGCCCGACTGGCTCGGCTCAGGTATACTCTTGCCAATCAAATCATATGACTCGGGAGTATATGCGAAGTAATCGGAGTGCATTGCCTCCCTGTTGATTTCATTCACATTCTGGTCCTTCCATTCGGTGAAACTTTGTGCATCTGCAGTTCCCGAAAGGAGTACAAAGGCTGAAAAAAGAGCAATAATGCTGGATAATCCCGGTTTCATAAAGTGTTAGGCTTTGTGGTTATTATTTAGACAAAAGTAAGAAATAAAAGCGGTTTTGCTATTTTTGCAGAAACTAAAACATAAATGATTTACGATTACTACTGATGCGTTAATTTTTTCAAATACTACTGATGCGTTAATTTTTTCAAAATAAAGTTAGTTCATTGACATCCTGATTTAGAATGAGTGGTTGTGGCGCTGTTACCAGCTGTCCGAGGTCCATCTTCACCAGTCCGTACACCTTGACCAAGGTACCAATCT
>JAQXOE010000035.1 GCA_029098505.1 Bacteroidales bacterium
TCTAAAATTTCATCAAAAAGATTTGGGATTTCAAAAAAATTCACTACCTTTGCAATCCCAAACAACGGTGCTGTAGCTCAGTGGTAGAGCAGTGGACTGAAAATCCACGTGTCGCTGGTTCAATTCCCGCCAGCACCACAACAGGAGGAGATGACATTTTGATCATCTCCTCATTTTTTTAAAATCATAAAAAAGGAACTGCTTCATAATTAGAAATAATTGGATTATCGGGAAAAGTCTGCACTTGAATAGATAAATGATTAGTATCTAGAGAAAGAGAAAGGCGGGCTAAATCACCGATGAGAAGACCAAGATAAACCCAAAAAAACAAGGGCGTCAATTATGTCCACGTAGAAACTCATTTTGTCCATAAAACCCCCGATTTCGTGGACAAAATAAGTCAACCAGAATCAGTTAGAAGGAACGCTGATCAAGATATGACACACTACAAAATATGACTAATCCAGGCTAATCCAACATGAAACATACATCTTTAATCTATTTGTTGTTAAGCTGTCTCTTGGCAGGATTTATATCGTGCCAGCAGTATTTAGAGAAATCCCCCATACACGGGGTACACGGGGAAAATGCAAACGAGGGTGAAGTTGTCATCCTGTTCACGAACGACCTCCACAGCCAAATCGAACCAATAGACAAGTCTATGACCTACAATGCCGACAGAGGCGGCGTAGCCAGAATCAAGGTTCTTGTTGACAGCGTAAGGGCAGCCGAGAAAGCAGTGATTGTCGCAGACGCCGGAGACTTCGTCCAGGGCACTTACTATTTCACCTGCCTTGACGGTGACGTAGAAATGATGGTACAGGAAGAAATAGGCTACGATGTCAGGACCATAGGCAACCACGAATTTGACAAGAAGATCCCCGGACTGCAACACATGCTCGCCCTCAACGATGTCACAACGGTAAGCAGCAACTACGACTTCAGCAGAACGGTATTGGCAAACAACGTCAAGAAGTCAGCAATCATCGAAGCCGGAGGACACAAAATCGGATTCCTCGGCCTCGGACCAAGACTGCAAGGCCTCGTCACACCAATCGCCAGCGAGAATGTGGAATATTCCCTGCCGCTGGATCACGCGGAAACAGTCGCCCGGGAACTCAAGGGCAATGGCGCCGAACTCGTAATAGCCCTGTCCCACCTCGGATACAACAAAGACGTCACAAACCCATATCAGGACAGCGGAGTCGCCAGTCATACAGAAAACATTGACCTCATCATAGGAGGCCACAGCCATACTTTCCTGACCAGTGCACAATTCGTAGAGAATCCTTCAGGCAAAATGGTACCGATAGTCCAGACAGGCTCAAAAGGCATATATCTCGGATATATGAAGATCGATTTGAGCGAAACCGGCACGGACCGCTTCACATATCGCCTGATTCCGGTCGATTCAAGGCTCGACAAACGCATTGACGGAGCCTTTGCAAGCAAGCTCAGATATTACTCCGAACAACTGGAACTATCGATGAATGAAGTACTTGGATATTGCCCTAAAACTATGAGAAAGGGCAAGCCACAAGGCGAGCTCGGCAACTGGGCATCAGACGCGATGGTAGAAATGTGCAAAGACGAATTTGGCGTGACGCCCGACCTCGCAGTCTGCAACAACGGCGGCCTGCGCACCGAGATTACGACGGGAGACGTAACAAGGGCAGACATCTATGCAGTATTCCCTTTCGACAACAAGATGACATTGCTCGAACTCACAGGCAAATCACTACTCAAGTTCTTTGACTATATGGCAAGTTATAAGGAACCAATGAGTTCAGGAGTGCGCCTGACGATAAAGGACGGAGCCGTCAGCAGTGTAACACTAAACGGCAAGACCATAGACCCCGATGCAATATACAAGGTTTGCACAATCGACTATCTGGTAGAAAGCGGACGATATGCCTTTGACGAAAACATATACAGGCTGGACAGCGTAGATTATATCTATGATCTATTCTGTAACCAGGTAAAGAAGGCAGCTGCACGGGGCGAACAGGTGCAGGCAAGCATCGACGACAGGGTAAGCGTAATATAGGATACGTATCAATTCCGCACTGCAGCGCCCTTGCTTCGGTTAACCATCACCACGCCGCCAAAAACCATAACTGCAGAAAGAACCTTCTGCCAGTCAAGCATATCCATACCAATGACTATGCTGATCAGCGTTGCCACTATGGGTTGCACGTAACTGTACATGCTCACGAGCGTCGGTCTCAGGTGCTTCTGGCCGTAGGGTATGAGATAATAGCTAAGAACGGTAGCAAATACCACAAGGAAGGATAGTTCCAGCCAAAATGAAGACGGGAAAGAACCCCATCCGGCTGAAAGGAGTTCCCTGGCAGAGAAAGGCAGGGACATCAATATGGAAAAGGTGAAAATCCATTTCATAAAATCCACTACCGGATATTTGCTGATAAGCGGCTTGAAGACTCCCAGATAGAGTGAAAAGGCAATTCCGTTGGCCAGCATCAGCATAATGCCCTGAACACTGTTCGCAACAGTTCCGGAAGCTGATGGATGAGCGCTGCTTACGATCAGGAACAGTATTCCCGCAAAACTTACCGCAACTCCGATCGCCTTTTTCCAGGTAAGCGGTTCCTTTATGGCCACGGCAGCTATGAACATAGTGTAAACAGGTGACAGTGAACTGATTATCGAACAAGTCATAGGTGTCACCTG
>JAQXOE010000036.1 GCA_029098505.1 Bacteroidales bacterium
GGTAAGCGTCTCCGCGGTTACGTGTTGTTGTGAGTAGAATAGGTCAGTAGCTTTGCGAAAAAACATGAACCAATGAATCAAAGCTACGACATAACAACGTCCGAAGGTAAGAGTCAGTTTATTGAGGCCTATCGTGAGGCCGTCAAATCAGAGGCTGGACTGAGCCTCAAGGCATTCTGTGACAGAATGGGATTGAGTGATGGTTATACTAAAGTCCTCAGTTGGGCAAATAGGCGCGGTATATATATTTTTGAGATACATCAAGGGAAAAGAGATACCCCGAATCAGAATCAGCCCACCTTCATTCAGTTACAGCCCAGCCGGCAATCCTTTTCATCAAGACTGAAGGTTGTTTCAATTACCTTTCCCGATGGAATCAATCTTACCCTTCAGGAATCCGGTGTTGCAGAGGTGATCGCTCTGTTGGACTCATATCGGTCAAGACATCAGGCGGAGGGAGGCGCAACGTCATGTTCTCGCTAGAAAGCAATGTCCGTTACTTCATGTGCCAACATCCGGTAAGTATGCGCAAGGGTATCGATTCGCTGTTCAATCTTGTCGTGTCGGAATCCCCGATGTCGCCTATGAATGGGGATGTATTCGTGTTCTTTTCCAAGAACAGGCAGTCGGTGAAGATTCTCAGGTGGGACACCGACGGCTTTCTTCTTTATCAGAAGCGTCTGGAAAGAGGCTCTTTCGAGATGCCACGCAAGAATGCCGACAGCGGCTATTACGAGCTCTCCTGGGAGACTTTCAGTTTTATAATGTCCGGCGTCTCGCTGGAGAGCGTGTGCTTCCGCAAACGCTACAGGACACGATTTATTAGCATATAAATAATTGATTTACAATAAAATAAATCGTAAAAACGCTTGTTTTTCCCATAGAAAAGTAGTACCTTTATGCTATGGGAAAGGACATGATAATAGAGATATTGAAGTCGCAACTGGAGGCGTCGAATGCAACCATACTCACCATGTCGGAGGAGATGAAATCCATGCGCCGGTCATTTGAAGCGACCATCTCTGATCTCCGAAAGACAATAGCCAACCTTGAGTCTCTTCTCAAGGAACGGAACGAGAATCTTAATAAAGCCAACGCCCAGATGCGAGGTCTCAAGGCCACTTGCCTTCCAAAGAAATCAGAAAAGCAAGCCATCGCAGCGCCAAAGTCTGATGAGCAGAAAGCCGCTGAAGAGTTGGCCCGCAAAGCTACTATCAAGGCCCGCGGCAATAACGGAGCCAGGCGCAAGGACTACTTTACCGTGGAAACGGTTGAAGAGGATGTCTATCCTGAAAACATTGATCCAGCTGCGTGTGTTGAAATTGGAGCTCGTGATGTCATCCGTTATGAGATGATACGTCCCAGCTTCATCAAGCATATCTACCATATCCACAACCTCAAGAAGGATGACATCATCTATAGCGGTGCAACTCCTTTAAGCCCGCTGATGAACTCGCGCTTCGACGGGTCGTTCATAGCCGGCATTGCAGAGTTGAGATACCTTTACTCAATGCCGGTTGAGCGTATCGTCAAGTACTTCCAGGGCAATGGCTTTGACCTTGATAAGCAGACCGCCCACGGGCTCCTTGCAAAGACTGCCGATCTTTTTGACAAACTGTACTCGGCTATGGGCAAGGCTGTGAAGGAAGGCGGATATCTGCACTGCGATGAGACGTACCATACTGTTCTTGTAAAAGACAACGACAAAGGCAGCAAGAAGGGATACATCTGGGCCACAGTCAATGCGCATACTGGTCTGTCATACTTTTTCTATGATGAGGGCTCACGCAGCGAAAAGGTCATCCTGAAAGAACTCGATGGCTACAAAGGGATAATCCAGTCCGATGGCCTTGGCGCCTACAAGAAAGTAGCCATGCTATCTGGGGGCAAAATCACAAGGGTTGCTTGTCTGCAGCACTGCAAGAGAGCCTTCCTGGAAGACGAAGTAAAAGACAATCCTGATGCTAAGGAAGTCGCCGCCCTTGCAAACTCACTTTATCATAACGAGCATCAGCACAGGATAGGGGAAGACGGATGGACTGTTGATGACAACCTGAAATGGCGTCAGCAATATGCACCACCTATACTTGCGGCACTGAAGGCCAAACTCGAAGATATAAGGGACAATCTGGAAAAGTATCCTCCCAAGAGCCAGATGCACAGGGCAGCGAACTACTTCCTCAATGAATGGGACGGCATAGAGGCCATCTCGAAGTATGGTGATGTCGAATGGGACAACAACCGTCTTGAGAGGACCAATCGGTACGTCTCTCTGTCCAGACACAACTCCCTCTTCTTCGGCAGCCATGCCGGAGCAAAGCGTGGATGCATCTTCTACTCCCTTGCATGCTCATGCCGTGAGATGGGCATCAACTTCTTCGACTACCTGTCGGATGTACTCAACAGAACGGCCGCCATGCCTCCCGGATCCAAACCCGAAGCATACCGGAACCTCCTCCCAGACAAATGGACTAAAGAATAGCAGGGCACACACCCTGCTTTTTTATAACGCGGACATGTAATCGCGGAGACGCTTACATTTCAAGCTTAGACTTGCGAATCGATGCAAGGATTTCCCCGAAAACAACCTTTTGCGTGCATCGATTCTTGATTTCAGGCCCAGACTTCGGAATCGATGCAGCGTCATCGCTGCTGCAGTGAGGAATGGCCCGCCTGCATCGGTCGTAGCGGCAACGAGGTCTGCGTCCGATTCTAATTTTCGTTGTCGCAACAGAGAATTGTTTCGCCTGCAGCGGCCGTAGCGGCAACGAGGTCCGCGTCCGATTCTAATTTTCGTCGCCGCGAAGGAGAATGGTTCCGCCTGCAGAACGCCACTTGGCTCTGGCGCTGCAGTGATTCTTGATTTCAGGGGGTGAATTTGGGAATCGCTGCAATGGTTGTCGCCGGCACAGGAGAAT
>JAQXOE010000037.1 GCA_029098505.1 Bacteroidales bacterium
GGAAGAAACTTTCTGGTATTATTGCATTCAGGGCGCTGCTTTTGCCATTGCCTTGCTACTCGGCGACGTTGCTGAAAAGCACGGATGGGATACATGGTCAGGTCTTATTGGCAAGTTCAAGAAGAAAAGCAAGTAAGTTAAATTCCAATTTACCTATAACGAATGAAACGAATCTTGACCTTATTTGCAGCTATAATGCTGTCAGTATTTCAGGCAAACGCACAGACCGGCACTTGGTCCGGCAAACTTGATGTACAAGGCACAAAACTCTCTCTTGTCTTTCATCTGGATGGTGATAATCCTACCATGGATTCCCCGGATCAGGGAGCGAAAGGGATTCCTGTTCAGATCGAAAGGAAGAGTTATGGAGGACTTGCGATCAAGATACCATCGTTGGGAGCCAGCTACGAGGGCATATATATGGTGCATCAGGTCGTAGGAACCTTCAAGCAATCTGGCATGTCGTTGCCTTTGACTCTTATGCCAGGCGAAGATAAACCGAAGCGTCCCCAGACACCTCAGGGCCCGTTCCCATATGCTACAGAGGAAGTCGCATTCATAAATGGAGATGTTACCCTCAATGGTACTCTCGTGCTCCCTGAAGGATATAGCCGCACTACTCCAGTTCTCATTATGGTAACAGGCAGCGGACAGCAGAACCGTGATGAAGAAATCTTTGAGCATAAGCCATTCGCTGTGATTGCCGATGCTCTTGCAAGAGCTGGAATCGCAACTTTGAGATATGACGATAGAGGCTTCAGCGGATATAAAGGAAATATCAACGACTGCACGACTGAAGATTTCAAGAACGATGCACTTGCCGGTATTGAACTTCTCAGAACACGCTTTGATAAGGTCGGTGTAATAGGACACAGCGAAGGCGGCACAATAGCATTGATGCTTGCAGCTGAACAGAAAGTTGATTTCGTAGTCTCCCTTGCTGGAATGGTTATATCAGGTGCAGAAACTCTCGTATGGCAGAACAAAGTCGCACTACAAGAATCAGGATTGACAAATGAGCAGATTGATTCATACTGTAAAATGCTTGAAAAGGCATTTGATGTAAGGGCGCACGGAGGCAGAATGCCTGATCCTGATGACTATGATGTTCCCGAAGTGCTGATGCAGAATTATTGGGCTGTAGTAGCACAGATTCAGATGCCATATATGATACATTTCCTCAGATTGGATATGCGTCCTTTGCTTGGTAATGTAACCTGCCCTGTTCTTGCTCTCAATGGAACAAAAGATGTCCAAGTGGAGTATGAAAGCAATCTGTCTGCTCTTCGCAATACTCTCCCATCAAACTCAAAGAACCAGATTGAAAGCGTTGATGGAGTCAATCACCTTTTCCAGCACTGCAAGACAGGAGCAGTGACTGAATATCGAGATATAGAAGAGACCATATCACCTGCAGTGCTTGAAACAATTATCAAGTGGATTTCACGCTGATTTATCAGATACCTATAGCTTATTCGATTCTTTTCTTGCATAGCTTTAGTCTATGAATGAATACTTGGACATACTGAGGCGCTGGGAGCGCAGGGTGGCCGATCCGTTCATCTTCGAGCATCTGTGTGAACTCCTTCCCGCATGGGGGTTCAGGCGGATGAATCAGGGAACGCCCCAGGACCGCAAGCTGCTGCGCGATGCCCTGCCGTGGTGGGAGTATGTTTATAAGGTGAAATCAAATCGCTGAGATATGACTGTTGAAGAGCTGACTAACATATTCCTGCGTCTTGAGATGGCAGATAAGGCGAAGGACAGTGAATTCCTTTTCGGAAGCAGCGAGGAGGGAGTTGACCCGTTCCCCATAACGGGAGTGATTCTCGATGACGATGGGGATGTGTGTCTGGAATCCGATGACAGGATGGAAGAAGGCCTGTCTGCTACCGAGCTGGCAGAGGCAGTCTCGGTATACGACGGGAATAAGACCATCTATTTTGTTCACATTGACAGGGAAGGGGAGAGCACACTCTTCAATATCAAGGACGGAGGGACGAAGGAACGCTATTCTGAAGATCTGAGGATCATACAGGCAGGCCGTCTGATCGATGCTCTCGGAGAATATTCTCCCGAGTCCATCCTGCATTTTGAAAGCGGGACGATCAACTTCACGGTCAACTCTATCTATGAGGACGGCGAAGGATGCATCTGTCTCGAGTCTAACGAGATAATGGAATTGGATGACTATCCTGTTGGGTTGCTGCTGGAAGACCTGTCCCAATGCCCCAAAGAGACCGGAATATATTTCTACGATGATGACTCGGAAGAATTCTACGGGATATATCCTGACGAAATCCGCACGGACGAGAAAGGAGATGCATGGATAAAAGTTAGGTGATAGGAATATAACGATAGAAGATATGGAATTCAAGGAATTGATCAGGGCCCGCTATTCATGCAAGGCCTACGACAGCGGAAGGCAGTTAAGCCCGGATACGCTTGCTGAAATTCTGGAAGCCGGGCGTATGGCCCCGACCGCAAAGAACCTTCAGGAACAGCACATCTATGTATGTCAGTCTCCGGAGGCGCTGGCAAAGATTGACGCCTGCACGCCTTGCCGGTATGGAGCGCCGACGGTCCTCGTCGTCGCTTTCGACAGAAACAATGTCTATACCTACCCTGACGGGAAGCGTGAGTCTGGCATAGAGGATGCGGCCATAGTGGCGACTCATCTCATGCTTGGAGCAAAGGATGCGGGAGTGGAGTCCTGCTGGCTGAATTGCGTACACATCGACAAGCTCCATGAGGCTCTCGGCCTTCCTGACAATGAGGAGATACTGATGCTTCTGGATCTGGGATACCCGGCAGCAGAGGCGAAGCCGCTGGCTAACCACTTCTCCCGCAAGGATGTCGGACAGACTACAAGTTACCTTTGATATGGAAGAGCTGCTTTTCGTCTGCTTTGCTTGAAAGGTTCTGTTATCTGATCCAGGTAGCCCGTCGCCAAAGTTCCTCGAACGGACCGCGCTTGTGGCTCTTTAGCCACCATGTGCAGAACCAGTACTGCAGAGCGATGAAAGCTGCACCCATCAGCCAGCTTGCTGTATGTCCGCAGACACGGAAAAGTCCGAAGCCCCAGTTGTAGAACAACATTGCTCCGATTATTGATTGACCGAGATAATTGGTGAGGCTCATCTTACCATAAGGCGCTATCTTGATGAGCCAATTCCTGGCTGAGGTTTTATAGAAAAGCATCACTGTGCCGGAAATGATTACCATCATCATGGCAAAATTCTTCCACATGTTCAGAAGCACGTTCAAACTTTTGTCAACGCATGGGATGTCTGCAATTCCAGGCAAAAGATGGTAGGCTGGAATGAGCAAAAACAGCGAAGCTATAGCTATAACAAAAATGTTTTTCCAAATGACAAGATTGTTTCCTTCATTATATAACAGCCTTTTACGTCCAATATATATGCCCACAAGGAAAAGGAATACGGTCTGGGTCATTCGTCCGTTTTCAATAGCCCAGAGGAAGTTTACGGGCAGTCCGTAGCGTATTCCGGCTACTGCAACATCCAGCATCGAGCCTGTGGCCTGAGCTGTGGCGAGGGCACCCCAGCAGGAGCCGCTTCCGAGATTTAGAATCGGAGTTGTCGGATCAATGAGTCCGATCAAAATGTAGGTCAGTTCGACTGGTTGGAGTCCGAGAAAGATTGCAAAAGCAAGAATTACCTTGTTGCTTGCCCTGATAAATGGAATGACCAGAAGCCCGCATACGGCATATAGGAACAGAATATCTCCGTTGTAGAACAGCAGGTCGAAGAGTCCGAACATCATCAGGAGCACCATCCTCCAAACAAAGCGGGGACGGAAGTCTATGCCTTTCTGGGCCTGGTTGTCATGCTGGATGTAGAAGCTCAGACCGAAGAGGGTAGCGAAGATTGCATACATTTTTCCTGCAAGCAGGAAGAATGTAGTGTCCCAGACCGCCTTGTTCATCCCTGCCCAGAAAGGGCTTGACGGCTCTGGAAAATTGTAAAAATTCAGGTGCTCTATGAAGTGAATGAGCACGATTCCTCCGATTGCGATGCCACGGAGTACGTCTGCAACATCAATCCTTGTGTTTGGCAGTGTGGATGGTGTGTATTTATACATTTTTGTATGGTGTTAAATTACTCTGAGTCTGAATGTCAGACCTAAATGAAGTAAATTCCCATTTAGCGAACAGCTCATCTAAGATTATGATAACAGAAGAGGAAACCGCCAATGGCCTCCTCTCCTGTATTCTACAAATC
Source organism: Bacteroidales bacterium (assembly GCA_029098505.1). Classification (GTDB taxonomy): domain Bacteria; phylum Bacteroidota; class Bacteroidia; order Bacteroidales; family UBA932; genus Cryptobacteroides. The sequence continues at coordinate 4,245 of JAQXOE010000037.1, forward strand.
CGATTTTACTCTGCCGGCTGCCACTTGCAGCGGACAGGCGATACGATTGCGCCGTCCTTCTTAAGCTGGGCGAAAGCCTTGTCCACCTCCTTGCGGTCAAGTCCGGAAAGGGTGGCTACTTCTCCTGCAGACACAGGCTTGCCTGCGCTGCGCATAGTCTCGAGTACCTTTGCTGTTGTTTCCATACTGACTAGAGTTCAGCGATTGATTGTTTGCGGAAAGCCTTGCCGAGTTTCTCAAGCTCGAGGGTTGACTTGCGTGCACGGGCAGCAGCGGCCTTATTGCCTTCTGCGGCCTTTGCGAGGTCTGCCTGAAGTGCGGCGATGACCTCATTGATCTTTGCGATTGTCTCTTTCATTGTTGTAGTAGTTTATTTGATGTTGTTGTTCCTGTGTTCTGCCGTGATGTCCCGGAAAGAACGGTGACCTTCAATGTAATCGGCATAGAGGTCTTCAGCCTCGCGTCCCCTTAGGAAGCTGCACTTCCCGCAGATAGGGCAATTGCCGAGACACTTGAACTCTTCGCGGATGAATTCAAGTCTCTCCTCCCTTGTCGATGTCTCTATGTCCGGTGTCACCATTCTTCAAGGATAATTTCTACACAAAGGTAACATTTTGATTCCGGATTTCCCTCGCTGTTCATAAAAACCGTGGTATTGTAGAGAAGGCGATAATAATCATTGTCGATCCATCAAATTTATTTCTGAAAATTTGCAAGGGGGGAATCTTTATCTTTGCAATCTTCACGGCGCAACCGGCAATCAGCGGGAGTCTACCTGGGGATGGTCAGGATAATCCATTCCGCCATCAGCAGAGGAGAAATGGACTCTGTCATCATTGTCTCCCCTCAGGCAATGCCAGAGAGGAAAGAACTGTTTTTTATAAAGATATCCAATAGCATAGATATTGCAATATACGGAAAAAGATTAAAATAGAACAAATGTCATCAACGATATCATTGTCTGCTGACAAAAAGTCAGTGAAAAAAGGCGACAGTGTCACTGTTAACTGGACCAGCGAACTGCCGGACTCGCTCGTGCTCGTGATTGAGGACGGCGATACGGTGCAGCGCGTGCAGGTGCCCGATTCGGGGAGCAGGGTATGCTGGTCAAACAGAGCAACGAAGAATATGGAATTTACCCTCATAGCGGCTACCGGATCCAAAAAGGAAAGAGCTAGACTTACGGTCAAGGTGCACGAGTCGGGAAGTCCTTTTGGCTCAGCGAATCGTTCCGGGAGCGGCAGTGCCTCCGGGAATGGCAGTGCGGCTGGAACCGGGAAGTTTCAGTTATGGAAAGAGAAGATGCAGGCACGCTTTTCAGTTGCAAAGGCGCAGTTCCAGTACAGCTGGGCCGCGAAGAAGACCTGGCAGAAAGTACTCTGGATTGCCCTGTGGGTGCTCTTCTTCGTAATGTTGATTGTTGCAATCGTAAAATAGTGCAGCCCTATGTTGTTTTTCCTATCCATACTGCTGCAGATTTTTCTTCTCAGATTGCTTTTCTCGGTGCTGTTCAGGACCTTTCTCTCCGGTCGACCTGACGTTGGAGGTAAAGAGGGCGACTACGGCAGAACGGACGACTCCGGCTGGACCTGGTACGAAGGTACGTGGGAATATGACTCTGACGATCCTCGTCGCTCGAGCGGTAATGCTGGCGGTAGCAGTCGCAGTGGCGGGTATGGCGGTTATCGCGGCTACGGTGGTTATGGCGGGTATGGTGGCTACGGTGGATCTTCCCGTGGTTACGGCGGGTATGGTGGCAACGGCTATCCGTTTCAGAACAATTCTGCCGCTGTTGCCAGCGCTTACCGAACCCTAGGTGTTACGCCCGATGCGAGCGACTCCGAGGTCAAGTCAGCATACAAGAGGCTCGCGCTCAGATTCCATCCCGATCGCTATGCCTCAGCCGGGCGCGAAGAGCAGCACAGTGCCGAAGAACAGTTCAAGAAAGTCAACGAGGCCTACCAGGTCATCAAAAAGAAGCGGGGGTTGGACTAGTCGGTGCCGGTTTGGTCCACCTGCGCAGCAGTGAAAGATTGCTTATCTTTGCAGCCATTATGAAGAGTATTACAGTAGTTGCGGCGGTGATCCGCAATAGCAAAGGAGAGATTTTCGCTACCCAGCGTGGGTATGGCGAGTTTAAAGACTGGTGGGAACTGCCGGGCGGTAAGGCTGAGCCGGGTGAGACTATGGAGCAGGCTCTCAGACGTGAGATTATGGAGGAACTTGAGACCGAAATTAGCGTTGACAGTTTCATTACCACGGTCGAGTATGACTATCCTTCTTTTCATCTTACTATGCACTGCTACTGGTGCAGCGTCTTGTCCGGCAAGCTGGAACTTAAAGAGCACGAGGCCGCAAAGTGGCTCGCTCCGGATGAGCTGACGTCCGTAAACTGGTTGCCGGCCGACTTGATACTTCTTCCATTTTTGAAATAGAAGTTGCACGTCCGACCCAACGGAACAGTCAATCATACAGGATAGAATTTTTCTTGCGCCGAATCTGCATTGGCAGTCCTAAAACGCAATGGTCAGCCGAAAATAAGCATAAGGAGCGCAGTGGCAAACGTGGATATTACCAGCAATGGAAGCATAGGGTCGAGAGCCTTGTCCTGACGAGTCCAGACTCCTTTCAGATGCATTGCGAAGAGGGGCAGTGTTAGTATGTAGCAATACAGCACTGTTCTTTTTAATGCAATCAGGCTGAAGCAGATCAGAAGTATCCATCCGGCACAAATGAGTATGGTCTGGTATATGCGTGCCTTTTTTAGTCCAAGTTTTATGGCTACGGTGGTCCTTGTGGCAGCATCGGTTTTCATATCCCGAATATTGTTGACGTTCAGAACTGCCACGCTCCAGCAGCCTATGGCTGTTGCCGGCAGAGCCCAAAGAAGGGAGAAGCTGTGAGTGCAGATGTAAGCTGCGCCCAAAACTGACACCAGGCCGAAAAAGATAAATACGAAGATGTCCCCCTTGCCCCTGTAGCCGTAAGGATTCTTTCCCAAAGTATAATGCATCGCCGCCCAAATTGCCGCAGCGCCCAGAAGCACAAGGAGAAGCGGCTCGAGCGCGAAGAGGGTCCCGAAGCTGAAGTAAATCATAAGCAGGCCGCTGATGCAGCAGAGAACGGCGGTAGCCGCTATGAGAGAATTCATCTCTGACAGACTTATCTCGCCGTCCTGCAGCGAATAGTGTATGCCCTGACGCTCAGCCGTATCCGTTCCGTTGAGAGTGTCGCCGAGCTCGTTGGACAGATTTGAAAGAATCTGAAGCAATGCTGTCGTAAGCACTAGTGAAATCACGACGCTGACTTTGAGAGGTCCGCAGTTGAGACTGATTGCCAATCCTGCCACGATTCCGGCAAGGGAAAGGGGCAAAGTGCGCAGACGCATTGATTTGATGCAGGATTTGAATGTCATTTCTCTCCAATATACATACGGCAGATGCCGAAAGTGAAAGATTTGTGCATTACGTTATTGTAGCCGCAGGCCCTCATTGTGGCCATCCATTCCTCCTTCTTCGGGAAGTTGAGCACGGACGCGGGGAGGTAAGAGTATGCCGCTTTCTCGCCAGAAACCAGCCCTCCTATCCAAGGAAGAATTGTCTTGAAATATAGGCAGTAGAGCCAGCTCAATACGGGATTTGAAGGGACGGACAGCTCCAGAATAACCAGCCTGCCCCCGGGCTTGAGCACCCGCAGAATCTCTTTCAGGGAGAGCTCCCGGTTTTCGAAGTTCCTGATTCCGAATGCAATGGTAGCCCTGTCGAAACTCGCGTCGGCGTAGCGCATAGCTTCGCAATTGCCCTGCTCAACGCTTATACGCCCCGAAAGACCGGCCTGCGAGACCTTGCGTCTCATCACTTCGAGCATGCCCTCCGAAAGGTCAAGTCCGCACACTCTTGTTCCATCGCCGCTGTTCCGGGCAATTTCCAGGCTAAAATCTCCTGTTCCACAGGCAAGGTCCAGAACGCTTTTGTCCTCATTGCCGTCAATTATCCATTTTAAAGCCCTTTTCCTCCAGCTGCGGTCCACTCCCAATGACAGGATGTGGTTCAACTTGTCATAATCTTTTGCAATGGAGTCAAAGAGTTGCTGTATTTTTTCCGCCTTGGGTCCTTTCATTTTTGATAATTTTGCTACTTGCAAAGATACTGCATATTATGACGAATATCAAAAGGCTGGCGGCATCTCAGCACCCTTTTCCGTCAAGACTGCAAGCTGCCCCTGAAGGCAACTCTTCAGGGATGTATCTTTTAGTATCGAAACTGATCTGTCCGTCTTCCGACACGAAGCAAGGTATTCCGATGGACCCGTTAGCCTTGACGGAGTTGAAGGCAGGGGAGCTGTCACGGAGCCGTATGAATTCCTTGAGCTTCCTCACGTGCTCGCCTATGTCGATAATCTCGAAGTCCGGAGTGCCCGAGAGCCTTGCCTTGACCTCAAAGCAGTCCGGGCAGGTCGCCATTACATATACTTTGGTCATAAATACTCTCCATTAATTTATTCCAACCTTCCGAATTTCATCTCGTCGCCGTTCGCGTCGTACTGCTTGCGCTTGCCGACCGGCGGCTCCGTGAGGGTGATCCTAACGACGGCGGTCCTGTGAAGGCTTCTTGAGAAGGCTTCCTCGAATCCCTCCATCTGCTGCGGGAGGAAGCGTTGGCATATTGCCCTCAGGGCCTCTTTCTTCTCGTTCTCATCCTCGACAATTTCCGCCATCCCGACAGCCGTTGCCGACTGGAACTCCAGCGTGAAACTGCCGTCCTTCGGACCTCTAAGTGGCCTGCATTTGGTCACGGCAGAGAGGAATACCCTCGGGTTGGCCTTGAGTATGTCCAACTTCTTCCCTTCGGTGGCACAGTGGAACCAGAAAGTCTTTTCGTCTGTCCGCACAAGAGACAGAGGCAACCCATATGGATTGCCGTCCGCTCCGGTCATGCTGACCGTTATGAATGGAGCCTTGTCGAACAGCTCCAGTGCCCACTCGGCACTCATCTGTCTGCTTTCCTTTCTCATATTCCAACCTTTTGTCAGTCAAGCACGCTTATACATACAAATGTATATAAAATCCTCCAGATGGTCAACAGTCTAGTCCGGTGAGTTGCCGAATGAGTTCCAGGGCCTCAGTGTGCTTCTTTACCTGCTTGAGGTGCCCACCGGCCCTGTCCCTGGCGAGGTTGTGGTGCAGGTCATCTCCTCGTCATTGGTCCTGGCCATACCGACGGAAAGGGGATGAAGGATGGCGGGACGACCATCGAGGTCCTTCGAGAGAGCCTTCGTCAGCTCTTCGATTGTTCTGAAATGATTAATCGGATACATTACTGAAATAGCTGGATGCTTTAGGGAAACAACCGATTGAAATGCCGTAAAAAACCTGATTTGTTTTTGAATGTCAGTTTTTGTTCAGTATCTTTACGGCTTACATGGCCACTGCAGATACAAAGCCGAGAAGCAAGTCCCTCTCCGTGAGCCGGATTTGAAGATTGTACTGACCGGGAAACCAATAGCCTACACGCGTCCCGATGGCGTGCATGAAATTCCGCTGGCATCTCTTAAACCATAATCGAAAGAATCTGATAGTAAAAAGACAAGTTGAATCATGATAGAAACTGATAGACTCATCCTCCGTCCGTGGCAGGACTCCGATGCGGAGGCGCTTTTCCGATACGCTTCCGATCCGGACGTGGGGCCCAGAGCGGGATGGCCGCCGCACAAGGACATTGAAGAGAGCAGGAGAGTGATACGGGACATCTTCACCAATGACCGCACCTGGGCTGTCACTCTGCGCGAGACGGGGGAGGCAATAGGTTGTATGGGGTACTACATCCACGGCGAGAGCAACATTACTATAGGGGAGGATGATGCCGAAATCGGCTACTGGATAGCCAAACCTTACTGGAACCGTGGAATCGCCACTGAAGCACTCCGTGCAATGATCGATTACTGTTTCAATGTCAAGGGCTTCCTCGCTTTGTGGTCGGACTTCTTCATCGACAACCCGGCCTCCGGACGTGTCATGGAGAAATGCGGATTCAAGGACACAGGAGAATTCAACATGTGCAGTCATCTCTATCACGGGGAAGACCGGCCGGTACACATAATGAAGTTGAATTACGCACTTTAGAAAAGTTGAAGAGGAAAAGAATGGAGATTGATACCGGCAAGATATGGCTTGCGCTGCAGACAGACAACGAATTGACAGCCATAGTTCGCAGTCGCCAGCTGCATATCTACCGCAACGGCAAGAAGGTGCTTATACTCGCAGGGAAAGCCGCTCCTAAGGTTTTGAGGGAAGATAAAATCACGGAATTGTTCTGATGCCAACACTAATAATCAAGGACAAGCACTCAGGCAAGTTGACTCTGCCTCATTACATCCTTATCAACGACCGGATTGTAGGTCTTATGAAAGGGGAGGCACGAGTCACTGTGCCCGCAGCGACATTCAAGGTTACCGTTCGCAGTTCAATTAAGTTCATTGAGTCATCTGCGATGGTTACAACATCAGAGGCAGTGGATACCTTTCTGGAATTCGGTGACAGGGAGAAAATCTGGGACATCATCTTCTGGATAGACATGGTTCTCTGGTTCGTGAAGAGACTTATCAATCTGCCGGAGCCCTGGGGACTTATCTACGAGATACTGAGTAACGGATTCTTTGCCGTATGGCTCATGAGGGTGTGGATAATCCGCAAGAAATACTTCAAGGTGGAAGTGTACCAGAAGATTG
>JAQXOE010000038.1 GCA_029098505.1 Bacteroidales bacterium
AAGCAGCTCTCTCAGTCTTGGAAAGCACTTTCCAACGCCCAGATTCTTGCCTGGAACAAGCTCGCTCAGTCTCAGGCCGGCCGCAGCGTACTGGGCACCAGTTCGAAGATCTCCGGCGCCAACCTCTTTATGAGACTCAACGACTGGATCGTCTTCTGCGGCGGAGACGCTCTCGCAAACCCTCCTGAGCTCGTAGGTGTTGAGGCTCCTGGCGAGGCTGTCATCTCCCTCACTGCCGAGAAGTTCACCTTCGAACTTGAGCAGGTTCCGGCAGCTGCCGCAGACCTCCGTCTTGTCGTATGCGCATCAGCTCCTCAGGGCAACGGAATCACCCGCGCCTACAGCAAGGCCGCTGTAATCGGAGGACCTTTCGCTGTTGAAGCCGCAGAGATTGACATCAAGGCCGCTTACGAGACCAAGAACGGCGCTCCTACCGCCGCTGCTCCGAAGGTATTCATGAAGTACTTCTTCGTGAACACCAAGACCGGAGAGAAGTCCGGCGAGATGATGGCCATTGCAAGGCTCTAGCCGGGGCAACCATCAATTACTACCTACTCTTAACCTATGAACCAGCCCCATCTTGCAGCGATGCACGGTGGGGCTCTTTCGTAAAAATGACCTTAACCATGACAGCAGATTTAATCATCCAACTCATTACAGTACTGCTCGGTAGCGGTGGACTGATTGCCATATTCCTTGTCAGCGAAAAGAAGAGTGCGGCTATGCTTGAGAATATCGCCAAAGCCAACGAGGAATGGAAGAAGATTATCGACCGGCAGACCGAAGAGAACAACACCCTCCGCAGTGAGAACATAACTCTCCAAGAGAAGTATCACCAGCAATTTGACATCAACACAGCTCTCCGTCAGGAGATAGACACCAAGAACACCAAGATTGCGGTTCTATCGCTCCTGCGCTGCAAGAAGCTCCGCTGCATCGACCGCGAACCTCCATACGGCTCCGGCATTGTTGATCTGTCAGACAACGATCCAACCCAAAACGAAGACTAATGAAAGGCACAATCACCAAAAACTTCAGCTGGGAAGAGTTCGAGAGAAGCAACAAAGCTGATGAACTCGTCATAGACAACGCCATCCCAGACGAGAACGTCGCAGATAACATCCGCGCGCTCGTATTCAACGTTCTGCAGCCCCTCAGGGATGCCTGTGGACATCCGCTAAAGGTGAACTCAGGTTACCGCTCAAAAGCCCTCAATAAGGCTGTAAAAGGCGCAGCTAACTCGCAACATACCAGGGGCGAAGCAGCAGATATCCACGAAGACAACCCGTTCACACTTGCGTGGCTAGTTCTTCACATTGGACTCCCGTTTGACCAGCTCATACTGTACGACACGTTCATACACCTCTCTCACAAGAGAAATGGCCCGCAACGCGGACAAATCCTCTATGACCAATCCTACAAATCCAAATTCAGAGAAAGACTATGACTTACGACAACCTTTCCAGAATACTCCTAAGAACAGCGGTGGCAATCTTCCTGATAGCCGCCGCTATCCGCATCTGCATCCACAGTTGCAAACCAGCCAAAGACGGCACATCAATCGAACACAAAGCAGACACCGTCCGAATACGCGACACAATCCATATTCCGAAACCCGTGTACATCACATCAAAGATAATCGACACAATGACCGTCCTCGTTCAAGCTACCGACACCCTATGGCTGCACGACACACTATACGTCAATCTACCCAGGGAACAACGAACCTACACCGACTCCACCTACACAGCCTGGATCTCCGGCTATCGTCCGCAGCTTGACAGCATCCAAATCTACCCGCAAACAACCACCATTACCAACACAACCACAATTACCCACAAGCCAAAGAAACCACATTTTTCAATAGGCATCCAAACCGGCTACGGCGTCAGCATAATCAATAACCAAGTGCGACCAGCACCTTACCTCGGCATCGGAATCAGCTACCAAATACTTAGCTGGTAAACCCTATCAAATGGTATCAATAACAGTGAAAAACAAATATGGAGGTACAAGTTTTCAGGTCATTCCAAATAATTTCGTAGATTTGCAATTGAAAGTCTGAAGCCAGACTATCACTGTTAACACCTGGCTCTGTCCGGACTTCCGGCCAGGGCCTTTTTGTTTTCATCATCAAGGCTGCACAAATCAAGTTGAAACATTTTCGTCCCCTGAAAATAGGGGGCCAAATGGGGGCCAAAAATCACAACACTAAAAAGTTAAATGCTTGATAGATTGGGACATAAGATGAAACTCCTGTTTCCAGGTGGGAAACAAGGACCAGGAGAGACGCCGGAGGATGCTCTGATGCGCGAGATTCGGGAGGAATTGGCCACGGAGATAAGCGTGGACCGTTATGTGACCACTGTGGAGTGGGACTACCCTACCTTCCACCTCAGTATGCGCTGCTATCTGTGTAGCGTTATATCGGGTTCTTTGACCCTGCTGGAACACGAGGCCGCAGCATGGCTCGACCGGGAGCATCTGCACAGCGTGAAGTGGCTGCCTGCCGATGATGCGATAATGGAAGAGATAGAAAGACTGTTGTAAATGAAAAAGCTAATCGCCCCCTTCGTGTTGGATGTCCTTGTAGCGACAGCAGGCACCTATGTCGCAGTTTCACAATTGCTGGACGGCTTCAGCTGGCGGGCCGTGGCAATTCTCGCTACGCTTGCGGGCGCCAACATATTCGCCGCATTTAAACTTGGGACGAACGGTCGGTTTAAGTTTTCATCGACTGCCGCCGCGGGTGCGGTCCAGCTTGCCTGGATTATTTACGTGAGCATAGTCTCCGGTGTTGGCGCATTGGCCGTTATCGGGATGGTTGTGGGATGCGCCCAGATTGTCATTGCTGTCGTAAGCGGAAAGAAAGGGGCTGGCAGTTCAGAGGTACAGGAGGATATTCAAGTTAAGTTTCCATTGCTTGCAGCACGGTGTGTTGCGCTAGGGATCGGTCTGGGCATATTGTCATTGCTTCCAGGACATATTATTGACAGCAACGGGGCAATCTGGCTGTTGGGCCTCGCCGTGGTGCTTCTCGCCATTTCCAGGATTGCTGAGATGGGGAATAAAGCCGGCAGTTGATTTCGCAGCAGCATGGGACACTTGAGGAAGTGCCGGAGAAACCGTATCACTTCATTGGATTCTTCTTCACCTTTGGCTTCGGAAGCGCCGGAATCGTTGCTTTGATGAGACTGGCCAGATATTCCCGGTCACCCACATCGCTGATGTAGAAATAGTCCTTCGCACCGTCGTAGGGTGGTCGCAAGATAACTTCCTTCAACAGGGCTTTGCCAGGCTCTGTCACCTTGATGTAGAAGTTGTTGTCACAGATAAGGCCGAAGAGAACGCCGTCGCAATAAGCGCACCAGTCCCCCATCATCTTTTTCACGGCAATCTCCCCGGCGCCGGAGCACTGGTCGATGATGAATTGTACAAAGTCAGGATTGCAAGCCATATAATCAGTGTCAGGCTGAAGACTTTATTTTATATGTATTTTGGCGTATTCCTCTGCGAAATTGGTTACATGATATGATAGTGGATGAAGTGCGGGATTTTCATAACCTTTGTAGAAGATCGCAGCCAATTCTTCTCCACCTGTCTGACAGACAAATTCACCGCTGTCATCAAGAGTAATCAGGTGGAATGTTATCTCTGGAGTGTAAAACATATAACGAGAGTAGTATTCTGAAGGGTCCTCACGTAGCAGTTTCTGAGTTACATAAGAAAAGATATTCGCATGGGAGCAGTCTGCCTCAGCCAGAAGAATCATGAAGTTTCCGTATTCGATCCTATCTATGATGCATACAGGCTCAGAAGCATTGCCAAGCTTTTCCATCAGTTCTTCAGGATGCTCTCTGTCACATATTCTCTCGGTCTTGCCCACATGCACCCCAAGCTGCACGATTCCGCAGAAGGAGTCGAATTTTCCGTCAGGACGCCCTGTGAGCGCTGCAAAGTCACATCCGAAATTGGTCAGTCCAAGATTTCTGAGCTGGTCAAGATCATAGTACGGATAAATTTCCAACTGATTATAGCGATGCTCGACTTCATCTGATACATCAAGTGTGTCTGCCTGATAAGATAAATCATCAACAAAGCGCACCTTGTCTATAGATTCGGCCTCTGCATAGACCGCAGCTCCAAGCTTCAGTTGTTCCTTGACATCACCGGCCGGAAACAGGCTTGTAAAATAGCCCTCCGTTGAACCTGGCACGACCAGATCTTCCACTGCATCTGAAGGAGAAAAGTTCATGCTGATATCGAACAGATGCCAAGAGTCCTGCTTCTTGAAGATTGACTCACATTTTTCATCATTGAACTCGATTATCCTGTGCTGGTAACGTTCATCCCATATTTCTTTGGCTCCATCTTTACATGGATTATATGGCAGATCGGAGGCGTTATCAAAATAAATCACTCTTTCTCCATTATTGAAATCGGCCCTGATGACAGAATATCTGATAGGCAGGATTTCCTGACCATGATAATTCTCCCTTGACTCCTCTACTTTCCAGAGACCGTTATGAGGCTTCAGATATATAGTTTCTGCAGGATCCGCCCAATCTGCTCCGTAAACATTGAGACAGACAGGCATCGAGCTTCGATTGATGGCAGCAATCTCTACAAATTCCGGACTTGCATCATCAAAGCTGCCATAGAATTCTTCGCAGCCGCACAAGAGTACTGCAGATATGAATATGTATATTAACTTCTTCATTATTCTTCAAATAAATTATCCTTGATCCACTCTGAATGTACGACTGAATAGCCACACAAATATCCCGCGCCATTCCTAACATTTGAATATGTGAATGCGGGAGATGACATGCCGGCTTCCAGGAAAGGATTACTATAGCTATCGAACTGCGCAAACAGGTATCTGTACATCTCCTCTGACAGCTTGAAGAGAGTACATTGTATTTCTGACTCCTTCACTTCAACTGCCCCTCCATCCCATTGAGGACTGTAATTAAAGGAAAGGTCATATTCATCATCATCCTCATCCAGGTCTCTCCACACATAAAGGTATTCTCCTTTAAATGAAATCAGAATGGGAGTATAAGCCTCCGGCTCAATCTGCAAATCATTATATCCAGACGGAGGAATAATGTCCTGATCAGTAACCTCGACATATTGCATTTCGTCCAGACCTACATA
>JAQXOE010000039.1 GCA_029098505.1 Bacteroidales bacterium
AGGAGGTTATACCGTTCGAATATGAACGTTGTATAGATGGCTTCGTCGACAATATGGGTGTATTAACCGTAGAGGTGTAAGAGCTTGTCCGTAACTCTTCTTACCGGAGCTTATCCCGAACGGCACTCCTTTTTGCACCGGCAGGCGATGCGTAGATATATATAAACGATCAATCCCATGATTTTTCATCCGAAACACCCTTGTTTATTCTCCGGCTCGCTTCTATCACTGTTCCTCACGGTTTCTTCCTGTTCGCAGCAAGAGCCCCCGGCTCCGCCGGTGTTCCTCAGTTACAAAGAGACCGTTTATTGGATGCGCCGACTTCCACCGGAGGAACTTCCGGAGGCGGTACGAACCAGTCCGTACTATGTTCAGGAGATGATACGGGAATATGTAAATGGCCCTTATCAATTCCCCAAACTTGACATATCATTGTCGGAGGTGCAGAAGAAGGAACTGGCAAAATACATTGTTGAATCCTGCAATTGGAGACAGCAAACATGGCTGGAGTACCATGAGGCCCTGGAGTATGAAAAGCATCGTGATGTTAGATGCTTTAAGCAACCGAGTACGGGTCTCTCTAATCCGGATAACTATATGGATAGAGTCTGGATTCCTGCCGTCTTGAAGAAAAGCAAGGATCCGGGGCTTTTGGCATTCGTGAAGAGTGGAGAGATTGATAAGCTGAGGGGAAGCTGTTTCTTGGATTTTGTTGCAAAATATTATGTGCAGGTGTATCCCTCCAAAAGAAATGGCTGGGCTTTCCTGTGGTATTTTGCAGGAACGGAGGAGGAGGAAGTGCCCTATTGCCTTGTTATAAAAAAAGTTATCGAAGGGCAGAAGCTGGATAGGTTTGCGTACGGCAGAAGATTAAAGTCCCTCCTTGCCCCCATCGAGTATCGTCCGAACAACGGGCGATGTATGGACTGAGTGCCCGCACCATGGTATGACGTTGTGCCTGATTTGACGTTGTACCAAAAGCCGCAAAGTATGCTTGACATCAACCATGAAGAATGCGAGAATAACGCTATCCCCTATTTCGCGCTTGAAACAAGGGGAACTCAACAACGTTTATTCATTACTGATTATGAGAAAAGTCCGGAAAATCGGAACTCGATGGGGGGATTACGGCCCCGGTAATCTCGATTTGTTTTCGAACTACGGGAGCACTTTTTTCAATGCGGATGGGGGGCGATACGGAGACTACAACCGGGCGAAGCCGGAGAACCGGACATGTCTTCTCTGACTCAGTATATAGCAGATGATGCCCACTATCGGGAGGTTGTTTCCCGAATGGCGGGGGTTAAGCGTGAGCTGTGGATCGGTACGGCTGATGTCAAGGACTTGTACATCAAGCGGGGGAAGGAGTCGGTTCCGTTGCTTGCGCTGTTGGCAAAGTTGCTGGAGCGAGGGGTGAACGTTCGGCTCATTCACGCGAAGGAACCCGGGGCGGCATTTCGGGATGATTTTGACAAGTACCCCATCCTCGCTTCGGCACTGGAGCGTGTGCTGTGTCCGAGGGTGCACTTCAAGCTTATGATCATGGACCTGAAGACGGCGTACATAGGCTCCGCCAACCTGACGGGGGCTGCGCTGGGAATGAAGAGCCAGGATCGGCGCAACTTCGAGGCCGGTATTCTGACTACTGACCCTCAGTTGGTGAGCCGTGCTGTCGAACAGTTCGATGCCGTATGGATGGGCCGCCCCTGCCAAACCTGTAAGCGAAGGCAGTTCTGCACCGACCGCATCGCTTGAGCCTCTGCGCTGGAGCCGAGAGCCCCCTTGCCTCAAACCTCTTCGCCTCTCTTGCCCCCGGCGGCTCGCAGAATAGCGGCAGCTTTCTCTCTGTCTTCGGCGTAATCCAAAGCCGTTTTGCCCTCGTTGTCCCGGGAATTGACATCTGCGCCCGCCTTCAATAGTTGTTTGATGACGCGCACTCGACCGCTTCTAACAGCATACATCAGAGCCGTTTCGCCGATCCCGTTTCGGGTATTAACATCTGCCCCCGCTTCCAGCAGACGCTTGATAAAATCTGCGTTTTCCTCATATTCGAGGACGGCCCATGTCAGAGGGGACATGCCTGATAGGTCATCCTCAATATTGACATCTGCGCCCGCTTCCGGAAGTATCTCAGCGATCTCCATGTGCCCGCAGCTCACCGCATTCGCCAGTGCTCCGTTATGGATATCGGCGCCTTTATCCAGAAGAAGCCTAACGATTTCTGCGTGCCCGCCGTATGCCGCCCCTGCTATGGGTGCTTTGTCGTTCATATCTGCACCCTTATCCAGAAGGAGTTTAACGATCCCGGTGTGCCCGCCGTACGCAGCCTCCGCCACGGGTGCTTCGTCATTGATATCCGCGCCCTTGTCCAAAAGCAACCTAACAATCTCCGTGTGTCCTCTGCCCGCTGCACGAGCCAGAAATCCGCCTTTTTTGATATCCGCACCTGCCGTCAGTAAGAGCTTCACAATCTCCGTACACCCATCCTGAACAGCAGTTGATAAAGGTTTTCCGGATCCCAACCTCCACCTCCCGGCATTGCAATCCGCTCCTGACTCAAGCAGCAGCCTGACAATCTCTGTGTTTCTGTGTACCACCGCATACATCAAAGGAGTCAGCCCTTGCTCGTCCTCGGCATTGACATCCGCCCCTTGGTGAAGCAGTTTCTTGATGTGCCCAATATCCCCGGAGGCGGCTGCTCTATGTAAATAGCATCTACTCATAGTAGGGTCATGCTAGCAAACAGTATCTGAAATGTCAAGCGCGAAATAGAAAAAGTTGACACCGAGATAAAGTAAGGGTTCGACATTGACGACACCGAGGGGCCGGGTAATGCAGATCAGACTTGGCTGATGAGGCAGATGGCAGGACAATAGGAGGCGGAAAGAGAGGGTTGACGAAAAGAAATGCTTGACACAGACAACAAGAAAATGCGATAATAGCCCTAGCTCCTCCACTAGGCTGACTGAGAAAGGTTTATGTGTCATCAAAGGGAGGGTATCACCTTACAATTCATCGATATGTCACAAGAAGATACAGAATACAATAAAGACACAGATGCTTCGCTCATCGAGGCTGCCG
>JAQXOE010000040.1 GCA_029098505.1 Bacteroidales bacterium
CAGGAGAAAAAACATACTTTTCGGCGCCTGAAAAACGCTGGCTAGCGCATCTCTTTTGAGCAGTTTTAGTCCGTCATAAGAGCGATTTTTGCATTGGATATCGGACAAATATCGGACAAATTATAAAAAATCGGCCTCTCAAATACCTGAGAGGCCGATTTTCGTGATTCCGTTGGGATTCGAACCCAAGACCCACAGCTTAGAAGGCTGTTGCTCTATCCAGCTGAGCTACGGAACCATTCCCTCATTTCAGCCTATCGCTGAAACGGACGACAAAGATAGTGAAAAATATTGGTTATCCAATAAATTCACTGGCATTATGCGTTTTTTTTGTTCGAACTGAGCATCTGAATCAGGACAATAATACCTATACCTGCAATGCACCAGATAATAGCGGAAGGAAGCTGATAGTTCAGGCTCATACCCAGATTCTCAAGCGTTTGCAGCGCTGTTTCTGGAGTATCAGTCTCTATTCCGGAACGCAGAAGCTGGGCATTGGCCACAGAATTGATATCAGCCCAAGGCCATACCTTGACCAGAGAGCCTATTACAAAGCCTACCAGAACCAGCATAGTCTGGCGCTCGTACTTAGAAAGCAGCCAACCAAGGAACTTGGCAAAAGCCAGAATACCCACGCAGCATCCAAGCGCGAATACAACGAGGACTGGAATGTTCAACTCGCTTACGGCAGACATAATGTAATCATATTTCCCGAAAATGACCAGAATGAAACTGCCTGATATTCCGGGAAGTATCATTGTGCAGATGGCAATTGCACCGCAGATGAAGATAAACCAGAGATCCTCCGGGGTCGAGGTCGGGGAGAGGGTGCAGACGAGCAGTCCCAGAACTGCTCCCGCAAGGGCGATTAGAACATCTTTCAGTTTCCAAGCCTTTATGTCTTTGAGCATATAGAAAGCCGAAGCCAGGATGAGACCGAAGAAAAGGGCCCATATCTGGATGGGATGGAAGGCCAGTTCATATTCCATAAGCTTCGCCAGTGTAAAAACGCTGGCAATGACTCCAACCAGCAGGGCGAGAAGAAAACTTCCGTGTGCTTCCTCCCAGAATCCTTTGAAGTCGCCCTTGAAAAGTCTCTTCCATAAAGAAACTTTCATAAGTGAATTGAGGGATTCAATCAATTCTTCGTATATGCCTGATATCAGTGCAATCGTTCCACCCGAGACACCGGGGACCACATTGGCAGCTCCCATAAAGAAGCCTTTTAACGCAACGATGATTTTGTTTACTGCATTCATTTTTTTTCTACTTGATTTTCTGAAGCATTTCCTTCATTCTGAGGAAGATGTCATATTCTGGAGTGGAAACGCCGTCTTCACTCTCAGTTCCCGAGAACACCATATCGAATACTCCTCCCGGGAGCTGCTTCCGGCCTATCTTGAAGCCTGCTTCACAGCACTTTGCCATATATTCGATAGGGAAGTCATCCTTGTTGACCAGGGAAATGAACAAGTCGGGTTTCTGCTCGAGCATCAGGCTTATCTTTTCCTGTGATGGCCTGCCGTAGAAATTAAGGTCTTTTCGGAGTATGGTCGTATTGATGCTGGTAATAAGTCTCTCTGTATCGCTGAGTTTTCGGAAATCGAAGAAGAAAATATCCCCTTTAATCCCGTTTTCGCGATAAAATGACATTATTGCGTTTTTGCAGGAACTGAATGATGAATCCTCCACGTCAATGAATGCCACTGCCGACTTGATGCTCTCCAGCGGCTTTATGCTTGTCTCTATTTTCGACTCGTTCTTCTTGAGACTGCGTTTTCTGAAAAAATCTATGATGAACATATTCGGAACAATCTTATAGCTCGGCTCCATTCGCCCTGAGCAGCTCACGGATCTCCTGTTTAGCCTCCTTCCACCTTGGTATGTCAATCTTCGATCCAATGACTTCAACGACCTTCGCTGCAATTATCGAACCGACTTCACCGCATACCTTGATAGGCATTCCGAGCGAGTGCGCATAAAGGAAGCCTGCTGCATAGGTATCACCGGCTCCCGTCGCATCAATGGCTTTCGCCGGCCAGGCAGGAATCTGATGGAATTCGTCGCCGCACTTGACCATTGAGCCGGTCTTTCCCGTTTTCACCACTGCTATATGGCAATGTCTTCCAATCTCGTCCAGTGCTTCGCGAGGCTCCCTGCCCGTGAAGGCCTTCGCCTCAGTCTCGTTTGCGAAGACAATATCCACGTACTTGTCCACAATATCGTGCAGGAAGGCATTGTTCGATTCGACCACATTATAGGAGGCCATATCGATGGAAATGATGCATCCTGCTTCGTGCGCCATTTCCACTGCTCTGCGTATAAGGGATTGGTTCTGAACAAGATAGCCTTCAATATGGAAGTAGTCATACCCCTCGAAATACTCTTTCTTGAGGTCATCAGGGCCAAGCTCCAGGGCAGCTCCCATATAATCGGCAAAGGTTCTCTCGGCATTGCTTCCGGTTATGAGCACCATCGCCCTGCCGGAAATGTCCTTGCCCTTCAGCAGCATAGTCTTCACACCGTACTGTTCCTGATCGCTCTGGAACAGAGCGCCTACCTCATCATTGCCAATCTTTCCGATGAAGCAGGATGGCATTCCGAAAATGGCAGCGCAGGAGATGGTGTTGGCGGCTGAACCGCCCGCAACATATTGGAGTCCGTACTCCTTGAGGCTGTTGAAGATTTTGTCGCAGGTCTCCCTATCCACCCATTGCATACTTCCCTTAGGAAGGTGAAAGCGTTTCAGGAAGGTATCGTCAGGAAGAACGGCAAGAATGTCAGTCAGGGCATTGCCAATACCGAGTATCGATTTCATAAGTCCGGGTTTTTCACGTAAAAAACAAAGTTAGTCATATTTTGGTGGATTTTGGCTTTTTTGCAGTAAATTTGTGGTTCACAATTCAAAGGGAATTCGATTTGGCGTCTGTAAAAAAGATTTTGAAGTACTCTGCTTCGGCAGCCCTCGCAATCATACTCCTCTATTTCTCGTTCAGAGGTGTAGATTGGAAGGAATTCTGGAAAGTGCTCACAAACTGCCGTTGGGGCTTCGTCCTTCTGGCTATGGCGCTTGGCGCTGCAGGTTTCTTGATCAGGGCTTTAAGATGGCAATTGCTCCTCAAACCCATTGACCGCAGCACACCGGTGCTCTCCTGCTATGATGCGTTCACTATAGGCAAGATGGCCGATTTCGTATTGCCCCATATCGGCGAATTCGTCCGTTGCGGCTATCTCAGCAGCCGGAAGCGAAGCTATGACAAGGTCCTCGGCACCGTTGTGCTTGAGCGTTCCTGGGATCTTCTGACCCTTGCGGCCCTTATTCTGGCGCTGTTGCTCTTCAAGAGAGACGAATTCGCGTCATTCTTCGTAGAACGCATCCTCGAGCCCCTGACCGCCGGCCTGAATCTCAGCGTCTGGTGGATTGCCGCCATTGCCCTTGTGGCAATTGTCGCAGTCGCGGCCGTCGTCATTGCCCTGAGGAAACGCAGCCGTCTTTGCGCGAAACTCTGCACCTTCGTAAAGGGCCTTTTCCAGGGCGCCGGCAGCTGTCTGAAGATGGAAGGCAAGTGGCTTTTCCTCCTGTACACCCTCCTGCTATGGCTTTCCTTCCTGATGATGAGCATCTTCATTATCAAGTCCTTGCCTCACGATTACGGGCTCACACCGGTCGATGCCCTGTTCATAATGCTGGTCGGAAGCATTGCGGGAATTGTGCCTGTACCAGGCGGTTTCGGAGCCTTCCATTATCTGGTGGCAATAGCGCTTCAGACCCTTTACGGCATCCCTTTCGAGATGGGAATTATCTTCGCCACTCTATCGCACGAATCGCAGGCCCTGACGACCATTGCCGCGGGAACTGTATCCTACGTCCACCAGTTGCTGCTACGGGAGAGGGCTGAGGAAAATGTTCAGGAACTCCAGCCTCAAGAGGGTAGCGATAATCAATGACTATAATACTTAATGCAATGATAATCAGCGGAAAAGAACTTGCCAACAAACTGAAAGCCCAGATGGCTGAATTCGTAGCGACACTGCCCGAAAAGTACGGTCGTGTGCCTCATCTGGTCGTGATTCTGGTCGGAGACGATCCTGCCAGCCAAACCTATGTAAAGAACAAAGGCCTTGCAGCGGAAAAAATCGGAATGAAGAGCAGTACCATAAGGCTTGCTGCCTCGACAACAGAGCAGGAGCTGCTTGACCTCATAGCCTCTCTCAATGAAGATGACACTGTGGATGGTATCCTGGTTCAACTTCCTGTACCAAAGCATATTAGTGAACTGAAAGTACTTGATGCCATTGACAAGTCAAAGGACGTTGACGGTTTCCACCCAATGAATATGGCTGAACTCTGGAGGCACAAGTCTGCACGCGTTCCGGACAATGACTCTTATGATGAGTTGTCAGCCTTCACTCTCCCGTGCACACCAAAGGGCTGCATCAAGATGCTGAAGGCTGCCGGAGTGGAGCTCCAAGGCAAGCACGCGGTTGTTCTCGGCCGCAGCAATATAGTTGGACTTCCTATCTCGAAGCTCTTGCTCAATGAAAATGCGACAGTCACAATTTGCCACAGCCGCACAAGGAATCTTGCGGCAATCACCCGCAGCGCCGATATTATCATTGCCGCAATAGGTAAGGCGAAATTCGTTACTGCCGATATGGTTTCCCCTGGAGCCGTCATTATTGATGTCGGCATCAATCGAGATGAGGACGGAAAGCTCTGCGGAGACGTGGATTTCGCTTCTGTAGAACCGCTCTGCTCAGTGATTTCTCCAGTGCCCGGCGGTGTAGGTCCAATGACCATCACCTGCTTGATGGAGAATACTATAGAAGCCTTCCTCCGCCGGATGACCCATTGACAAGCTTTGGTCAGAGCCTCGTAGAGACAACATTGGTTCTTCTCGCCACAGTCGTTGCCCTTGGTGTGGAGTGACCGGAAGGCTCCGGCAGAGTGTGGCCAGCTGCGGCCTTATGAGGTGGCTTTCTTCGTGGAGGATAACTTCCTGATACGCAATAAGTTAGATGATTGTCTATGAGTAATTTTTCCCATAGACAAATGCTTAAGTTATTGATATACAATGGATTATCTCCCACGGATGCAAGCCGGCCCCAACGTCAGATACTCCGCATCGGCACTTAATTCGATATCTTCGGCCATCTTTCTGAAAGGCTGGAAGGTACTGGCGGGAGCGAAGCTTTTCCCAAGTTTCGCGGAGCTCCCGTCAGCACCTTCCAGCTATAAAAAAGAGATGACCAAAATGGTCATCCCCTATCTAATTATTTGAGTATCAGTTCCACAGGACAATGATCCGACCCCAAAACCCCGTTGAGTATATCGCTGGAGGCAATCCGCTCCCGAAGGGATTCTGATACGAGGAAGTAGTCAATACGCCAACCGACGTTCCTTTCCCTGGCCCTCATCCGGTATGACCACCAGGAATATTTCTCCTCGTTCGGATGCTGATATCTCCAACTGTCGATGAAGCCGGCACCAAGGAGCTCACTCATTTTGCTCCTCTCTTCGTCGGTGAATCCCGCATTCATATGGTTGGTGGAAGGATTCTTCAAGTCAATTTCTTCGTGGGCCACGTTCATATCGCCGCAGACTATCACAGCTTTTTTCAGGGCAAGTCCGCAGAGATAGGAACGGAAGGCATCCTCCCAGCTCATACGGTACTCAAGTCTTCTCAAACCGTCCTGAGAGTTAGGAACATATACATTTACCAGATAGAAATCCTCCATCTCAAGTGTAATGACACGTCCTTCGCTGTCGTGCTCGGCTATGCCTATTCCATAACTGACTGACAGGGGAGTGTGTCTGGTATATATTACTGTTCCTGAATATCCTTTCTTTTCTGCGTAGTTCCAGTACGACTCGTAGCCCAGGAATTCAAGGTCTATCTGGCCTGCCTGAAGCTTTGTTTCCTGCAGACATACAAAGTCTGCATCCATCTCTGTGAATATGTCGGCAAAGCCCTTTCCTGCGACAGCGCGCAGTCCGTTGACGTTCCAGCTGATTAGCTTCATAATCTTATTCCAATGTCCATTCAACTCCGTCCTTGGTATCCTTGACTTTAATGCCGAGTTCGGTCAGATGGTCGCGAATTTTGTCGCTGGTGGTCCAGTCCTTGTTCTGTTTTGCAGTGGCACGTGCCTCGAGTACCATATCCATCAGGCCCGAGATAGCCTTCATTGACTTTTCACTTTCGTTTTCATCATCCTTAAGGCCGAGTACTCCGAAGACAATATCGTTGAAGAGCTGCACGAGTGTGCTGATATCCCCGTCAGAGAGCTTCAACTTCTTGTCCTTGGCTGTATTGATGATGCGTATTGCGTCAAAGATATGGGACAGTGTGGTAGGAGTGTTCAGGTCGTCGCAGAGGGAATCATAGACTCCTTCGAAGATTGCCTTGATTTCCGGATTAGTAGCAGGGCAACTGTCCGGTGCGATGCCAGGGGTGTATTCTCCGTAGGCCAGGACTTGAGGTTTGCAGCCTGCCATTGAGAAAAGGTCCTTGGCGCCCTGCAGGACTCTCTTGAGCCCCTTCTCCGCTGCCTGAAGCGCTTCATTCGAAAAGTCGAGTGTGCCTCTGTAGTGGGCCTGGAGTATGAAGAACCTTACGGTCATAGGCGAGTAGGCCTGCTCGAGCTTCGGGTGCTGTCCTGAGAAGAGCTCTGGAAGGGTAATGAAATTGCCAAGGGACTTGCCCATTTTCTGACCGTTGATGGTAATCATATTGTTGTGGACCCAGTAATGGACTCCCTGGGTTCCGCGGCAGGCTACATTCTGCGCTATTTCGCATTCGTGGTGAGGGAACATAAGGTCCATTCCGCCTCCGTGGATGTCAAATTCATTGCCCAGATATTTCTCGCCCATTACAGAGCATTCAAGATGCCAGCCGGGGAAGCCTTCTCCCCAAGGTGATGGCCAGCGCATAATATGCTGTGGTTCAGCCTTTTTCCATATGGCAAAGTCGTATGGAGCCCTTTTGTCGCTCTGCCCGTCAAGCTCTCTTGTTCCTTCAAGAGTATCATCAAGGCTGCGACCTGAAAGTATGCCGTAATGGTGGTCCTTATTGTATTTCTGAACGTCGAAATATACTGAGCCATTGCTCTCATAGGCATATCCGCTTTCAAGTATAGCCTTTACAGCCTCAATCTGCTCCACAATGTGGCCGGAAGCCCTTGGCTCTATGGATGGCGGGGCAACATTCAACTGGCGCATCGCCTCGTGGTAGCGCAGGGTGTAGGTCTGTACGACCTCCATAGGTTCAATCTGTTCGAGACGTGCTTTCTTTGCGATTTTGTCCTCTCCTTCATCCGCATCGTGCTCGAGATGGCCTACGTCAGTTATATTCCTGACATAGCGCACCTTGTAACCCAGATGGCGGAACAGTTTGTTGAGTACGTCATAGCTCACACCCGGACGTGCATGACCGAGATGTGCATCTCCGTAAACGGTAGGACCGCAAACGTAGATGCCGACGCGTCCAGGATTGATTGGGACGAAAAGTTCCTTCTGACGTGAGAGTGTATTGGTAAGTTTTACTGGTCTCATATTATCTTCATTGATTCCGCTAATTTACGCATTTTGAGTCATATTCCCTTGAGCTGCCGGGAAAATTATAGTGCGGCCTCCCCATTATTTGTGGTCCCGTATATGAAAAAGAAAAGGCCGACCAGATAAGTCAGCCTCTTCTTCAAATATTGTCAATGACCACTAAAGGTCGTTAAGATCCTGTGCAATTTCATCCTTGCGTCCGACAATGATGTCGTTGTAGTCCGCAAGACCTGTTCCTGCAGGGATGAGATGACCGCAGATGACGTTCTCCTTCAGACCCTCGAGTTTGTCAACCCTTGCCCTGATAGCAGCCTCCGAGAGAACCTTGGTGGTCTCCTGGAATGATGCAGCAGAGATGAAGCTGTTGGTTCTGAGGGCAGCTCTGGTGATACCCTGAAGCACGAGCTTGCCTGTAGCAGGCATAGCCTCACGGCAAACCATCATCTTCTGACCGTGTCTTTCGAGAGATGAGTTTTCATTTCTCATCTCACGGGCATCGATAATCTGGCCGGCCTCGTACTTGCTTGAGTCACCGGCATCGGTGATGTACCACTTGCCGTAGATTGCATCGTTGGTGTCCATAAAGGTCCACTTGTCAACGAGCTCCTCAGGAAGGAATTCGGTATCTCCAGGATGGGTGATTTCCACCTTTCTCATCATCTGGCGAACGATAATCTCGAAGTGCTTGTCGTTGATCTTCACACCCTGAAGCCTGTAGACAGCCTGAACCTCGTTAACAATGTACTCCTGTGCCTTTACTGGGCCAAGTATATTGAGGATATCGGTAGGTGAAATACCACCGTCTGAGAGTCTGGTTCCTGCCTTCACATAGTCATTCTCCTGAACGAGTATCTGCTTGGTAAGAGGCACGAGATAGTGTTTCTCGACACCTGACTTGCTTCTGACAATAATCTCACGGTTACCTCTCTTGACCTTGCCCATAATAACCTCACCGTTGATTTCGGAGATGATTGCAGGGCTTGAAGGAGTACGTGCCTCGAAGAGTTCGGTTACTCGAGGAAGACCTCCGGTAATATCGGATGCCTTGCCGACAGCACGAGGAATCTTGATGAGGATGTCACCGACCTTCACTGCACTGCCGTCCTCAGCCATAACGTGAGCACCTACAGGGAGATTGTAAGTCTTGATGGTCTCTCCGTTCTCGTCAAGGATGGCGATTGCAGGGTTCTTGCTCTTGTCGCGGGACTCGATGATGACCTTGTCTCTGTTGATAGAGTACTCATCAGCCACTTCCTCACGGTAGGTAACACCATCAATCATATTCTCGAAACGTGCAGTACCTGCGTGTTCGATGATGGTGATAGCGTTGTATGCGTCCCATTCGCAGATTCTGTCACCCTTCACGACGCTTTCGCCGTCGTTCTTGTAAAGGATGGAACCGTAAGGGATGTCATACTGTGAGTAGGTGATGTCAGTATTCTCGTCCACGATGCGGAGCTCTGTGGTACGGCTCACGACTACCTGTGAAACCTCACCGTTCTCGTCCACTCTCTCGATGGTCCTGAGCTCGCTGTACTCGAGCTTACCATTGTACTTCGAAGTAATCGAGTTGTCAGCGGCCTCACCTCCTGCAATACCACCGGCGTGGAAGGTACGGAGGGTAAGCTGGGTACCAGGCTCACCAATAGACTGTGCGGCAATGACACCGACAACCTCTCCCTTCTCGACCATTCTGGTATTGGCAAGATTGCGTCCGTAACACTTAGCGCAGACACCCTTGCGTGATTCGCAGGTGAGCACTGAACGGATTTCAACCTGCTCAATAGGAAGCGAGTCAATGAGATTGGCCTCGTTCTCCCTGATCTCGTTGCCGGCAGCGATGATGAGCTCGCCGGTGATAGGGTTGAAGATATCGTGAACGGTAGTACGTCCGAGGATTCTCTCTCCGAGAGACTCGACTACGTCGTCCTTGCTCTTGATAGCTGTAGCAATAAGACCTCTGAGTGTACCGCAGTCCACCTCATTGATAATCACGTCGTGCGATACGTCAACGAGTCGGCGGGTAAGGTAACCTGCATCCGCAGTTTTGAGTGCGGTATCGGCAAGACCCTTTCTCGCACCGTGGGTACCGATGAAGTACTCGAGCACTGTCATACCTTCCTTAAGGTTGCTGATGACAGGGTTCTCAATAATCTCAGCACCGGCGCCTCCGGATTTCTGAGGCTTCGCCATCAAACCACGCATACCGCAGAGCTGCTTGATCTGCTGAACGGAACCGCGGGCACCTGAGTCAAGCATCATATATACAGGGTTGAAACCCTGCTGGTCAGCTGAAATCTGATCCTGGACTACCTTCTGCAACTTGTTGTCGATAGAAGTCCAGAGGTCAATGACCTTATTGTAACGCTCGCTGTTGGTGATGAAACCCATAGCGAAGTTGTTCTTGATGTCCTCCACCTGTCTGTATCCGTCCTGGATAAGCTGTGCCTTCTCCTTAGGAACGAGTACGTCTCCGAGGTTGAATGAGATACCTGCACGGAATGCCTGGTAGTAACCGAGGTTCTTGATGTCATCGAGGAACTTGGCAGTGCGTGTGACACCGGTATTCTTGATAACATCGGTAATGATGGTTCTGAGGGCCTTCTTTCCGAGCACCTTGTTTACGTATGGAACCTCGTCCGGAACGTACTCATTGACAATGATACGGCCTGCAGTGGTCTGTACCATCTGAGTACCCTTTGAAGGGTCCATCTTGTCGACAGGAAGCCTTACCTCCACGAGAGCGTGCATATCAATGACTTTCTCGTTGTAGGCGATGATGACCTCCTCAGGTCCATAGAACTTCATTCCGCTTCCCTTTGCTCCCGGTCTCTCCTTGGTGATATAGTAGAGTCCGAGCACCATATCCTGTGAAGGGACGGTGATAGGAGCGCCGTTGGCAGGGTTGAGAATATTGTGCGAACCCAGCATAAGGAGCTGAGCCTCCATTATTGCTGCATTGCCGAGTGGGAGATGGACAGCCATCTGGTCACCATCGAAGTCGGCGTTGAATGCCGTACAAGCGAGAGGGTGGAGCTGGATAGCCTTTCCTTCTATCATCCTTGGCTGGAAGGCCTGGATACCGAGTCTGTGGAGGGTAGGTGCACGGTTGAGGAGAACCGGATGTCCCTTCATCACGTTCTCGAGGATGTCCCAGATAACAGGGTCCTTGCGGTCCACAATCTTCTTCGCTGACTTGACTGTCTTTACGATTCCTCTCTCAATCAGTTTCCTGATGATGAAAGGCTTGTAAAGCTCAGCTGCCATAAGCTTAGGAAGACCGCACTCGTGCATATTGAGTTCAGGTCCTACGACGATAACCGAACGTGCAGAGTAGTCAACACGCTTACCGAGAAGGTTCTGACGGAAACGTCCCTGCTTACCCTTCAAACTGTCTGAGAGTGATTTGAGAGCCCTGTTGGACTCGCTCTTCACTGCTGAAGACTTCTTTGAGTTGTCAAAGAGAGAATCCACAGCCTCCTGAAGCATACGCTTCTCGTTTCTGAGAATAACCTCAGGAGCCTTAATCTCGATGAGTTTCTTCAGACGGTTGTTTCTGATGATAACCCTTCTGTAAAGATCGTTGAGGTCAGAAGTCGCGAAACGGCCTCCATCAAGCGGAACGAGAGGGCGGAGATCAGGCGGGATGACAGGTATTACATTCATAATCATCCACTCAGGACGGTTTACGCCCTTTGACTCCTGGAACCACTTTACAACGGAGAGTCTCTTGAGTATCTCTGCTTTTCTCTGCTGTGATGACTCGGACTTCATTCTGTCGCGGAGTTCCTTTCCGAGTGCATCTACATCAATCTCCTTGAGGAGGTCATAGATACCCTCGGCACCCATCTTGGCGATGAACTTGTTAGGATCATTGTCAGGCAGGAGGTTGTTATCAGGAAGGTTTGCGAGCTCGTCAATGTACTCGCCCTCGGTGAGGAGTTCGAGTTTAGGGTAATTCTGGCTCGCACCCTGCTGGAGCACGATGTACTTTTCGTAGTATATTACAGACTCAAGTTTCTTTGCAGGAATTCCGAGCAATGCGGAAATCTTGTTTGGAGCTGACTTGAAATACCAAATATGAGCAACAGGGACAGTGAGGGTGATATGACCCATTCTTTCTCTGCGGACCTTCTTTTCAGTTACCTCGACCTTACACCTGTCGCAGACGATTCCACGATAGCGGATTCTCTTGTACTTTCCGCAGTAGCATTCGTAATCCTTGGTAGGACCGAAGATCTTCTCACAGAAAAGACCGTCCCTTTCCGGCTTGTAGGTTCTGTAGTTGACTGTCTCAGGCTTCAGAACCTCTCCGCGGGATCTTTCGGTGATGTCCTCCGGAGAAGCCAGCGAGATGCTGATTTTCTGGAAATTGCTCTTGACTTTGTTTTCTTTTGTATTGAAAGTAGGCATATTTCTTATCGTTCAAACTGTCTGTTATTAATCCAATGTAACCTTGAGTCCGAGACCTCTGAGCTCGTGGAGCAATACGTTGAGTGACTCAGGTACGCCCGGCGTAGGCATAGGGTCACCCTTGACGATGGCTTCGTAGGTCTTTGAACGTCCTGTGACATCATCAGACTTGACTGTAAGGATTTCCTGAAGTATGTTGGCTGCTCCGAATGCCTCCAGTGCCCAAACCTCCATTTCTCCGAAACGCTGTCCTCCGAACTGAGCCTTACCTCCGAGAGGCTGCTGGGTGATGAGAGAGTATGGACCGATACTTCTTGCGTGCATTTTGTCATCAACCATATGACCGAGCTTGATCATATAGATGATACCTACGGTAGCAGGCTGGTCAAACAGGTCACCGGTGCCTCCGTCGCGGAGATATGACTTTCCGTACATAGGAACTCCGGCCTTCTCGGTAAGCTGGCAGATCTCATCAAGGCTTGCACCGTCGAAGATAGGGGTGCTGAACTTGAGACCAAGTTCCTTTCCTGCCCATCCGAGCACAGTCTCGTAAATCTGTCCAAGGTTCATACGTGAAGGCACACCGAGAGGGTTGAGCACGATATCAACAGGTGTACCGTCGTTAAGGAACGGCATATCCTCCTGTCTCACAATCTTTGCGACTATACCCTTGTTACCGTGACGACCCGCCATCTTGTCACCGACAGTGATTTTTCTCTTCTTGGCGATGTAAACCTTTGCGAGCTGCATCACGCCGTTCTGGAGTTCGTCACCGACCTTGATCATATCCATCTCCCTCTTGCACTTGGCTGCTGCTGTCTTCTGTGTGAGGCAGTAGTTGTTGATGAGGTCGCGAATGAGGATATTGGTCTCCTTGTCGGTAGTCCACTTGTTCGAGTTGATATTGTCATAATCGATACTCTTGAGAAGCTCTGCAGTGAACTTCTTGTCCTTCTCGATAATCTCGACACCGTAAAGGTCGCTTACGCCTGCGCTCTTCTTGTTCTTTGTGAGAACGGTCAGCTTCTGGATGAACTCCGAGCGGAGTTTCTCGTAAGCCATATTGTAGAGCTCCTGCTTCTTGTCAAGTTTTGCCTTCTGCTCTGCCTTGGAAGCGCTGGCCTTTCTGCCGCTTTCCTTGGCAAGCTTTGCATAAAGCGCAGTCTTGACAACGGTACCGCTAAGCGAAGGATTAGCCTTGAGTGAGGCATCCTTTACATCACCGGCCTTGTCTCCGAAGATGGCTTTGAGAAGCTTCTCTTCCGGTGACGGATCGCTCTCGCCCTTAGGGGTAATCTTACCGATCATAATGTCACCCGGCTCAATATGAGCTCCGATTCTGACTATACCGTTGGAATCGAGATCCTTGGTGGCATCCTCGCTTACGTTAGGAATGTCGGATGTAAGCTCCTCAGGACCGCGTTTTGTATCGCGCACCTCAGTGAGGTATTCGTCTACGTGAACTGAAGTGAGTATATCCCACTTAACCATTTCCTCTGAAAGGACAATGGCGTCCTCATAGTTGTAACCCTTCCAAGGCATGAACGCTACCATAAGGTTTCTACCGAGAGCAAGCTCTCCGTTCTGGGTAGCATATCCTTCGGTGAGAACCTGACCGGCCTCCACAACCTGGCCCTTTCTTACGATAGGCTTGAGAGTTATGGTAGTACTCTGGTTGGTCCTTCTGTATATTGGCATCTTGTAAACGGTCTCCTCCGGTGCGAAGCTGACGAATCTCTCATCGTCGGTACGCTCGTACTTGACGTGGATTTCGTTGGCGTCAACATAAGTGACTTCGCCCCTGCGCTCGGCGATGACCTGAGTCCTTGAGTCAATGCAGACTCTCTCCTCGAGACCTGTACCTACGATAGGGGATTCAGGTGAAAGGAGAGGCACAGCCTGTCTCATCATGTTCGCACCCATCAATGCACGGTGCGCATCATCGTGCTCGAGGAATGGAATGAGTGAAGCTGCGACTGATGCCATCTGGTTAGGGGCAACGTCCATATAGTCAACCTCTTCCTTTGTGACAACAGGGAAGTCGGCCTCGAGACGGCACTGGATCCTGTCATCCTCAATAACGCCGTCATCACTCATCTTTACATTGGCGAGAGAAACGTATTTGTCCTCTTCCTCCTCAGCGCTCATAAAGTGCCATCCGTCATCTGAAAGGTTGACGACACCGTTCTTCACCTCACGGTATGGAGTCTCAATGAATCCAAGCTCGTTGATCTTCGCGTAAACGCAAAGAGAAGAGATAAGACCGATGTTAGGTCCTTCAGGAGACTCGATAGGGCAGAGACGACCGTAATGGGTATAGTGCACGTCTCGAACCTCGAAACCTGCCCTGTCCCTGCTCAATCCTCCAGGACCGAGGGCTGAAAGTCTTCTCTTGTGTGTCACCTCGGCCAGAGGATTGGTCTGGTCCATGAACTGTGACAACTGGCTTGTTCCGAAGAATGAATTGATGACAGACGAAAGTGTCTTCGCATTGATAAGGTCAATAGGATTGAACTGCTCGCTGTCCCTCACGTTCATTCTTTCGCGTATGGTTCTCGCCATTCTTGAAAGACCTACACTGAACTGGTTTGCAAGCTGCTCGCCTACAGTGCGTACGCGTCTGTTGCTCAAATGGTCGATATCATCCACCGTAGCCTTCGAGTTGATAAGCTGGATGAGGTACTTGATGATATCAATGATATCGTTGTTTGTAAGAACTCTTACATCCTCACCGGTGGTGAGGTTAAGTTTCTTGTTGAGACGATATCTTCCCACATTGCCCAAGTCGTATCTCTTCTCGGAGAAGAAGAGCTTCTCGATGACGTCACGTGCGGTGTTCTCATCAGGCGGTTCTGAATTGCGAAGCTGTTTGTAGATATAGCTGACAGCCTCGTATTCGGTATTGGTAGGGTCTTTCTGGAGAGTGTTGAAGATGATAGCGTACTCGTTGGTATTGGCCTCGTCCTTCTGGAGAAGGATGCTCTTTACGTCAGTGCCGAGTATAGCATCAATCGTCTCATCGTCGAGCACCTGGCCTCTCTCAACGATAGGCTGGGTTCTCTCAATAGGAATGACCTCACCGGTATCCTCATCCTCGAAGTCCTCAACCCAGGTCTTGAGAACCTTGGCAGCGAGAACACGGCCTTCGTTGGCTCTGAGTGACTCTTCGTTCACTTCCACCTCGTCAGCCAGGCCGAAGATGTCGATGATGTCTTTATCGCTGTTGTAACCGATTGCTCTGAGAAGTGTGGTTACAGGTAATTTCTTCTTTCTGTCGATGTATGCATACATGACATTGTTGATGTCAGTAGCGAACTCGATCCATGATCCCTTGAACGGGATAATACGTGCAGAATAGAGTTTTGTACCGTTTGCGTGCATGCTCTGGTCAAAGAACACGCCAGGGGACCTATGGAGCTGTGATACGATAATACGCTCGGAACCGTTGATGACAAAAGTTCCGGCAGGGGTCATATACGGAATGTTTCCGAGATATACGTCCTGGACGCGTGTATCGAATTCCTCGTGCTCCGGGTCTGTACAAGAAAGGCGGAGTTTAGCCTTTAGAGGAACGCTGTATGTCAGTCCTCTCTCAAGACACTCTTCAATCGAATACTGCGGGGGCTCAATGAAATAATCTATGAACTCCAGTTTGTAATTGTTCCTTGTATCTTCGATTGGGAATATTTCCTGGAAGACCTGATAAAGACCTTCGTTCTTACGGTTTTCAGGTGTGGTCTCAAGCTGGAAGAAGTTCTTGAACGACTTCAGCTGAACCTCAAGAAGGTCCGGATAGTCCAGGATTTTTGATGTTGCGAAGTTAACTCGCTTATTATTAGTCTTTATTGACATATTCTGCCTTTGGAAATAAGGAAAAAGTTTATACGACAAAAAGGTTTAGAGCCTGAAACGGCTCTAAACCTGATTTTGTTCCCTAAGCAGGGAAGGGGGCGAAGTTACTTAATCTCAACTTCTGCACCTGCCTCTTCGAGAGTAGCCTTAAGCTGCTCTGCCTCTGCGTTGGATACTTTCTCCTTAAGTGGGGTAGGGCACTTGTCAACAAGCTCCTTAGCCTCCTTAAGACCAAGACCGAGAGCCTCCTTGACAACCTTAATCACACCAAGCTTAGCTGTACCAGCTGACTTGAGGATTACATCGAACTCAGTCTGCTCAGCAGGACCTGCTGCTGCGCCACCGTCTGCAACTACAACTGCTGCAGCTGCTGCAGGCTCGATACCATATTCTTCCTTGAGGATGTTAGCAAGTTCCTGAACATCTTTCACAGTCAAGTTTACCAACTCTTCTGCGAGTGCTTTTACGTCTGCCATAATTCTTAATTCTTTTTATTTGTTATTGTTTATTGTTCTGAAATTACTCTGCAGCAGGAGCTTCTGCCTTGGCTGCAGCAAGTGCCTTGACGATAGCGTCTTCAGCCTGATCTTCGGTAATGTTCTGGAGAGCTGCAATTACGCGGCGTGCAGGAGACTGGAGAAGTCCGATGATATCGCCGATGAGCTCTTCCCTGGTCTTGATAGCTGCGAGCTGATCAAGCTTGTCAGCACCGATGAAAGCACACTCCTGAACGTATGCACCCTTTACTACCGGCTTTGCCATACCCTCCTTGTTAAGCTTCTTGATGAGCTTTCCAGGAGCGCTTGGAACCTGAGAGTACATAATGGCTGTGTTGCCCTTGAGGCACTCAAGCAGCTTCTGCATCTCCTCGTTCTCGATAGACTTGAGTACGTGAGCGAAAAGAGTGTTCTTAACTACGACGAGCTTAACTTCCTTCTCGAAGCAAGCGCGGCGGAGCTTGCAAGTATCCTTGGCATTCAAGCCTTCAATATCCGTGATGTAGAAGTTAGGATATTCTGAAATGAGGGCTGAGATGCTTTCAATAATCTGATCTTTGAGTTCTTTTTTCATAATATTGACAGTTTTTACTCAGCACCGTTCAAGAATGCTTTGATATCTACTTTAACACCTGGGCTCATAGTGGTGCAGACTGCTGCACTCTTCATATATGTTCCCTTGAGGGCTGATGGTTTGAGTTTTGCGACTGCGTTGAGGAACTCAGCTGCATTCTCATAAATCTGCTTCTCAGTGAATGAAACCTTACCGATGGCAGCGTGTACAATACCGGTCTTGTCAACCTTGAAGTCGATCTTACCGGCCTTAACCTCCTTGATGGCGTTGCCAATCTCCATAGTAACGGTACCGGTCTTAGGGTTTGGCATAAGACCGCGAGGACCGAGGATACGTCCGAGTGCTCCCACCTTAGCCATTACTGAAGGTGTGCAGACGATAACGTCGATGTCTGTCCAACCGCCCTTGATCTTCTCGATATACTCATCGAGACCTACATAGTCAGCGCCAGCCTCCTTGGCCTCGTTCTCCTTGTCAGGAGTACAGAGTGCGAGAACTCTTGTCACCTTACCTGTTCCGTGAGGAAGAGTAACGACTCCACGGATCATCTGGTTGGCCTTACGAGGGTCTACGCCGAGGTTGGCAGAAATTTCAACTGAAGCATCGAACTTTGTGTATGTGATATCCTTCAAAAGTCCACAAGCCTCAGCAAGAGTGTAAACCTTGGTATGGTCATACTTGGCCATAACGGCTTTCTGATTCTTAGTCAATTTGCTCATTTCTGTGAAATTTTAAAGGTTCTCAGGGAATTCTCCTGTAACTGTGATACCCATACTTCTTGCGGTTCCTGCAACCATTCTCATCGCTGATGCGAGTGTGAAACAGTTGAGGTCCGGCATTTTTCCTTCAGCAATCTCCTTCACCTGATCCCAAGTGATGGATGCAACCTTCTTTCTGTTAGGTTCGCCTGATGCTGTCTGGATTTTTGCAGCCTCCTTGAGGGATACAGCCACAGGTGGCTGTTTTACCTCGAATGAAAAAGACTTGTCTGAGAATACTGTGATAACTACAGGGAGGATCTTACCTGCCTGAGCCTGCGTAGCAGCATTGAACTGCTTGCAGAAATCCATAATATTCAAGCCTTTGGAACCGAGAGCCGGTCCTACCGGAGGTGCTGGATTAGCTGCTCCTCCTTTGATTTGGAGCTTGATGAATCCGGTAACTTCTTTTGCCATGATTTGTTATTCTTTAGTTACTTGTGTAAAACTGAGTTCCAATAGAGTCTTTCTGCCGAAGATCACGACTATGACCTTGAGCTTGCTTCTGTCTTCTACAATCTCATCGACTGTACCGCTGAATCCTGTGAATGGACCATCTGTAATCTTGACCTTGTCTCCAAGTTCGTAATTGACTTCAGTCTCTGCAGCCTTGTCAGCATTCTCATCCTGCACCCCGAGTATTCTTGCAGCCTCATCGTCGCGGATAGGAACAGGGAAACGTCCTGAGAGTTTCTTCATTTCCGGAACAAGCTTGCCTGTTTTGTCATCGACAATCTGGCGGCCCGTCGGAACAAGCTTCTCTCCGTTCTCGGAGAGGAAACCTGACATATTCGGTACTTCATTGCGGATTATGTTCTCAAGCGCTCCGCTCAGTTCAGCCTGAATAAGAACATAGCCAGGGAAGAGCAATCTTTCAACTGCTTTTCTCTTGCCATTCTTCGTTACTATTTCTTTCTTGACTGGAACGAGCACCTGACCAACCTGGTCCTGAAGACCGCTACGCTCGATTTCTTTCTGAAGATACTCTGCGGCTTTTTTCTCCTTGCTTCCGGCTGTACGCAGAATATACCATTTCATTTCGCCCATAGGATATCAACGGATTACAATGAGTAGATGGCAGTCATAACAAGCTGGAAAGCATAATCGATCACCCAGATGGCAACAGCAAGAAGCGCCGTGGTAACCATCACGAGGAGTGCTGAATTCATCAGCTTCTCCCAGCTAGGCCAAGTGGTCTTCTTAGTGAGCTCAACTGTTGACTCTTTCAGATAGTTGATAAACTTTCTCATCTTTACTTTTAATGGACCCCGATAAATTGGAAGCGCTATCGGCGTCTGTTAAACAATTACCAAATCGTAACCTTTGATATTAATTTTATTGGCAGGGGAAGCAGGATTCGAACCCACATCAGCGGTTTTGGAGACCGATGAACTACCCTTGTTCTATTCCCCTATTGAAAGGTCGCCCCGTTGCAGGGGCAACCCTGATATAGTGTAGATTTGATTACTCTACAATCTTGATAACCTGGCCAGCGCCGACTGTACGTCCACCCTCGCGGATAGCAAAGCTAAGACCCTCGTTCATAGCGACTGGAGTGATGAGCTTAACGGTAATCTCAACGTTATCACCAGGCATAACCATCTCAACACCCTCTGGGAGAGAAATCTCACCAGTTACGTCAAGAGTACGGATGAAGAACTGAGGACGATACTTGTTGTGGAATGGAGTGTGGCGACCACCTTCCTCTTTCTTGAGGACGTAGATCTGAGCCTGGAATACGGTGTGAGGAGTGATAGAACCTGGTTTAGCAACAACCTCACCACGTCTAACTTCCTTCTTGTCGATACCACGGAGGAGGAGACCTACATTGTCACCAGCCTCACCCTGATCGAGGAGCTTGCGGAACATCTCGACACCTGTGCAGACAGAAGTCTTAGCCTTCTCATCGAAACCTACGAGCTCAACAGGATCGTTGACGTGGATAGTACCCTGCTCGATACGTCCGGTAACTACAGTACCACGACCGGTGATAGAGAAGATATCCTCGATAGGCATAAGGAATGGCTTGTCAGTAAGACGTACAGGAAGTGGAATGTACTCGTCAACAGCTGCCATAAGCTCGATAACCTTCTGCTCCCACTCTGGCTCTCCGTTGAGTGCACCAAGTGCAGAACCACGGATAACAGGTGCGTTGTCGCCGTCGAAGTCATACTTGCTGAGAAGGTCGCGAACCTCCATCTCAACGAGGTCAAGCATCTCCTCATCGTCAACAAGGTCAACCTTGTTAAGGAAAACGACAATCTTAGGTACGTTTACCTGCTTAGCGAGAAGAACGTGCTCGTTTGTCTGAGGCATAGGACCATCAGTAGCAGCAACTACGAGGATGGCACCGTCCATCTGAGCAGCACCGGTAACCATATTCTTAACGTAATCTGCGTGGCCTGGGCAGTCTACGTGTGCATAGTGACGGTTAGCTGTCTGATACTCAACGTGAGCAGTGTTGATGGTGATACCACGCTCCTTCTCCTCTGGAGCGTTATCAATCTGATCGAATGACTTCACCTCTGAAAGACCAGCCTTAGCGAGTACGGTGGTAATCGCAGCTGTGAGGGTAGTCTTACCGTGGTCAACGTGGCCGATAGTACCGATGTTAACGTGCGGTTTGTCTCTTTTAAAAGTCTCTTTTGCCATAATATTATGTAAATAAGTGTTATTCGCAAAAAATTAGCCGGCCATATAACCGACAAAGAGCCGATGATGGGATTTGAACTCATGACCTCATCCTTACCAAGGATGCGCTCTACCCCTGAGCTACATCGGCTAAAAAAGAGCGGAAAACGAGGTTCGAACTCGCGACCCTCAGCTTGGAAGGCTGATGCTCTACCAACTGAGCTACTTCCGCTTATTTGTGGGAAGAAGAGGATTCGAACCTCTGAAGTCGTACGACAGCAGATTTACAGTCTGCCCCAGTTGGCCACTTTGGTATCTTCCCAAATATCCCGGACAATTTGACGGTTCCGGAAACCGAGCCGATAGAGGGAGTCGAACCCACGACCTTGAGATTACAAATCACACGCTCTAGCCAACTGAGCTATATCGGCAATATTTCAAATAACTTTCGTCCCCGAAAGGGATTGCAAAGATAGCTGTTTTTTTTGATACTCCAAATCTTTTTTATTCTTTTTGAAGAATTTTTTCAATTTTTCCTGCGATTGAGTCTCTGTCCAATCCGCATTCCCTCCTCTCTTCTGATTGCCTTCCCTGGGCAATGAATCTGTCGGGTATTCCTAAAGGATGGATACAAGCCTTTGAACCACAAGAAGCTACGTACTCTGATATCTCACTGAACAGACCTCCTTTTAGGGCTCCGTCCTCAATGGTAATGATATCGTCATAGCCGAATGCAGCTTCTTTCAGTATATCCTTGTCCACAGGTTTGAGGAAACGCATATCGAAGACGCTCGGTGAGTAACCGTACTTCTCCTTAGCCATAGCCGCTGCCTCTACGGCCGCGTTTACTGTAGGACCAAGGGCGAGTATGGCAATTCTTTCGCCCTCGACGAGTTTCCGTCCACGTCCGCATTCTAATCCCTCAAAGCTGGAGTTTCTCCAATCGCGGCCTTCACCCCTGCCTCTCGGATATCTTATGATATATGGACCTTTTTCAGCCTGCAGGGCCGAGTACATCATATTCTTCAGTTCCAATTCGTCGGAAGGAACTGCAATTATGGCATTAGGGATGCTTCTGTATGCGGCAAGGTCGAAGCAGCCGTGATGTGTAGGGCCGTCTTCGCCCACCAGTCCGGCCCTGTCAAAGCAGAGGACTACAGGAAGTTCCTGCAGGGCAATATCGTGGATGATGCAATCGTAGGCCCTTTGCGAGAAAGACGAGTAGATATTGCAGAAAGGACGCATTCCGCCCGCAGCAAGACCTGCAGAGAAAGTCACGGCGTGCTCCTCCTCAATGCCCACATCGAAGAAACGCGACGGTATCTCCCTTGCGAGCAGATTCATTCCGCAGCCGCTTGCCATAGCAGGAGTTATGCCCACCACTCTGGAATCCATTCGCGCGAGCTCGAGCAGCACCTGCCCGAAGACATCCTGATATCTGTCAATGTCGGTCGAAGGCAATATTCTTTCTCCGCTCTCGGGATCGAACTTTCCCGGTGCGTGCCAGGATGTAGGATCAGCCTCGGCCGGTGCATAGCCCTTGCCTTTTGTTGTAATGCAGTGCAATACCCTCGGTCCCTTGAAGTCCTTCAATTTGCGGAGTGTGTCCACTACCTGGGCAATGTCATTGCCGTCAATAGGGCCGAAATACCTGAATCCGAGGGCTTCGAAAAGGTCTCCTCCGCTTTTCTTGACCAGCATCGATTTCATGCTGCGGACGCTGCGCTGGATGATTTTTCTCGACTTGCGTCCCTCCATCGAGTCCCAGACCTTGCCCTTGAACCTGTTGTAGGCGGGGCTGGTAGTGATGCGCAGCAGGTGATTGTGCACGCCTCCGATATTCCTGTCGATGGATTGGTTATTATCATTGAGCAGCACCAATATGTCGGCACCGCTCGCGCCGGCATTGTTCATTCCCTCGAAGGCCAGACCTCCGGTGAGGGCTCCGTCGCCTATTAGCGCGACGGACTTTGCTCCATTGCCCTGAATCCTGGCTGCTTCGGCGAAGCCCAGGGCCGCTGATATCGAAGTCGATGAGTGTCCGACACCGAATGCGTCATAGATGCTTTCGCTAATCTTCGGGAAGCCGCTGATACCTTCTCTGGTCCTGTTCTGCTTGAAAGCTTCGCGTCTGCCGGTGAGGATTTTGTGTGCATATGCCTGATGTCCCACATCGAACACCAGTTTGTCCACAGGGGTGTTGAAAACATAATGCAGGCCCACAATCAGTTCCACTGCACCCAGGCTGGATGCGAGGTGGCCGGGATTCCTGGAACAGCAATCCACCATATATGCACGGACCTCAGCACAGAGTTCCCTGAGTTCCTCCGTGCTGAAATTCCTGAAGTCTTCCGGACTGTTTATTCTATCAAGCAGTTTGAAGTCCATTATGCCTCTTCCTTCATATTTGGCACCTGAAGGCCGTAATTCTTCTTCTTGTCAAGGAGTTTGATGCCCAAGGCCAGAAGTATGGCGGTAAGGCCGAGACAGGTGAAGAAAGCCGAGAACCAGAAATAGCCTGAGGTAGCGGCCTGTATGCTTCTGATAGCTTTAGGAACAAAGATAAAACCTATGTTCTGGATATAGAAGGTCAGGGCCATAGCTGTTCCCAGCTGTTTTGCAGGTATGATTTTAGCCACTGAAGGCCACATAGCCGATGGCAGAAGCGCAAAGCCTATACCAAGGCAAACCATAAGTATGATAGGGATGATAGGGCTTGCTCCGTCTGGCAATATGGCGAAAACGGCGTGGACAGCGGTGATGAGACAGGCTCCGAGTATCATCAGGTCTGCACCGTGTCCCTTTTTGTCATAAACGCCACCGAAAAGCGGTGTGAGCACTATACAACCCATAGGAAGTATCATAGGGAAGAGGCCTGCGAGGGTCTCGTTGATGCCGAACTTGCCTACCATCATACCTGTAGAGTATTTCAGGAATGGATTCACTGCAGCGTAGAAAAGCAGGCAGAGGAAGGCAATCATCCAGAAAGCAGGATTCTTGATCACTGCGAGCACATCCTTGGCGCTGAATTCCTCTGAAGGGTCGCTGGCCTGCTCTTCCGCACCCTGCTCCTTGAGCTGGAGGTCAAGTTTCCTGTCGTAAATGCAATATGCCAGGAAGGCTACCAGACCCACTCCGAGGAGAATGAGACCGATGAGCACCGCGATCGCAACATTGCCGCTGAAAAGCTTGACAATGCCCGGAGTCGCGCCGTATGCCAATCCTGTTCCGAGTCTTGCGAGCGCGAGCTGCAAGCCCATTGCGAGAGCCATCTCATAGCCCACAAACCATTTGGCAATGGCCTTGGTCGCGGTGATTCCTGCGATTTCGGCTCCGACACCGTAGATGCCCATTCCTATTACGGCAGGCAGCACCGGCGTCCTGAGGGTGTCTCCGAGGAAATTGACCGTGGCCATATCCGCACCGGCTGCCACCAGGGCCTTGAGGCGGAAGAGGGAGAAGGTCATCATACCCACGCCCAGCACCATAAGCAGGGTGGACATAATTCCGGTGAAACGTATGCCCTTCTTGTCAAGGATGATACCTCCGAAGATGAGCATCAGCAGATAGACATTGAATATCGAGTAGGCTCCTGCAAGGGAGCTGTATTCGCTTCCGGTGATGCCGTAGCTCGCTCCCTTGAGGGTGGTCTCTACAGCGAAGATGTTGTCCGATGCCACATAGGCGGCGAACATAACGAACGAGATGATAAGGAGCATGCCCCATCTCATCTTCTTGTTGTCTCTGAGTATGGCTTTCATTTATAAGTATGAGGTTTGGGTTTCGTTAGAATGGGAGATCGTCGGTGAGATCGTTGGACATTATGTCAATAGGCTGGACTGCAGGGGCGGCAACTGCCTGAGGCTGCGCTTGCATCTGAGGCTGAGGCTGCATCTGAGGCTGAGCTTGGTATGCAGTGTTGTCGCTTCTCTTTCCAAGCAGCTGTATGCTGTCCGCCACTACTTCTGTGGTATATCTCTTGTTGCCGCTCTGGTCTGTCCAGGAACGTGTCGTGAGCTTGCCCTCGACATAGATTTGTGTGCCCTTGCGTATGAATTTTTCGGCGAGGTCGGCAAGACTTCTCCAGGCTACGATATTGTGCCATTCGGTCTTCTCCCTTATCTCGCCCCCGTTGCGGTCCCTGTATCTTTCAGTGGTCGCAAGTGTAAGGGTAGCGACTTTCGCATTTCCGGACATTCCGTTGTTTCCATCGAGGTAACGCACTTCGGGATCCTTACCCACGTTACCTATCAGCATAACTTTATTGAGTGACATATACTTTTGTTTTTCTTATCGATTCAACCTGCAATATAGCAAGCTTTTCTTAAAACAGCAATGATTTTACGTCCGGAGCTTCTCCTGTCATAAGGGCATAACCAGAAATTGCCTGATTGACAAGCCACATCCTGCCGGGAATGTACCTGACACGTGCATCCATCATCCTGGCCAGGGTCAAACCCTTGAATGAAGGGTTCTTATAGTTGGCTTCAAGGAAGATTTGGCCCGGCTTGAAGTCATCCCTTTCGAGTTCCGGAATGCAGTCCAGGGCTGCGGGTGCGGTATAAATAACGAGATCTGAAATTCTCAGCCTTTCCTTGAAATCGTCCAGGCCTCCGGTTCTGAATCCATACTCAGGCAGCCCTTTGACGAATTTTTCAGCCTTTTCTATGCTGCGGTTCAATATCCATACCTCGTAGCCAAGCTCCGCAGCAGCGACGGCAGCTGCTTTTCCCGCACC
This sequence comes from Bacteroidales bacterium, assembly GCA_029098505.1. Lineage (GTDB taxonomy): Bacteria > Bacteroidota > Bacteroidia > Bacteroidales > UBA932 > Cryptobacteroides. The sequence continues at coordinate 25,022 of JAQXOE010000040.1, forward strand.
TCCGCAGCTCACTATCAAGGCCTTGGGCCTCTCCTCAAGAGTCTTGATTCTGTCACGTGTGAACTGATGTATCTTGATGTGCGCCCTTTCACCGAATTCCCCGTAGAATTCCACGGTAATGCCGGGGAAAAGAGCCTCAGCCACGCAAAGAATGATACCGGTAAAGTCGGAATTGTGGCAGCTGACACCGTCCTCGCCCTTGACCAGAATGTTGGCTGCTCCTATGAGCGCGGCAGGGCCGGACACTACGTCTGCCTTCTCGTAGGCCGCCTCCTTGAAAGGTGCGGTCACGTTTATTGCCTCATAGCCCTTGAGGAATTTGCTGTACGACTCCTCGAAGTACTTGCCCTCGATGAGATCGTAGCAGTACTTGCCATTGTATGCCCTTCTGAAGAGCTCAGGGCTCTGGGAATGGGATATGGGGTCTCCTATCAGTCCGAATTTCATTGCTTTACATTATTGGTGTTACGTTGGCGCACGGCCTCGAAGAGCAGAATCGCGGCACTGACCGATGCGTTCAGTGAATCGAGACGGCCGAGCATCGGAATCTTGATATGGGCGTCGGCGGCTTCTCTCCAAAGCTCGGTGAGTCCCGTGGCCTCCGTGCCTATAGCAATGGCCGTGCCGCCTGTCATATCAGTGTCATAGTACCATTCCGAATCCTGTAGCTGCGCTGTATAGATTCTGATGCCCTTGTCCTTTAGCCAGTTGATGGCTTCAAAGGAGTCGCAGCAAACCACCGGGACAGTGAAAACAGCTCCTATGCTCGCGCGTATGAGATTGGGGTTGTAAAGGTCGGTATAGGGGTCGCAAATCAGCACCGCATCGACGCCTGCCGCATCAGCGCTCCTAAGCACCGCGCCCAGATTGCCAGGCTTCTCGACGCTTTCCAATACAGCGACCAAAGGCTGCTCTTTCAGTTTCAACTCGTTGAGAGTTAATGTTTTGGCCTTTACTTCGGCAATGATGCCTTCAGTGCCTCCACGGTACGCGACTTTCTCGTAAAGCTGCCGCGGAATATCGACTATATGCTTGTAATCCGGCACGAATCCGCAAATTTCGGGGCAATAGAATACCGTCTCCACTTCGAATCCGGCCTTTGCGCAATGCTCGAGCTCCCGCCGCCCTTCAACTACGAAAAGACCCATCTCTTTGCGGAGACGGGACTTTTCCTGAAGTGACAGGAGAGTCTTGATCTTCGGATTCTGAGCCGAAGTGATGCTTTCAACTCTCATTCTGGATTGTCTTAATCTCCTTTCTTGGCAACTGCCTTCTCCGGACGCATCTGAGGGAAGAAAAGAACATCCTGGATAGTACTCTGACCGGTCATGAACATAGTGAGTCTGTCGATGCCCATTCCGAGACCTGAGGTAGGAGGCATACCGTATTCAAGGGCGCGCACGAAATCGTAGTCGATGAACATTGCCTCATCGTCTCCCTTGCTCTTAAGCGCAGCCTGCTCCTCGAATCTCTCCAACTGGTCGATAGGGTCGTTGAGCTCCGAATATGCATTGGCAAGTTCCTTTCCGCAAACGAAGAGCTCGAAGCGCTCGGTAAGGGTAGGGTCCTCGCGATGTCTCTTGGTGAGAGGGGACATCTCGACAGGGTAGTCGATGATGAAAGTAGGCTGGATGAGGTTCTTCTCGCAGTACTCTCCGAAGATAGCGTCAATGAGCTTGCCCTTGCCCATAGAAGGCTCGGTCTCGACATTGAGTTTCTTGCAGGTCTCGCGGAGTTGATCCTCGTCCATTCCCTTTACATCCACACCGGCGTACTCCTTTATGGCCTCCAGGATAGGAAGCCTGCGGTATCCGGCCTTGAAATCCACCTTGTTGTCGCCTATGGTTACCTCTGTGGTGCCGTTCACCCTGAGAGAAATCTTCTCAAGCATCTTTTCGACGAACTCCATCATCCAGATGTAGTCCTTGTAAGCGACATAGATTTCCATACAGGTGAACTCAGGGTTGTGGGTCTTGTCCATACCCTCGTTGCGGAAATCCTTCGCGAATTCGTAAACGCCTGAATATCCGCCTACTATGAGTCTCTTAAGATAGAGCTCGTTGGCAATTCTCAGATAAAGAGGAATGTCAAGCGCATTGTGGTGAGTAATGAAAGGACGGGCGGTAGCTCCTCCCGGAATGCTCTGGAGTATAGGTGTCTCCACCTCCAGACAGCCTGCCTCGTTGAAATACTCGCGCATAGTGGCCACTATCTGAGCCCTCTTGATGAAGGTCTCCTTGACCTGCGGGTTAACAATGAGGTCCACATACCTCTGGCGGTAGCGGAGCTCAGGGTCGGTGAAGGCATCGTGAACGGTTCCGTCTGCATCCGCCTTTACGATAGGGAGGACCTTGAGTGACTTGCTGAGCAGGGTGAGTTCCTTTGCGTGAACAGAGAGCTGTCCGGTCTGGGTTATGAAAGCAAAACCCTTGATACCTACTATGTCTCCGATATCCAGGAGCTTCTTCCAAACCGTGTTGTACATAGTCTTGTCTTCGCCTTCGCAGATTTCATCGCGTTTGATGTAAACCTGGATTCTGCCGGTCTCGTCCTGGAGTTCTCCGAATGAGGCTGCACCCATAATGCGGCGGCTCATGATTCGGCCTGCAATGCATACCTCCTTGAAGTTTCCCTTGGATTCGTCATACTGCTCAAGGATTTCCTTAGCAGTAGTGTTTACTGGGTAAAGTGGAGCCGGATAAGGCTCTATGCCAAGTTCTCTGAGCTTGGAGAGAGACTCCCTTCTCTGGAGTTCCTGTTCGCTGTACTCGATATTGCTCATTATTCGATTAGGTTATTCTTCGTTATTTTTCTACAACTTGCGAAAATACAAAAAAATTGATAAATTTGTACAATTATGGCGAAGGAATGCAAATGGATACTCAAAGAGCCTGCAGATCCTGAAAAGGTGACAAGACTCGCTACGGAAGTCGGAATAGACCGGGTTCTGGCGGAGCTGCTTGTCAAACGTGGTGTCGAGACCTTTGAGGAAGCACGTTCCTTCTTCCGCCCGGATCTCTCAAATCTCCACGACCCCTTCCTGATGAAGGATATGGACAGGGCAGTGGAAAGAGTCAGGAAGGCCATAGTCTCAGGTGAAAAAATCCTTGTTTACGGCGATTATGACGTGGACGGAACCACAGCCGTAGCCCTGGTTTATTCTTTCCTGAAGCGCTTCACCTCAAATATCGACTTCTATGTTCCGGACAGGAACGATGAAGGCTATGGAGTCTCCCTGAAGGGAGTCGATTGGGCACATCAGAACGGTTTCACCCTGATTATAACCTTGGACTGTGGCATCAAGGCCATAGAGAAGACTGAATATGCCTCGGAAAGGGGCATAGATATGATTATTTGCGACCACCATCTTCCTGATGCCGAGCTTCCTGCAGCAGTGGCTGTCCTGGACCCGAAAAGGGAGGATTGCAGTTATCCTTTCGATGACCTTTCCGGCTGCGGTGTCGGTTTCAAGCTTGTCCAGGCTTATTCACAGCGCTATAACGTGCCGTTTGAGAGCCTCATCCCGCTTCTCGACTATCTGGTGGTGAGCATTGCCTCTGACCTTGTTTCCGTAGTGGGGGAGAACCGTGTTCTGGCGCATTTCGGCCTCAAGCAGCTGAACGATTCTCCGCGTGCAGGCCTTTTCGCGATGATTACCCTCTCCAAACTCGAACCCGGACACGTCACCATCGACGACATTGTCTTCAAAATAGGTCCACGCATCAATGCGGCAGGACGTATGGAGACCGGGCGTTTGGCCGTCGAGCTCCTTACTTCCGACGACCTGGACTCGGCGATGGAGATAGGCGAAAAAATCAATGAGAACAACAACGAGAGAAAGAGTATAGACCGTGAAATCACCCAGGAGGCCCTGGAAATGGTACAGAACGGACAATGTCTTTCTTGGCAGAATGCTACCATAGTCTATAATCCGAACTGGAACAAGGGTGTGGTCGGCATCGTGGCTTCACGCCTCGTCGAGGCCTTCTATAAGCCTACTATAGTCCTGACTAAGTCAAACGGCTTCGTTACCGGCTCGGCTCGAAGCATACAGGGCCTGGACCTTTATGAAGCTATAGAGAACTGTTCTGATCTTCTTGAAAACTTCGGAGGACACGTATATGCGGCAGGACTTACACTCAAGGAAGAAAATCTCGCCGAATTCAGCGAACGCGTCAACAGATTCATCGGTGAAAAGGTTACTGAGGAAATGATGACTCCTGTCATCGAGCTTGATGCCAAGCTTGACTTCGCTCGTATCACTCCAAAATTCTTCCGCATCCTCAAGCAGTTCCAACCTTTCGGACCGGGAAACAACAACCCTCTCTTCCTGACTGAAAACGTCTATGACGACGGGAATGGCCGTAAAGTCGGAGCCGGCGGAGTGCATATGAAGCTGGACCTTATCCAGGAGTCGCAGCCTTACCATCGTATCTCTGCCATTGCCTTCAATATGTCAGACTTCTATGAGTATATCAAGGCGGGCAATCCTTTCGACGTCTGCTACTCCATTGTGGAAAACTACTACCGCGGCACATCCACTATCCAGTTGAGGGTGAAGGATATGCACGAGAGAGATGAACTTATTTAGAAAAGTCTCGATTGAGGTCTTTGCAGAGCTTGTCGGCAGCGGGTCAATGTTTACTCCTTATCGTAGTATTTCAAGCTTTCAATTACCAGCTGTGCCACTTCCGTGGTGTTCAGGGCATCGGTATCGATTATGATGTCCGAATTGCTCTCATAAAGCGGGGTCCTTTCAGCGAGCAGGGGAGCGATGGAATGGCTTTGAAGCAGCGGGCGCTTGTCCTTTCCCCCTTCCAGCCTCATCTCAAGCGTTTCCAGCTTTGCCCTCAAGAAGATGACTGTCGATTTTTCACGCAAAAGCGCTGCATTCTCCTCGCGGACTATGGCCCCTCCTCCGAGCGAAAGTATCAGGGACAACTCTTTTGAATCGCTGGATGCAGCTTCAAGCACTGCCTTGAGAGCCTTGCTTTCGCGTCTTCGGAAGCCATTCTCGCCTTCCTCTGAAAAGAGTTCAGGAATGCTTCGCCCATATTTCTCCACTATATAATCGTCCAGGTCAATGAAAGTGGCCTGAGTCAAGGCCGAGAGTTTTCTCCCGACGCTGCTCTTGCCGCTTCCCATAAATCCTGTCAATGTCGCAATCATCGCTAGAACAATGTAAGTTCCTCACCATCATCGATTTCCGGAACGTTAACCGAATCCAGGTCGATTTCCGGCAGGTCAATCTCGTCCTCTTTATCGATAATATCGTTCACGTCAATCTCCTCAGCCTTCTCCAGAGGCTCGATGAACTCCACCTTCTTCACTTCGAGAGAATGGCATTTCTTGCCCTTGGCGCTGAGTCCCTTCTTGGCAATGAATTCTTCCACATCCACCTTTTCAGGCTCCCGGGACTCGTTCTTGCCTCCGAAGCTGACCAGCATCTGAGGATGCTTGTCGTCGCAAATATCCACGAGGTATGAATTCTTGCCTTCGGCAATGAAAAGGACAGGATTATTGTCGCTTAAAGTGAAGGAGAACCTCTTTACATAGAAGGCCTTGACTCCCGCATCCCAATAAAGGACACTGAAGGTCTTGTCCGGATCGAATTTCTCTATCCTGAGGACTTCACCCTGATACCTGTTAACCAAATCGAAGGATGTGGTGTAATAGCTGCCGTTCTTGAAGATAGCCAGCACCTTGTCGTCGGTATTGAACTGGCCGAGGTAGAGACCCCTGCCGTCATCATTGAGCTTCTGAATGTCGGCATCGTACCATATGTCCTTGCCCGAAATGGTGGATACTCCCTTGCTCTTCAGTACTATCCTCTGAATAGGGTTCTTGGATACGAGATTGCCCCTGGAAGCCTTGCCCTTGATGGCGAGGGTGGAGAAATCGTATTCCATTATATTCTTCTTGAGCTTCGGACGCGGACGAAGATAAATCTTCACGGATTCCGCCTCTCCGTTGTGGTTTGCGGAGAACCAGAGTATCTTGGATGAAGGCTCACCGGTGGTGATGTCGTATTCCTTGTCTCGAGTCACCGAAGTGATGGCGAAACGCTTGGCATAGGTCACGCTGCTCTTGCCTTCGCGGTAGATGACATTGTATATGGTTCTCGAATCGTTTCTCTGGAAAACGCCCACATAGAGCAGGTCCTTCCAGAAGAAGGCCTTGTCGGTGACCTTGGTGACGATATACTTGCCTTCCTTGTTGATGACAATGATTTCGGACAGATCGGAGCACTCGCAGATGAACTCTCCGTTGTCGTCTTTCTTCAAGCCGATTCCGACGAAGCCCTCGGCCATATTGGCATAAAGCTTCGCATTGTTGTGCACGACCTTGGTGACGGCGATGCTCTCGAAGTTGGTGATTTCCGTGCGACGAGGGAAGTCCTTTCCGTATTTCTTCTTGAGATTTCTGAACCAGTTCACAGTGAACTCGGTAAGATGCTCGATCTGGTCCTTGATCTTCATCATCTCTTCCTCGATGCTCCTGACCTTCTCGTCCATCGCCTTGGTGTCGAACTTGGAGATCTTCCGGACAGGCTTCTCGACCAGCTTGAGTATATCATCCATCACGATTTCCCTCTTGAGCAGTTCCTGATACTCCTTCATATGGGTATATACATCCTGAATCTGCTCTTCCCAGTTTCTCTGGTCCTGCTCGAGCACCTTGTATATCCTGTTCTCGAAGAAGATTCTTTCGAGCGAGCTGTAGTGCCATTCGTTTTCAAGCTCGTCGAGTTTAATCTGAAGCTGACGCCCGAGTATTTCCTTGGTATGATAGGTATCGTACTCGAGTATCTGGTTCACATCCAGGAACTGAGGCTTGTGCTCCTTGATGACGCAGGCATTCGGGGAGATATTGATTTCGCAGTCGGTGAAAGCGTAGAGTGCATCTATGGTCTTATCCGGAGAAACGTCGTTTGGAAGATGAATGAGGATTTCCACGTGGTCCGTGGTCATATCCTCGATTTTCTTGATCTTGATCTTACCCTTCTCCTTGGCTTTAAGTATGGACTCTATGACTATGCCGGAAGTCTTGCTGTAAGGGATTTCGGTGATGGCAACGGTGTTCTTGTCGATTTTCTCAATCTTCGCACGCACCTTCACCACTCCGCCCCTGTGCCCCTTCATATATTTTGAGCAATCCGCATATCCTCCGGTAGGGAAGTCAGGATAGAGTTCGTAAGGCTCTTCCTTGAGTATGGCAATGGATGCGTCTATGAGCTCGTTGAAATTGTGGGGGAGTATCTTGGATGCCATGCCTACGGCAATACCCTCAGTACCCTGAGCCAGCAGCAGAGGGAATCTTACGGGAAGCTCCGTTGGCTCCTGGTTCCTGCCGTCATAGGAGGTCATCCAATTGGTTACCTTAGGGTCGAAGATTACCTCTTTGGCGAACTTGCTGAGTCTGGCCTCTATGTATCTTGGCGCCGCATTCGAATCGCCTGTAAGTATGTTTCCCCAGTTTCCCTGGCAGTCAACAGCATAACCTTTCTGGCCGAGCTGAACCAACGCTCCCAAGATGGAAGCGTCACCGTGAGGGTGGTACTGCATAGCCTGGCCGACGATATTCGCCACCTTGG
>JAQXOE010000041.1 GCA_029098505.1 Bacteroidales bacterium
CAAGGCAGAACCTATGATTGTTGTCTTTACCAACGGCAATATCTCGCAGGAGGCGGCTCCGGGAGAGAACTCTACAGGATACACCCGCCCTACCACTCAGCTTCCAAAGACTATGGAAGGCAGTTTCGAGGCTTCATTCCCGGAAATCGTAAAGTTCATTGACAACAATTACAAGACTATCGCCGGGAAGCAGGGCCGCGCCATCTGCGGCCTTTCAATGGGCGGATTCCACACGCTGTACATCAGCCTCAACTATCCTGACATGTTCAACTACTCAGGAATGTTCTCAGCAGCAATAGGCGTCAGCGAACAGCAGATGTGCCCTATGTACGATAATTTCGATGCCAAACTGGCGGAGTATTTCAGCAAGAAGCCGGCCCTGCTCTGGATAGGCTGCGGCAACACCGACTTCCTTTACAAGGCCAACATCGACTTTATGGAGAAGATGAATCAGGCCGGATATCCTTATACATACAGGGAAAGCGAGGGCGGACACATCTGGCGCAACTGGAGAATCTACCTCAGCGAGTTTGTTCCACTTCTGTTCAAGTAACGATTATGAAAAAGATATCTATTCTGGCAATGAGCGCAGCTGCTGTACTTTCCTGTGCTCCAAAGGGTGATCCACAGTTGGGCAAAGATTCGCTCGACAAGGTGGTAGCAGCCATGACCCTTGAGGAAAAGGCCCATCTGGTAATAGGCACCGGTATGGCCGGCTCTTCCGGCGAAGCTCCGGTAGTGGGCGAAACCCGCAATCTGGTTCCCGGCGCCGCCGGCACGACCTATCCCATCCCTCGTCTCGGCATTCCGGCAATAGTGCTGGCTGACGGCCCTGCCGGGCTGCGCATCAATCCGCTTCGCGAGGGTGACGCAAACACCTACTACTGCACCCATTTCCCTATAGGAACCCTGCTGGCTTCAACCTGGAACACCGAACTGGTGGAGCAGGTAGGCCAGGCCATAGGCAATGAGGTCCTGGAGTATGGAACGGATGTGCTTCTGGCTCCGGCTCTCAACATCCACCGCAACCCTCTGTGCGGCCGTAACTTCGAATATTATTCCGAGGACCCTGTCGTCAGCGGGAAGACTGCAGCGGCCTATGTCAGGGGCGTGCAGAGCAATGGCGTCGGTACTTCAATCAAGCATTACGCCCTTAACAATCAGGAGACCAACCGAATGAAGAACGATGTGCGAGTGCGTCCCCGTGCCGTGCGTGAAATCTATCTCAAAGGTTTCGAAATCGCCGTCAAGGAGTCTCAGCCGTGGACTGTGATGAGCTCATACAACTTCGTCAACGGGGTTTATACTTCTGAAAGCAAGGACCTTCAGACCACTATGCTTCGCGACGAGTGGGGCTTCAAGGGTATGGTTATGACTGACTGGTTCGGCGGCGCCGATGCTGCAGCCCAGATGTGGGCAGGCAACGATATGCTTCAGCCTGGTCGTCCGGGACAGTTCGAGGATATAGTCGAGGGTGTGCGTTCAGGCCGTCTGAGTGAGGCTGACCTGGACAGGAATGTGCGCCGCGTGCTTGAGCTTATTGTCAAGTCCCCGCGGTTCAAGGGATATGAATTCAGCAATAAGCCTGACCTCAAGGCTCACGCTGCAGTTACAAGGCAGTCGGCTGTTGAGGGTATGGTCCTTCTCGAGAACAATGGTGTGCTTCCTCTTGCTTCCGAAATCAGCAGAGTGGCTGTGTTCGGAACCACTTCCTACGATTTCATAGCCGGTGGAACAGGCTCCGGCAATGTGAACCGTGCCTACACTGTTTCCTTGCTCGAGGGACTTCGCAATGCCGGATATGCAATCGATGCCGAACTTGAGAAAACCTATACCAAATACATCAAGGAGGAGACCGAAAGGCTCAATCCCAAGAGCGATGACCCTATGGCGATGTTTATGCCTAAGATAAGGGCAGGGGAGTTCGTGCCAAGTGCAGGGCTTCTCGACAAGATGGTTCGCGCCAATGATGTTGCAATCATAACCCTCGGACGCAATTCAGGTGAGTTCCTTGACAGAAAAGTTGCGGATTTCACTCTTACAGAGCAGGAAAGCGGAATGATTGAGGCCGTTTGCGCGGCTTTCCACGAGGCAGGCAAAAAGGTGGTGGTAATACTCAATATTGGGGGCGTTATCGAAACCGCTTCCTGGAAGAATCTGCCGGATGCGGTGCTGCTTGCCTGGCAGGCAGGTCAGGAAGGCGGTAACAGCGTGGCGGATGTGCTCAAGGGCGTTGCCAATCCTTCAGGAAAGCTGACAATGACCTTCCCTGTACGCTATGAAGATCACGCATCATCCCGGAATTTCCCTATTGATATGGCTTTCGGAATGTTCGGAAAGGACAAGGATGCCGAGCCTCAGCGCAATGTGGACTATACCGAGTACGAGGAGGGTATCTATGTCGGTTACCGTTGGTTCGACAAGCAGGGACTGGAGGTTTCATATCCTTTCGGCTATGGTCTGTCCTACACCAGATTCGAATGGTCTGAGGCGAGCGTGAAGCCCTCACGCGGCGAGACTGCGGTCAGAGTCAAGGTGACCAATACCGGGAAGATTCCCGGCAAGGATGTGGTGGAACTCTATGTGGCTGCGCCTCAGGGAGAACTCGACAAACCTGTCAAGGAACTCAAGGCCTATGCCAAGACCCGCGAACTGCAGCCTGGTGAATCACAGCTTGTTACACTCAAGGTGAAGAACTCTGAACTCGCTTCGTACGACGAGAGTGCCTCTGCCTGGGTAACGGATGCAGGTCACTACGACTTCATGCTCGGTTCATCATCCCGCGACATTCGCGCTACCCTTTGTGCGGAAATCAGGGGAGGCAGCGAAAAAACCAACGCATTGTCTTTTGACAAATAATGCTTTTCGAAACCAGATTGAGCCGGGCAAGCAATTGTCCGGCTTTTTTGCGTATATTTACAACTATGAAAACAAATTTTCTTGTAACTTAGCAGTTTAAATTAGTAAGCCCCTTTGAATATGCCGACAGACAACATTTCATATTTCATTGCCTTTTGCATTGAGCAATACAAGACATCCAAGGGGCTGAAAGGGGAGGATGTGGCGAAACTCTTCTTCGACAAGGGTGTTGACAATTATCTTTCCGACAATTATGAAGTGCTTCACACCCAAAGCCACCAATGGCTGGTTGAAGAGATCGATGAGTATTTAAACAGACAAGGCAAATGAGACTCTATGACCATAACATTTGTCGATTTCAGGAGGATAGCCTTATGACAGACATAAATCAAGAGAACCTCTATCTGCTCCTTCCCGGAATCGTTGCCGGTGTGGCGCGTATATATTCAGAGGAGAACGGGTGCAGCAAGATGGAAGCAATCCGAGCGGTCTATTCTTCAGAGCTATATCCGCGTCTTGCCGATGAGTCGAGCAAGCTTTGGCATCTCGGGCCTGTGGCTCTCTACGAGGAGATGCTGAATCCTTCCTTATGATGAAATTAAGACTGCTGATATCAATATTGCTTCTGTCGATTCTCCTTCCGTCCTGCAATCCGAACAAGGCTGCCGCAGGGAAAGCGCGTGGCTCACCGGCAAAAACTGAGGGAGATCTGTTGTCCAGCCGGGATTGTTAAGATGCTCCAGAATACTTGTCTCAAGCACCACCGTTACAGCCACGTGATTCCCTTCCCGGCGTGTCAAGCATAGCTCTGCAGGCCGTGCTTGTCTCGCAGACACCCGCTACGCATATCTAAGCAGAGGGACAGCGTGACAAGATTCGCTCCATCATTCTCTCGCCCTGCCGAAAATATCACAACACAGGGCCTCTGAAATGTTTCGGACGGGGGAGCCTGTCTCAAAAGTACCTCACCAGCCAAATCCAACCCTTCCAGAGCATTGCAGGAGTCAATGATAATAGGATTGTCCATACTGACCTTCACTGATAGAGGTTGACACTGTTGGGGAGGTTTAACTGTTTCTTTTTACACGGTGTCAACAGGATTAAGGGTTACGATTCCTGCCATTCGTCAAGAAGTCTGGGCGTGGCACCGGCAAGAAGTTCTTGGGGATTGAATCAATACGGCACCCTTTCGTTCAACCTCGACGTTGACCAGACTTTCATCGCCGCTATCCTGACCATCATCGGATACGCCATCAATGACAACGTGGTCATCTTCGACCGAATCCGCGAGTACAAGTCCCTCCACCTGAAGGCTGACTTCAGGGAGAACACCAACCTCGCCCTCAATTACAGCACCAACTGCGAATTCAGGAATGCGGCAGTAATTGAGCCGGGTATAGGATGGAGCTGGACGCTCAAGTCCGGCAATGGATTGTTGTTGAATATCGCTTGCCCGGTATTCCTAACAAGGAAAAT
>JAQXOE010000042.1 GCA_029098505.1 Bacteroidales bacterium
ATCAACGAACGCTTCCGCGGAATCCTTCAACTCCAAAATCAAGAACTTCCGTGCTCAACTAAGAGGTGTATCCGATGTCAAATACTTCCTCTTTAGACTTCAGAATATCCATGCTTAAACACATAGTTTTCCCCCTGACCCCTTATAAGAGCATAAAAAAGAGGGTGACTAATACTAAGTGTTAGTCATCCTCTATTTTCATTTATATTTTATTGCTGTCCAACCTACTTGAAGAGGAGTGGAGCAAAGGTATTGAGGTACAGTCTCCAGTTCTTCCACTCGTGGCCTCCGTCTGAAACGAAGAAGGTGTGAGTCAGGCCGTTCTTGGTCAGAGCAGCATCGAGTTCCTTGGCTCTGTCATAGAGGAAATCAGAGGTTCCACAAGCGAGCCAGTATAGTTTGTAACCGCCCTTCTTGACAGCCTTCAACTGCTTGTCCAGCTCGGCACTCTGTGTGGTACCTATGCTGAGAGGGCAGATGTAAGCGAACTTGCCGGGATACAGGGCAGATGCAGCCAGGGTATGGCCGCCACCCATTGAAAGGCCGGCTATGGCTCTTGATGCAGGCTTGGCTATCACTCTGTAGTTCTTTTCAATGAAAGGAACAATCTCGGTTACGAGGCTTTTGACATATGCGTTGGCATTTTCCGGGGCGCGAGGGTCGAGGTCCGTGGTCGGAAGACCCAATATGCTGGCTGCCTGCTGATTAGAATTGCCATTAGGCATTACCACTATCATTGGCTTGGCGAGGCCCTTTTGGATGAGATTGTCCATTATCTGTGCTGCGCGGCCCATTGAGGTCCAGGCTTCCTCATCGCCGCCTCCTCCGTGGAGGAGATAGAGGACAGGATACTTCACTCTCTTGTTCGCAGGGCTGTTGTAGCCGTATGGGGTATAGACTATCATTCGGCGATTGATGCCGAGTGACGGACTATCGTACCATAGTGTGGTGAGATTTCCTCTCTGCTCGCACTCATTGTAATTCTCTGAACGCGGACCATCTACGAAGAGCATATTCAAGTAACGGCTGCCATCTCTCTGGATGAAAGGATTCAGCGGGTCATTGAGGCTAACACCGTCCACAACGAAATTGTAGGTGTAGATTTCAGGCTCGAGTTTAGGAATGGTAATGGACCAGATACCTCCTTCCTTCTTCATCTGAAGCGGCTCGGAAGCTGGGTCCATCCAATTGCCCTTCAGGCCGACGGTGGTGGCGTAATTGGCGTCAAGACGGAAGATTATTCCATCTGTGCCAACTTCCGGAGAAACCAGGCCGGCGCTTTTGCCTATATTGGCAATTTCCTGTGCGGATGCGACTCCCGTGAAGAGAGCCGCAAGCGCCAGGATTGAAAGTATTCGTTTCATTCTATGGTGTAATAAATCTTGTTGGTAATATCAGATTGAATAAGTACAGGAATTACTTGGAGGCATATTTCTTTACGCGGGCATCATCGATGACTCCGCTCCAATTCATTCCGAAAGCGAAATCATAGCTGTGGCCCTCGGCATCCACGTAGCATTCCATATCCTGTGGAACGTCCTCATACTGCTCTTCCACGGTCTTCATATTGGCAGGAAGCTGCATAGGAAGAAGAGCTGACGGCTCGGCTGCACCGGTGATGATATCGAGGATGGCCTGCTGCTGTACGCTGAAAGAGAGGAGGATAGCATCTGCATAAGGCTCGATTTCGGACATTATCATAGGTCTGCCTATGCTGACGATGGCTACAACAGGCTTATCGCCCATCTCCTTCTTGGTGTTGATGACGAGCTCCATATCCGACTTGTTGCTGGCAACGGTACTCTTGCCCTTGTATGAACGGTTGGTGAAGCTCTCCTTAGGGTCACCGCCGGCGATGCTCACCTCGCGGGCGTACTCGGCTGTATAATCGCTGTACTGGAGGCTGATTGGCAAATAGCCATTGCCACCCTTCTGCACGTCCGCACGGCTATAACCGGCTCCGGTCGAAGGCTCGCTGATGAAGCAGAGGGCAACGTCAGCGTCAGCCGCATTGTCAACGAAAGTGAAGTCTGAAGCATACTTGTCAATGATATTGCGGGCTACGGCATCCTGCCACTGATTGACAACTGCAGTAGCTGCGAGACCTGTCCTGGCCTGTCCGCCGGCAACGAACTTCTTAGGGATATAAACCTTTGTGTTCTTAGCAATTGGAAGGGACTTGCCCTGATTCTTGAGCATCACGACACTCTTGAGCTGGGCATCATAGCCGGCAGCCATAAATTCAGCCTTTCCGACCGTAGCGCTGCTCTCGGCTGGATCGAGGTATGCGTTCTCAAAGAGACCAACACGGAAAATGTTCATCAGCAGTCTTCTGGCAGAATCCTGGAAACGGGTGTCAGCAGCCTCCTGGCCGAAGGCATCGATATACATCTGATAAGCCTCGAGGACAGGACCCTTGTCATTGTTTCCTCCGAACTGGTCAACACCTGCGCAAATGACGTCGAAGTGACGCTCTGCCACGGTCTTGAGTTCCTCGCCCCAGCACATTCCGCCGAAAGCGTCCACTGCATTATTGTCAGCAGTAATCATCCAGTCCGTGCAGACTACTCCATCGTAGCCGAATCTCTCCCTGAGAAGATCGGTAATGATATACTTGCTATAGCTGTTACCTACTCTGTTCTCCTGGTCACCGAAATCGTATGAGATTGTATAATAAGGCATTACAGCTGATGCGGAAGCAGTGCCGCCATTCAGTTTGAGCGCACCCTCCACGAAAGGCTTCATATGTGTCTCGAAGTTCTTGCCTGGGAAAACAGAATATTTTCCATAGCAGAAATGGGCATCGCGTCCACCCTCTTCAGGACCGCCTGAAGGCCAATGCTTTATCATCGCATTAACACTCTTGTAGCCCCAAGAGTTCTCGATTTCATCAGCTCCCTTTGAAGTCTGGAAACCGTCGACATAGGCTCTCGCCATATCGGTATCAAGCTCAGGATTCTCACCGAAAGTGCCGCTGAAGCGCGACCAGCGAGGCTCAGTAGCCAGGTCAATCTGAGGAGAAAGGGCTGTGGCAATACCGAGGGCCCTGTATTCTTCTGCTGCTATCTCACCGAACTTCTCGACCAGAGCAGGGTCGAAAGTCGCAGCCATACCGAGGGATGAAGGCCAGAGGGAAATCTTTCCACCGTTTCCGGCATCATATTCAGCTGAAACCGAAGCACCGTGACGAGGGTCTGAAGAGTTGTTGGCAGGGATTCCGTGGCCGAAGCTCTCGACGAAAGCCTGAACGTTGTTGTTCCAGCGGGCAGCCACCTCGGGGCTCTCGACTGTAGTTACAAGCACGTGACGGAGATTATCCTCCTTGAGGAACTTCTTCTGTGCATCTGAAAGGTCATAAGGCTTGGCCCCGCTTTCAGCATAAGGCTTGCCATTGTAAGTAGTGCCTCCGAAAGAGCCGGTACCCCTGGACATTGCACCGCCAGGAATGGACTGATGGCCACTGTAGAGCATCAAGCCGGCGATTTCTTCAATTGAAAGCTGGGAAGCAAGGTCCTTGGCGCGCTCAGCAGCAGGCTTGCGCCAATCCTCATAGACATCAAGCTCACCGTTACGGTTGAGATCCTTGAAGGCATAGCCCCTGACTGTAAGGATTTGTATTCCTGACTCAGGAGAATAACCCAGGGTCTTTCCGCCCTTCTGGATAATGAGGTTGTAGCCATCCTTGGCTTCCTCCTGCCATTTCTGGCCGTTGCAGGATACGAGGAGCGCCCCCAAAGAGACAAGCGCCAAGCTCCTCACAACAGAAAAGTGTGTGTTCATATGAAGTAGAGTTAATTGGTGTTTCTTATATAGGCTTGCACTTCTCCTCAAGCCACTCCGCGGTCTCCCGAGGAAGTTTCGGGCCAAGCTGCTCATATACGCGGGCGTTGTAGGCGTTCAGCCACTGGCGCTCAGCATCCGTAAGCAGATTGACAATAATAGCGGAAGTGTCTATATGACAGAGGGTTATGGTCTCGAAACGGAGCCAGTCGCCAAATTCATTGCACTCATCCTCAACACAGAGGACAAGACTCTCGTGGCGCACACCGTGCATACCCTCGCGATAGATACCCGGCTCATTCGAAGTGATCATACCCGGGGCAATAGCTACGCGCTTGAAGTTCTGGCGTATGTCCTGAGGTCCTTCGTGGACTCCGAGGAAGAAACCTACGCCGTGGCCGGTGCCGTGACCGTAATTGCGCCGCATATGCCAGAGAGGTATCCTGGCGAGCGCATCCAGCTGGCAGCCTGCAGTTCCCCGAGGGAAAACAGCCATTGCCAGACCTATATGGCCCTTTAGCACAAGGGTATAGTCCTCCTTCTCGAGCATAGTGCAAGGTCCGAGCGGCACGGTGCGGGTGATATCCGTGGTGCCGTTCATATATTGCCCGCCGCTGTCGCAAAGATACAGGCCGCGCGCTTCGAGCACAGGCGCGCCCAGCCTCGGAGTGACGTAGTGAGGCAATGCTGCCGATGCGCCATAGGCCGAAATGGTCTCGAAACTGTCCCCGCGGTAGCCCAAAATTTCAGCCCTGAAGCCGCTCAGCTTGACAGCTGCATCCCATTCGCTTATGGCAATGCCGTCGGCGAGGCTGCTCTCGAGCCAATAGAAGAACTTCTCCATCGCAATTCCATCGGCCTCGTGCACCTCAATCATTCCCGCTATTTCAGCTGCATTCTTGATCGACTTGCGCAGAGGAACAGGGGACTCACCTTCCACCACGAAAGCGGAGAACTGGCTGTTTTTCAATATATTGTAAAGGTCGTAATTCAAAGTCGAAGGATCCACGAAAAGCCTCTCCACCAGGCCGTCCTCGAACTGCGACTGCAGATTGAAGGACACGCCCTCGTAGGTCTGTATGTCAATGCCGTCAGCGCGGAGCTCGGAGTAACTGTCCCTGGTTTCAGTATCCACTGCATTTCCTTTCTTGACAAACCAGCAAACGGAGTCGCGGCTGACAAGGAGATAGGAAATGACCAAGGGATTGTACTCGATATCAGAGCCCCTGACATTCAGCAGCCAGGCGATTTCGTCCAAGGCTGTAACGAGCATCGCATCGCAGCCCCTTGCAGCCATTTCCGCCCTGAGCCAAGCCAGTTTGGACTGCCGTCCCTCGCCAACGATGTCACTGCCAAGAGTAATTATCGGGGTCTGAGGAATGATAGGGCGGTCTTCCCACAGTTCTTCAAGCATATCCGGAGCGGAGATGATGCGGAAACTGCTGCCCTCCGAAGAAGACTCTTCGCGTCCTGCTGAGATAAAGGCATTCTTAAGGTCTGCCACAGCGCTTACCCCCTGGCAAAGGCCGTCAAGAGCCACTGCCACCCTGTCCTTGGATTCAGGGAAAGCGTGTTCAGCCAGCCATTCGGGTATCAGAATCTGGCCGGGAATCCTGGTCTTGTGAAGTTCGACCCCAGTGCCGGCAAGCTGTTCGTTGGCCTGGATAAAATAGCGGGTGTCAGTCCATAGCCCGGCGTGATCTGCGGTAATGACCACGTCTCCCGCTTCACCTGTAAAGCCTGTCGCCCATTCAACCTGTTTCCAGCGCAATGCAGGATATTCGCTGCTGTGAGGGTCCGACCCTGAAATGATGACAGCGTCCCAGCCCTTGCGGGACATCAGCTGTCGGATGGCAGTGATTCTGCCCTGATAGAGGTTTTCCATATATTAAGAAGATCTATTTTCAGCCTCATCGGGATTCCTGAACCTGTATTCAAGCCCGGTCACGATTCGGGTGACATCCTTGGTAGGGCCTTCCACATAGAAGCCGCCCAAACCCCTTTCGATGGTGATACGGTCCTCAAGCATTCTGGTAAGACGGTTAAGTACGGACTTGCAACGGAAATACATCAGACTATCTTCCTCTTTTTCAAGCACATACGAGCGGCTTTCCATATATTCGAGCACTTCTTTGCGGAGCGGCTCAATCTCGCCAAGCATTGTGGCAAGCCTCTTGGTGAAGCCGAAACGGGGATAAATCAGTGAGACTCCGGCGAACATCAGCAATATCTCAAGCACTGAAGTCCAACCCCTCTTGAAGAGGAGATTCACATCGGCCGACACTACCTTGCAAAGGACAAGGACGGTCATCACAAGGGTCACTATGATACAGACATAGAAGAAGTATTTGACAGATCTGATGATGTATTTCATTGTAATGCATTTTTTATTCACAAATATAATAAATTTCAGTATCTGCACGAAATTTGTTACTTTTGCCGCGTGCGTGGCCACCGGGCGGTCCGGAGGCCGTTAACGAAACTAATACTCATTGATATGAAAGAAGATCCACTCGAGCGCATTGCCCGCGAAGAGGCAGCAAAATCTGCCGGCGGTCTCAAGACAGTGATGATTGCACTTGCAGCAGTTGCCGTTCTCTTGGCAGCAGCCCTCATTTTTGTCTGGACACAGAAGAGCTCGCTGGTCAAGGAACTCAACATAGAGAAGGAGGAACTCACAGAGCAAATCGTTGCCCTCCAGTCCGATTATGACAATCTTTCTTCGGACTACGACTCCATCAATTCGCAGCTTGACTCTTCCCGCGAGGAGGTAACCCAGCTTGTTGAAAGAATCAAGCAGACAGATGCCACCAACCGTGCCAAGATGCGCCAGTACGAGAAGGAGCTCGGAACCCTCCGCAGCATTATGCGCAATTACATCGTCCAGATTGACTCCCTCAACACCCTGAACCAGAAACTCACAGCCGAAGCAGCCGCTGCCCGCAAGGATGCAGCAGCCAGCAAGCGTGCCAACGAGGAACTCAAGGACCAGGTCAGCAGCCTCAGCAGCCAGGTTGCAGCAGGTTCAGTCATCAAAGCACGCGGCATAATGATAGAGGCCTACAATTCTTCCGACAAGGTCACCGACAGAAGCGGCCGCGTCGTAAGGATGCTCACCACCCTCAGCCTCATAGAGAACGACCTCGCCCCTACCGGACCGGTCCGCGTCTATATCATTGTCAAGGATCCTGAGGGCAATGTGCTTACGAACGCCAACAGCGTCGGTTTCGAGTGCGCAGGAGAGGCTCACACCGCTTCAGCCTCACGCGAAGTTGACTACGAAGGCAAGGAGCTGACCCTGAGCATCTACCTCAACGACTTGGCAGACAGGTGCGTCAAGGGAGTCTATTCAGTGGAGGCCTATACTTCACAGGCTTTCCTTGGCAGCGCCGAGACTATGCTCAGATAGCGTGATATACATCCACGTTCCTTTCTGCAGAAGCTTCTGCACCTATTGCGGCTTTTATTCCGAGCTTTGCAGCCGGGATGCGTCGCAGCAGGTGCAGATGCGCTTTTATGCGGAAGGCATAATAAACGAAATCAAGAGCCGCGGAGGAGCGGAGAAGTACAGGCACGAAGGTCCCGATACCCTCTACATAGGAGGAGGGACGCCGTCAGTATTGCCGGCCGAGGAGCTGGAACGTATAGTGAAGGCTCTGGGAAGGCCTGATTATGAAGAATTTACACTCGAGGTCAATCCCGATGACATCAATGGCAATGGACGGGAGTACCTGCAGAGGCTGCGCGACGCTGGAGTGACGCGCATCAGTATGGGCATCCAATCCTTCGACGATGGAATATTGCGCTGGATGAATCGCCGCCACGATGCCGCAGGCGCGCACCGGGCCTTCCGCTTGCTGCGCGAAGCCGGTTTCGGCAACATCAGCATCGACCTGATTTTCGGTCTGTCGCAGCTCGAACTCCCGCGCTGGGAAAAGAGCATACGCGAGGCCATTGCCCTGAATCCCGAACACATCTCCGCGTATCAATTGTCCATCGACGAAGACAGCGCACTGGCCTCGATGGTCAGCAGCGCTCGATATGAAGAAGCCTCGGACGAGCAATGCCGTGAGCAATATGAACTGCTCTGCAAGCTGCTGGCCGAAGCCGGATATGAGCATTACGAAATCTCGAACTGGGCAAAACCCGGATTCAGGGCCGTCCACAACAGCGCATATTGGAAACGCGTCCCTTACTGTGGCCTCGGGCCGGGAGCGCATAGTCTGATCAGCAAGGACGGAAGAGCGAGCGTAAGGCAATGGAATACCCGGGAGTGCGCTCGAATTGACGCTGAAGGAAGCTTGAGGCGCTGGCAGAGCGAAGGAGAAGCGCTCAGCCTTAGGGAAATCGCTGAAGAAAGGGTGATGCTGGCCCTGCGCACCTCCGACGGCCTCGAAGAATCTGAATTGAGGGCAATATGTTCAGACGCCAAGGTAGATGCCCTGATGGACGAAAAGGCCTTGCAAAGTATCAGGAAGACAGACGGCAGCGCAATGGTCAGAATCCCGGAAGAGCGTTTCTTCGTTTCGGACGACATCATCTCTGACCTTTTCAACGGAATGGAATAGACAAGACCGCCGTGGGAAAAAAGAAGAAAGGACTCAACTCGCTGTCAAACAACTCGTTAAGTCCTTTCTGTTGTGCGGTAGGTGAGAGTCGAACTCACACACCCCAACGGGCACTACCCCCTCAAAGTAGCGTGTCTACCATTTCACCACTACCGCAGTTCCGTAGACGTTTTGTCGTTTTGGGATTGCAAATATACTGCTAAAAACTGAAAGTGCAAACTTTTTCTTGATTTTTTCGCAATTTACTCGCCAATCACTGATATCAGATAGTTGCATTTGTCCGGATTGCCCAAAGTTTTGCCCTTGTCGCAGGAAAGCTTGACACAATCGTGCCACTCCCTGAGTTCGGTGATACGTCCCTTGGTCAGCTTCACGACTATGTTCATAGGCCGGCATCCCGTCACGTCACAGGTCAGGAAGGTTCCTACACCATAGGAATCCTGCATCCTTCCGGCTACATATTTATGAATCTCGATGGCTCGCTCGATGTTGAGCCCATTGCTGTAAACCACCTGCTTGGTCGCAGGATCTATACCCAGAGACTTGTACTTGGCAATGATTTTCTCTGTCTGGTCCTCCTCGGAGCCGCTGTCGACACGCAAACCCTTGTACATCATCGCCATACGCTTCGAAAGGTTGGAGAAAAAGACCTTGTCGCCGAAGCAGTCGTATAGATAGATTCCGTTATCGCCGTCGAAGACGTCGGAGAACTTCTTCATTACATTGAAATTGCACTCGAAAATACCGCTGACTATCTCTTCGAAGGAGATGAGCTGGTGGGACATCGTACCGAGGCATTTCACTCCGTATTTCATCGCGAGCCAGACATTGCTGGTGCCGGTGAAGATGCCTGGCCACTGTCTTGAATTGTACACCTCTTTCATCACACGCACGACCATATCCTGATGGTCGAAGGAGAAACGGCGTCGTGTACCCATATCACCGAAGGTAAGGCCGTTTTCGAAGACCTGGACGGCCTTGTCGCGGGCACGCTGTTCCTCAAATGCGGCATCATAGCGCTCCTTGTCACCAATAAGTTCGTGCATAAGTTCCGAAATCGAGGACAGGATAGGCATCTCCCACATTATGGTAGAGAACCACTTGCCCTGTACGGTGATGTCCAGATGACCGTCCTCATCCTGACGGATGCTGACTTCTGCAGGATTGAAACGGTAGCCTTTCAGGAAGGTGAAATACCAAAGCGGGAGATAATAGCAGTTAACTCGCATAAAATCCAGCTCTTCCTGGGTAACAACGACATTGGCCATACCGTTTATCTGCTCCTGGAGCAGCTTGTCGAAGCCTTTTGGATATCTGGTTCCGTTCCTGTCACGGAAAGAGTATTCTACTTCGGCACGGGGATATTGCCTCAAAATGTAATACTGACAGCTGAAAGTGTAAAGGTCGTTGTCGGTGAAATGGGTGACGATCTGTCTCATTGCTATTGCTTACCGGTCATTTATACGTTTCCACTCCTGCGACTCGCCTATTCCGAGTATAGTGGCGCGCAGAAAGAGGTCATTCTTATCTGTGAGGGTGCAGACGACATTGGCCCTTATGCCCCTGCTAGGATCATAGATTTTCGCTCCGCTCCACTGCTTTTTGGCCTTATCATATTGAAGGCCCTTCACCAGGACGACCTTGTCAATAGGCACATTGCGCAGGGACTTGTCCGGATTCTTCACATCCAGGGCCCTGCTTCCGTCAGGATTGTAGGGATTTTCGGCCCAGCACATCTTGATATCGTAAGTTCCCGCCTGATTCTTGGTCACAGCCACCCTGGCCTTTTCTCCTCCGCTGACGATCTCGAATGTGCCGACAATGTTGTCAGCCTTGTCATTGTTTGACTGGCAGAACGCGACCGTAATAGGGGCCAAAACAAGCAAAAGGGTGAAAATCAAACGTTTCATATTAAAAATTGATATGGTTCGCTTTGCAAATATATGAAAAATATATAACTTTGCACTCCTCCCTCGGGTAGGGAGAATATGTATTATTAACTTTTTAAAACAGATTCACAATGGCTGTTAAGATTCGTCTTCAGCGCCACGGAAAGAAGAATTTCGCATTCTTCCACATTGTAGTGGCAGACGCACGCGCACCACGCGATGGTCGTTTCATCGAGCAGATCGGCTCGTACAACCCTAACACCAACCCTGCAACTATCGTTCTCAACTCAGAGAGAGCACTCGCTTGGCTTAAGGTCGGCGCACAGCCTACCCTTACCGCACGCCGCATCCTCTCTTACGAGGGCGTACTCCTCAGACATCACCTTGACGGTGGCGTAGCTAAGGGAGCACTCACCCAGGAGCAGGCTGACAAGAAGTTCGCAGACTGGAAGGCAGAGAAGGACAGCAAGGTTGCAGCTAAGGTTGCAGGTCTCTCAAAGGACGCTGCCGCTAAGGCAAAGGCTGCTTTCGAGGCTGAGGCCAAGGTTAATCAGGAAAGAGCTGAGGCTATTGCCAAAAGAAAGGCTGAAGCAGAGGCTGCAAAGGCTGCTGAAGAGGCTGCCGCTGCTGCAGAGCCAGCTGCTGAGGAGGTCGCTGAGGCTTAATTATGTCTGAGGCCACTTCTGAAAAATTGCTTCAGATCGCCAAAGTACTGAAGTCCAACGGTACTGAAGGCGGACTCCTGCTCGGATTCCGTGACATTCAGCCCGAGGACATCGATTTACAGGAACCGGTATTCATCGAATTCGATGGATTGCCGGTTCCATTTTTCTTTGAATCCTTCAAGAAGAAGGGCAATGACAAAGCCATAGTCCGTCTGACGGACATTCAATCCCTCGAAGATGCCGAAGAGGTCGTAGGCCGCGCTGTCTATGCAGATGAGAGCAGCATAGCCGAATACGAGGATGACGGGGAGATGAGCCTGGACGACTTTATTGGCTGGATCATTTTCAACGGCGACGAAGAAGTAGGCGAAGTCGTTGATTATGAAGATATTCCGGGTAATCCATGCCTCTATGTCTCAAGAAACGGGGAACAGTTGATGATACCTCTGCACGAGGACTTCATCCTCGGAATGGATGAAGAAAGCGGCCGCATCAAAATGGCACTGCCCGAAGGTCTGATCTGAAACCCGGGCGTCCTTCCATCATTTTTATTCCACTGAATTCATATCTATCAGACCGTTCAGCAGGGCATATACGGTCAGGCCGGCCACGCTCTTGATTCCGGTTTTCCTTGTTATATTCTTTCTGTGAGTGATAACAGTATGGATGGAGATATTGAACCTGTCAGCTATCTCCTTGTTTATCAATCCCGTAGCCACGCCTACCAAGATCTCCTTCTCACGCTCCGAGAGACTCTCGCGAGCAGCATCAGAGCTTTCAATCTCACGGCCGTAAAGTTCACTTTCCATCAGCCTGATCATCGGCTCCAGCACCAGCTCCTCTATCCGCCCGTGTGCCTCCAAATCTTCTTTAAGCGCACTGACCAGACTCAGGGCCTGCAGCCTCTCCGGACCCAGGCATTGAGAAGGCAATGATTTGAGAACCAAGCTCTTGAGGTCAGAAATCTTCTCTATGATATTGTCGTGGCAATCATCGATGTGGTCAATATCCCTGGCCTCGTCATAGCTGCCGGAACGCAGATGCTCTATATAGTGGCGCACGTGTCCCTCCTCGTGGGTGAAGTGCTTCGCCAGCTCATCCTCATAGTCGGTGAAAAAACTCCATATCGCCTGTTTCTGCTTTTCTGCGCAGCCCGACAGCAGCCTCTCCAGCGATTCAGAGAGCAGATGTAGCGCCTTGTCCCTGTAATATGAGTGGGAATTGTGCAGGTACTTGAGTACCGTGTCCAGATTGGCCTCCTTCAAGGACTTATCTGAAGGGCGGAAACGCGGATCCTCACATACCTCCGCGATTAAAAGCAGAGTCCCTGCATCGGCATCAACCCGCCTGCAGGCCTCCTCCAGACTGTCCTCACCCAGGAAGGAGTAGATTTCAAGCCTCTCCAGCAAAGGCAGTATCCTGTAATTCTGCTCTACCAGCTCAGTTATCTCTATAGTCTTGCTGATTACCATAATGTCAATGTTTGTCCGAACAAGTTCCGCTGCCAGGGCAGTTGCAACAATCCTTGCCGGCGCCGCACTTGCAGCCTCCCCTCTTCCTCCTGACGCGGAGGGCGAGGAAGACCGCCACTGCCACTATGGCCAGAATCACTGCTGTTTGTATATTCATAAACTAACTGGGTATCAAATAATTGCAGTTACTATCAAATGTGCTGCCAAAGCGCAGGCCCAAGCGATGGCGCATTGGAAAACCACAACATATACGGCCCATTTAAGCCCCAATTCCCTTTTTACTGCAGCGATTGCGGCGACGCAAGGGGTATAGAGAAGGCAGAAAACAAGCATAGGGATGGCATTCGTCAGCGTCATTGCCGCAGAAGCTCCCAGAATATTGATGGTCGAAACGACGCTTTCCTTGGCAACGAAACCGCTGATGAGCGCTGCCACGAGCCTCCAGTCCCCAAGTCCGAGCGGAGCGAATACAGGACTCAGAAGGCCCGCAATACCCGCCAGCATACTGTTCTCGCCCTCACAGAGATTGAGCCTGAAATCGAAGGACTGCAAGGCCCAGACTATAATCGACGCCAGGAAAATGATGGTAAATGCGCATTGGAGGAAGTCCTTGGTCTTATCCCAAAGCAGGAGCGCCACATTCTTTATGCCCGGCATCCTGTAGTTCGGCAGTTCCATAACGAACGGGGCGGCATCGTCCGACCTGCGCCTGATTCTGCCCAGGAGGGCCACAAGGATTCCGACCAGAATAGCTCCCACATAGAGGCAGGCGAGCACAAGACCGCCCTTGCCCGGGAAGAATGCGTTGGTAAAGAAGGCGTAAATAGGGATTTTCGCGGAGCAACTCATATAAGGAGTGAGCAATATGGTTCTGCGCCTGTCCCTCGTTGATGGCAGGGTGCGGGTAGCCATCACCGCCGGCACCGAGCAGCCGAAACCTATGAGCAGAGGCACTATGCTTCTGCCGCTGAGACCGATTTTTCGGAGCAATTTGTCAGTGACGAAGGCCACTCTGGCCATATAGCCGCTGTCCTCAAGCATCGAAAGGAAGAAAAAGAGGAGTATGATGACAGGAACGAAACTGACCACCATTCCCACACCCCCGAAGATGCCGTCGACAACCAGTGAAACCACTGCCCCGCTGACGCCCCAAGTGCTCAGAGCCGAGCCCACAGCTGCCCCGAGACCCTGTATGCCCCTGTCGAGCAAATCCTGGAGAGGAGCGCCGAGCACATCTATCGAGAGATAAATGACCATAGCCATTATGGCAATAAATATAGGAAGGGCTGTATATTTGCCCGTAAGAAACCTGTCAATCCTCCTGCTGCGCTTGTACTCCTTGCTCTCCCGAGGCTTGACCACCGTCCGCCTGCACAGGTCGCGAATGAAACTGAAGCGCATATCCGCCATAGCCGCAGCCCTGTCGAGACCGCGCTCAGTCTCCATTTGGGCAATTACGGAGTTTATCATTTCCTTCTCGCCGTCGCTGAGCTTAAGAGCCTTTTCGATGGCCTCATCCCCTTCGACGAGACGGTCCACCGCGAAACGGACAGGTATGTCCTCCGCTTCGGCGTGGTCTTCGACAAGATGCCTGATGGCGTGGAGGCAACGGTGAACAGCGCCGCCATTGTCATCCTTGCCGCAGAAATCCTGATGAGCGGGCTTCTCCTGATACTTGGCTACGTGAAGGGCGTGCTCAACAAGCTCCTCGACGCCTTCATTCTTCGCAGCTGAAATCGGCACCACAGGTATACCCAGGATGCACTCCATTTCGTTCACCCTGATGGAGCCGCCATTATTGCGCAACTCATCCATCATATTGAGCGCCAGGACCATAGGTATGCCGAGCTCCATCAGCTGCATAGTCAGATACAGATTGCGCTCGATATTGCCCGCATCGACTATATTTATTATGCCCTTGGGCTTTTCCCTGAGTATGAATTCGCGGGAGACGATTTCTTCAGAGGTGTAAGGCGACAGAGAATAAATGCCAGGAAGGTCAGTGACCATAGTCCCGGGATGTCCGCTTATGACTCCGCTCTTGCTGTCAACTGTGACTCCGGGGAAATTGCCTACGTGCTGATTGGAACCTGTCAGGACGTTGAAGAGCGTAGTCTTGCCGCAGTTCTGATTGCCCAGGAGGGCGAAACTGAGAGTCGTCCCCTTCGGCAGAGGATGTTCGTGGTCCTTGGAGTGGTAGCGGCCTCCTTCACCCAGTCCCGGGTGCAGGTTCCGGGCCGGCGGCATCACCAGCTCCGAAGGCGTATCTTCTTCAGCTTCAATGATTTCTATTTGAGAGGCATCGGCTTTTCTGAGAGTCAGCACATAGGAATGTATGAGCAGCTCCATAGGGTCTCCCATAGGGGCGTACTGCATCATTTTCACCTTCACGCCGGGTATCATACCCATATCGAGGAAGTGCTGACGCAGACGTCCGTCACCTCCGACCCTGACTATCCGGGCGCTTTTGCCCTTTTCCAATTGATCAAGAGTCATACTTCAAGTAAAAAACAAAGGCCGGAAAAGGCTGCGTCAACGCACCCTTTCCGGTCGGTCGATTTCCTTGTTCAAGTCAGAACTATATCCTGTCCTTGAGAATGAAATAGTAAACAAGTATTCCCAGCCAGCTGGTGCAAAGAACAAGTACGGTAAGAAGTATCTTCTTCAACATATCGAGATGATCCTTCTTGAAGATATCAAGCACGCACCACACTGCGGCGATAATACCAAGGATGTAAACGATTTTGCCTATCATATTGAATCTAATTTTGAATTTTTAAAGATAAGCAAAAAAATCCTGAACCTGTAACTGTTTCAATTTATTTTTTTGCCTTGAGGGCGCTGAAGGCTGAAAAGCGCTGAGCCGCTGCCAGACATTGAGGCATAAACAGCCCCTTCCTCGTAAAGCCTGCGCTTGATGGCGGCCAGTTCGGGATGAAGCTTGAAAACCGTAGCTTCAAAGTCGTTGACCAGGACGTCTTTCCAAGCCTCTACAGGAAGCGCCAGTGCCTCACGCAGAGGGAGAAAGACCTTGTCTGACCTGTCTCGGGGAACTATGCCTCCATAGGCTTCCCTGGTGCTTACGGCAATACCTTCAGGGACGTGCACCCTGAGTTCGAGGCCTTCAAGAGCAGGGAAGGCGCCGGCCTTCAGGGGAACTGAATCATCAGGACAATGCCAGTCAAGTTCGTCATACGGCGTGAGTATTTCACCCCTTCCTTCGCCTATCATAGGACGCCTGTAAATGAAGAATGCACAGTCACTGCCCAGACGGGCCGCGTACGATGCAAGAATCGCATCGTCCAGTCCGAGCTCAAAGAGCTCGGACAGCATACGCAGAGCGTATGCGGCGTCGGCCGAGCCTCCGCCCAGACCTGCTCCCACAGGGGAGGTCTTTTCAAGGAAAATTTTAACGGGTGGGAGGTTGAAATCATTGTCCAGTAATGCATAAGCCCTGGCGCTGAGATCGTTGAGAGGGTCCCAGTCCACGCCTTCCTCTCGGGCGATGGTTATCATCAGCTTGCCGTCCTCCCGTATTGCCTGCCTGATGCGCCCATCATCCTTCGGACCCGAGTATTTCGCGAACAGCTCTGCACTGGTTTCACTGTATGCATCTGCCCGGATTATCTCCAGAGTGTCGTGTATGAGCGGATAGGGCAGGAAGAGTGTCTCAAGTTCGTGGTAGGAGTCCTCCCGCTTTCTGAGTACGTTCAGGCCCAGATTGACCTTGACACAAGGATGGCTTATCATAGATTGCGTACAGCTTTTTCTACGTTTTCAGTGAGGCTTTCCCTCTGTTCCTCAGGAACGGATGCCAGCACTGGCGCGAGGAAGGATATCATCTGCAGAACCCTGGCCTCGGACTCGGGTATGCCTCTGGAGCGCATATAAAACAGTTCGTCTTCATTGAGCTTGCCCACAGTAGCGCCGTGGGAGCACTCGACATCGTCAGCATAAATTTCGAGCTGCGGACGGGTATCCGCCCAGGCAAGGGCGCTGAGCAGGAGATTGTGATTCTCCTGGAAGGCCTTGCTCCCCTGGGCATCGGGGGCTACCGTTATTCTTCCGTCAAAGGCAGACTTGGCTGAACCGGCTACGATACCGTTGAAGAGCTGTCTGGATGTGCAGCCTCCTACCCTGTGCAGGACTTCCACACTGAGCTTGACTCCTGCATCACGACATATGTAAAATCCTGACAGTGAAGCTTTTGCCCCCTCTCCTGCAAAATCAACGCGAAGCTTGATTTCCATAGGCTCAACAGGCATCATCACCAGGCAGAGCTCCAGTTCAGCATCCTTTTCCAGCACGAAACTCAAATCTCCCGTCGGAGTGAGGCAAAGCCTGCGATGCTCCCCGCTCACCACCCTGATGGCGTCCGGATCCACAGCTCTCTCCTGATAATGTCCCTTGTCAATAATCTTCTCTTTCATACTCGGGCTCAAAATGCGTCATAACCGTTTTCCTCAATCTCCTGCACCAGCTCGCGGCCGGCAGTCCTGACTATGCGTCCATCCTTGAGGATGTGCACTACGTCTGGGACAATGAGATCCAAAAGCCTCTGGTAATGGGTAATGACTATTGCCGCCTTCTCAGGTGTATGGAGGGCATTCACGCCGTCTGCAACTATCCTGAGAGCATCCACGTCCAATCCGCTGTCCGTCTCGTCGAGGATTGAGAGGACAGGCTCGAGAACGGCCATTTGGAAAATTTCGTTCCTTTTCTTTTCGCCACCGGAGAAGCCAACATTGACCTCACGCTTGGCAAATTCGCCCTTCATCTGCACCAGGGCCATCTTTTCCTTCATCAGCTTGATGAAGTCGGAAGCCTTGAGGGGCTCGAGCCCAAGGGCTTTCCTGCGCTCATTGACGGCAGCCTTGATGAAATTGGTGATGCTGACTCCCGGTATCTCCACGGGATACTGGAAGGAGAGGAAGATGCCCGCCCAGGAACGCTCTTCCGGGCTCATTGCCAGAAGGTCCCGGCCCAGGAAAGTGACCGAGCCATCCGTAACGACATAGTCGGGTCTGCCCGCAAGCACCGCCGAGAGCGTACTTTTTCCGGCTCCGTTCGGACCCATTATCGCGTGTATTTCACCCTTGCGGATGACAAGATCCACACCTTTCAGAATTTCCTTCTCCCCCACTTTCGCGTGAAGGTTCTTTATTTCAAGCATTGTGTCGTTCATAGCAAACCAGCGACAAAATATTGTTTTTCAATAAATTACAACTTACGCCTTCTTGGAATACAGCTTCGACCAGGTGATGAGCGACCAGATGCCGTTCACCAGATAGAGGCCGCAGACTATAGGCATAAACACGTGTCCCACTGAGATGTGAAGTATGATCTGAGTGACGTTGACCACGAGCCAGGCTATCCAGCAGTCCCACTTCTTGAGTGCTGACAGGAGCTGCGCCATAAGGATAAGCACGGTCACACAAGTGTCGAGATAAGGGTGAGGGTCCAGAGGGAACATAGTATCCAGCAACCATCCCCATACTGCCGCCACCAGAAGCACGCTGCTGACGGCCAATGCACGCTCGAACCAGCTGAGCTTCGTCACCTTCAAGGCACTGCTGTCAGCAGAGCTCTGTTCATTCTCCTTCGGATGTGTCCACCTGTAATGGCCAAGCACATTGATGGCCAGGGAAACAGGCTGGAGCAGAAGGCTCGCATAGAGGTTCTTGTTGAAGAACATCAGGAAGAGGGCGAAGGTATAGAGATATCCTACCCAGAAATTATATTTCGAATTGCGTCCCGCCAGGAACACACAGCTGAGTCCCAGCACCGATGTGATGATGTCGATAAGGAGCACCGGGGCATCCCCCAAGTAAAAAAGAGTATAATTGATCCAATCCATTTTTCAAATTGTTAACCTACTGATCCTTCGAGGGATACCTGCAGGAGTTTCTGAGCCTCAACGGCAAATTCCATAGGCAGGCGGGAAAGTACCTCCCGCGCATAGCCATTGACAATGAGTCCTACCGCATCCTCGGGGCCGATGCCGCGCTGATTGCAATAGAAAAGCTGGTCCTCGCTGATTTTCGAGGTGGTGGCCTCGTGCTCGACCGTTGCTGAAGGGCAATGACTCTGGATAAGAGGGAAGGTGTGCGCGCCGCAATGCGAGCCGATCAGGAGGCTGTCGCACTGGGAGTAGTTTCTCGCGCCTTCGGCATCGGGATTGATGCGGACGAGACCGCGATAGCTGTTCTGGCTGCGACCCGCACTGATGCCCTTGCTGACTATGCGGCTCTTGGTGCCGCGGCCTATGTGTATCATCTTCGTTCCGGTATCGGCCTGCTGGCAATTATTGGTCACCGCCACGGAGTAGAACTCCGATGAAGAGTAGTCGCCTTTGAGTATGGTGCTCGGGTATTTCCAGGTGATGGCCGAGCCAGTCTCGACCTGGGTCCAGCTGAGATGGCTGCCGGAGCCCTTGCAGATTCCTCTCTTGGTCACGAGATTGAGTATGCCTCCGCGTCCCTCTGCGTCTCCGGGATACCAGTTCTGGACGGTGGAATACTTCACATCGGCGTCCTTCTCGACTATTATCTCCACCACGGCGGCGTGGAGCTGGTTCTCATCGCGCATAGGGGCGGTGCAGCCCTCCATATAGCTGAGCTGTGAGCCTTCGTCGGCCACTATCAGGGTCCGCTCGAACTGACCGGTGCCGCTGGCATTGATACGGAAATAGCTGGAGAGGTCCATTGGGCATTTCACGCCCTTGGGTATGTAGCAGAATGAACCGTCGGAGAATACGGCCGAATTCAGCGCGGCGAAATAATTGTCCCCGGCAGGGACTACGCTCGCAAGATACTTGCGAACGAGCTCGGGATATTCCTTCACGGCCTCGGAGAATGAGCAGAAAATGATGCCTTTTTCCGCAAGAGTCTCCCGGAATGTGGTCTTTACGGACACGGAATCAAAAACAGCGTCCACAGCCACTCCTGCGAGGGCGTTCCTTTCGTGGAGAGGAATGCCGAGCTTTTCGAAGGTCTCTTCAAGCGCCGGGTCTATCTCCTTTGGTCTGTCGGCATCCTTCTTGGGAGCCGCGTAGTATATTATATCCTGGTAGTCGATTTTGGGCATATCCAGATGACCCCACTGAGGCTCTTCCATCCGCTGCCATTTGCGGAAGGCGTCCAAGCGGAAGTCGAGCAGCCACTGGGGCTCCTCCTTGAGCGAAGAAATGGTACGTATAATGTCTTCATTCAGGCCTTTAGGTATATAAACCTGCTCGACATCGGTAACGAAACCCTCCTTATACTCCTGCTCCGTTATGTTTTGGATCAACACCTTTTCTTCAAGTGAATCCATAAAAAAACTGCTAATTTGTAGTCCGAAGACAACTTACAAATATAGCAGTTTTTTTGATTTTTTATTTCACCTCAATGACAGTCCCGTGATCCTTCGCCACGGCCTCCTTCCATTTTTCGGTGTAATCCGGATGCATCAGCCCTTCAGGAGTGCCGGCATTGTACTGGCTGTGAAGGAATTGTCCGTTCCCGTCCTGGGCTTTGACATTGCCATCCATAAACTTGACGAGCAATTCCTGCTCGAGGGCGGTCCAAACGTCGAACTGGCGCTGGGCTGTCTCGACGCTATATCGGGTCAAGGCCTTGCGGACCTTTTTCAGCGCGCGGCGATTGCCCTTGCCATAAAGTTTGAGGAGCTTGGCGTCCATCTGCTCGACAGCGCCGAACATCTGCTCGTTCTCGAACTTGTCAATAGCGGCTCTGGCGTATGGGGCCATCTGGTTGTACATCTTGTAGCAGGCGTTGGCCACTCTGTTGTTCATCCAGAAGGACGAGGTCGGAGAATAGTGGAGCATATCGCCGTTGCCGACGCGGAAGCACTCTGGTATCTCATTGGTATTGGTATAGATAGGGGTGAGATATGAGGTGGCGGCATCGTCGCAGCCGAACCAGAGCAGGCCTCCGATGGCATCAGGCAGCCAGCCGCGGGATTGGCCTACGAACCAGAAACCGGTCTGCTGGGTGGCAATCGCGCGTTCATTGATATAGGTCCTGCCGTCCCAGATGAACTCCATCGGCCTCCAACGGTAAGGGAGGGCATTGCCGCCGGCTCCGATGTCCGTTGTCATATCCATTGGCGTGCCCTCGTAGTGGTCGCGCATAACATCGGCAACATCCTTGACGCTGATTTTGCGCGCAGGCTTCACGAACAGAGGGAAGGCCTCTGAGTCAAGCTTGTTGCCCATTGCATAGTCTATCCAGTCGTAGGAGTTGCGGGTGACTTCATTGCCATTCGCATCGAGATAGGTGAATTCGCCGTCGCAGAGGATGTTGAAAGCGCTCCACGCGCGGGCCTCGCAGGCTCTTGCGCCGCTGAAATCGAGAGGATTGTATGCTGCGCAGAAGCTGAAATCCTTGTCCTCACCGTCAAACCAGCCGTTCTTGCGTGCAAAACTGATTACGTCGGGTGCGTAAAGGCAATTTTCCGGGTCATCGAGAGGGAAGGTGCTGATGCGGGCCTGATTGGCGTGTGCACAGATATAGCCGTCAGGAACTCTGCGGGCAACCCAGACTATGCCTTTCTCCTGGCCCTTGCCCACGAGGTCCATCACCCAGGCCTCGTTGGTATCGGCAATGGAGAAACTCTCTCCGCTCGAAGGATAGCCGTACTCATTGGCCAGGGCAACTATGGTCTCAATGGCCTCGCGGGCGGTCCTGGCCCTTTGGAGAGTCACATAGATGAGCGAACCGTAATCCATTATTCCATCAGGATTTGCCTGCTCGTCGCGACCTCCCCAGGTGGTCTCGGCGATAATCAGCTGGTGCTCGTTCATATTGCCAACGGTCTGATAGGTGCTGGCGACCTGGGCGATGCTGCCTGTCGGGCGGTATGTGTCCCACTCTATGATAGGAAGCATTGACCCGGCCTTCCATTTCGCAGCCTTATGGTAGTAAAGTTCACCGAATAGAACGTGGGAATCAGCTGCATAAGAGACCATTACGGAGCCGTCGGCACTGGCGCCCTTGGTGACGATGACATTGGTGCAGGCTTCGGCGCGGCCCTGAGGGAAAAGCATCATTGCGCACACAAGGATGCTTGCCGGGAGGAGAGTCAGTTTTCTCATTTGCTATTTTTTTATTTAATATGTATTTTTGTCAACTGCAGCAGCTTTGCTGGCTTTTGAGCAAAGCTATGAAATTTTTATAACAGTATGAAATCGTTTTTCCGTATAGTTGCCCTTTGTCTGGCAATATCCGCCTTTTCCGGTATAAATGCCGGCGCTCAGGAAAATCCGAATGCACGAAAGGAAGAAAAAGAATTCTTCGAAGGCATTGACAGGGAGGTGGAACGTCTGACCGACCTGCTGGACCTGGAGTATTGGCAGGTATTCTATGTGGACTCCATTCTGACCCACGACTACCAGGCCATGCAGGAAGAACTCAAGGAGCTCAGCGCCAAGAAGGTGAGCAACACCGACCTGTACTACAATGTGCAGTACAAGTGGCTCGACAGCATCTATGAGGCTTATCAGAAGATCTTCGACGAAAGGCAATGGGCGAAGTACCTGAAATCGGGAGCCGAAAGGGAGAAGAAGGCTAGGGACAAGAAGAGGAACAAAACGAAATAGGATTCGGATAATCAGACAAGAAAGATATGAAACAGAGAATAGAACAGATTCTGGCGGAAATCAACGAACTCAAGTGCAAGACACAGAAGGAAGTTGAGGAGGCCAGGGTGCGCTTTTTGGGCAAGAAGGGCGAGGTAACCAGACTCTTCGAGGAGTTCCGCACTATGGACAAAGAACTCAAGAAAGAGTTCGGCCGCTCATTGAACGAACTCAAACAGGCAGCTCAAAACAAAATAGAGGAATACAAGAACTCAATAGGTGAAGAAGCAAACGCAGCAGGCCCTAAGGAAGACCTGACCATGCCGGGAGATGCTTTTGAACTCGGTTCACGCCATCCTGTATCCATTGTACGCCAGGAAATCGTGGACATTTTCCGCAAATTCGGATATGATGTCGCAGAAGGCCCTGAAATCGAGGACGACTACCACGTATTCGAGGCTCTCAATTTCCCTCCGAACCACCCGGCCCGCGATATGCAGGACACCTTTTTCGTATCTGCCGGACATCCCAATCCCCTGCTCCTGCGCACCCACACCTCATCCGTAC
Organism: Bacteroidales bacterium; assembly: GCA_029098505.1. GTDB lineage: Bacteria > Bacteroidota > Bacteroidia > Bacteroidales > UBA932 > Cryptobacteroides. Next base: position 22,522 of record JAQXOE010000042.1, read on the forward strand.
AGGTACGCGCAATGGAGAATATGAAACTCCCGATTCGTGTCATCTGCCCTGGACGAGTATTCAGAAATGAGGCAATCAGCGCTCGCGCGCACTGCATCTTCCACCAGGTGGAGGGTCTCTACATTGACGAAGATGTGACTTTCGCCGACCTCAAGCAGGCCATACTGCTCTTCGCCCGCGAAATGTTCGGACCTGAGACGGAAATCAGAATGCGCCCTTCATACTTCCCGTTCACCGAGCCGTCTGCTGAAGTGGACGTGAGCTGCAACATCTGCCATGGCAAGGGTTGCAATATCTGCAAGGGCACAGGCTGGCTCGAGATCATGGGTTGCGGAATGGTTGACCCTAACGTACTCGAAGCCAGCGGCATAGACTCCAAGAAATACAGCGGCTTCGCCTTCGGAATGGGCCTTGAGCGTATAGCAATGCTCAAGTGGCGCGTCAATGACCTGCGTCACTATTTCGAGAACGATATGCGCTTCCTCAAGGAATTCAACACCAGCATAGAGGTATAAGCTCTAGCAGCTACAACAGAGGTGACCCCTGGAGCCTAATCCATTGAGTATCAACACTTTAAGCAAATGTCTATGGGAAATTTTGCACATAGAGATTTGCTTATCTTATTGATTATAAGATAGTTAGCCCCCACGCAAGAAGCAATTCACGTTTTTTAGAAAAATGTTTGGTATTTCAATTTCGATTGCATATATTTGCAGTCCGAAACAATTCAAGCGGAAATAGCTCAGTTGGTAGAGCGCAACCTTGCCAAGGTTGAGGTCGCGGGTCCGAGCCCCGTTTTCCGCTCTTTAATGAACAAAGGCTGTCTTAGGACAGCCTTTCGTCGTATCTTACCCATGCTCTTCAATGAGATAAGCGACCTCAACCCTTCCCCCTCGGGGTGGCTGCCGGGAGGCAGACGGGGGTAACGTGAAAGCTTTGACATCGCTTGATCAAAGCGATGTCGCGGGTCCGAGCCCCGTTTTCCGCTCTTTAAATGAACAAGGCTGTCTCAGGACAGCCTTTCGTCGTATATTGCCAATTTTATTGGTTCAACTGGCCGGGAAGCACTTTTTTCTCTTTCTCAGGGAACTGCCTTTCAAAGGCTTCGAATCCTTCCGGATCATCCATTGCCACGTAGTAGCCTTTCGGGGTATGATAAGTCCCCTCTACACCGTCCAGATAGCCCGGTATCAGTTCCAAACCGAGGAAGTAAGGCACCTCGCTTTCGCGGGGCTCAGCATGGTAATGGATATGCAGGCTTGAAGCCAGAACGAATCCGGCATGGCAATAAAAATCGATGTTCCCTTCCATAAACACGGCTCCGTACCCAAGAGCCTTGGCCTTCTCAAGAGCATAATTCAAAAGAGTGATGCCATAGCCCTTGCGCTTGTATTCGGGGGCAATGCTGATGGGCCCAAAGGTAAGAATCGGGATTACTCTGCCGTCATCTCCTATGATTTGTGCCTTGGAGAACATTACGTGGCCCATAAGGACAGCATCGGTCTCCATAACGAAGTCCAACTCGGGAATAAAATCGGGATTGGAGCGATAGCAATGAAGTACATAGTGCTCGGTGCAACCGGGCTGATAGATGTTCCAGAATGCCTCTCTGGTAAGGTTTTCAACCTTGCGCCAGTCGGATTCACACTCCTGGCGAATAATTGTATTGTGTGTCATGTTTTAATCGGATATTGTAAAGAAAAACAAAAACTACCCATACTTGCAAAGCAAGACGGGTAATAGCTCAACAGCATCTTTTTCCGCGCCTGGCGGAAAAGATGCTAGCAAACAATATCCAAAATAAGATTACGCATCCAATAGTTTTAGCGCACTAATATAACAAGAATAATCTTATTTCCAAAACTATGAACAGCCAGTGAGAGGTCGAAACTGGATTTCAGGGTACTCCTTCCAGACAAATGTACAAAGAAAGAGCCTGGCCTCACAGAGGCTCCCAAAACCCTACAGAGTCCAGCCGGCTGTCCAGTCGTTGGATGAATCTACAGCGCCATTGCCATCGATAGTCCCTACGAAGCGGTTCTTGAAGCTTATTTGGGCTTTTTCCTTGTTGCTGCCGTCAGCGAGGAATGAGGCTGAATTGTAGAGACTTGACTGGCCTTCCTCTACCTTTTCACTGAAGCTAGAGTCCATATAGATGTTCTTCAGGACTGATGTGCCATTGGCAAGAGCACTTCTGGTCTGGATAGTTTCGGCGGTGATTCCATTTTCCTTGCCACAGATGAGCGCATTCTCGAGACTTACCTCGGTTCCGGCACGGAGACGCACTCCCCTCTTGTTATCTTGCGAGCCATTGCCAATGAGAGTCACATACCGCAGTGTCGGATGTGCGACCGGAGCGGCATTGAAATCGTCCGCATTATTGTCACATTCCATAAGGCAATCACAGGTAGGATCTGATTGATAGGCAACGAGATACTCGCCTTTTCCGTTCCAACCTTCAGTCCAGTCAAAGCTATCGTCGGTGCAATCTACTACTACGCAGTGGTCAACATTCACGCTGCCTCCGAAGAACTCGATACCGTCATCAGAGCCCATATAGCACTCGACATAGGAAATGCTGGTGCCATTGCCCACGCCGTACAGGGAAAGACCGTTGGCCTCATGCTCTGCATCCAGTTTGTATCCTGTATATTCCAAACGCACATACTTGAGTATACCGGAGTTGTCGTTCTCCACATTGCCGCCATAGACGGCATTTCCGATTTCAGAGGTAAGCGACTCGCCTGCTTTCGCAGCTTTGTTTGAATGAGCTTTTCCGCAAATGTGCAGACCACCCCAGGCTCCGGTCTTCTTTGAGTCTGCGGTCAATACTATGGGTGCATCTGCCGTGCCGCAGGCATTGATTTTGGCACCCTGCTCTATGAGGATGTAGTTGATTTCTCCGTTGTCGGCAGCAGAGACAATAACTCCCGGTTCAATTGTCAATACGGCCGGAGCGACAATCTGAAGGCTTCCTACAAGATGATAGGTCATTCCCTTCTTCAAAGTAAGGTCACTTGTGATTCGCCCAGAGATATCGAGATTTTCCTCTTTTCCTTCATCATCCGGCATTGGTTTTTCGCAGGAAACCAAACCTGCAAACAGAGCTGCAATGGCAGCCATACAAATTGTTTTCTTCATAATGTTTTGTTTTTGTTCGAATATGTATTCGATTGATACCAATTGATACTAAAGCGTCCAGGCAAGTCCCAGACTGAAAGTTAAGCCTTCACTCCAGCCTTCAATATCTACGGTTTGACCTGTCAGAGGTATTTCCTGCTTGAAGAGTGTCTTGCTGCAGAGCATATTCTTCAGACCCAGACTGAGTTTCCATTGTTCCGAGAAAGACCAAGCAGCGTTGAAATCAAGGCTATGGAAGGGCATCTGTATAACATCGCCCAAACCAGAAAGTCCGACGGAGTGTATTCTTGGACCTTGAATATTGTAAAGGAGGGCCAGCGAGAGCTTCTTTTCCGAAACAGTGTCCTCCCCTTTTTGGCCCTTTCGGCCAAAATCAGTTGTGTAGGTAAGGTCTGCATTAACAAGATATGGGGAAGCACCCTGGAGACCCCTTTCGGTATTGGTATATACACCGCCCTCGGGGAGCTTTACATTCGTGTACATATAGGTACCATTGGCACTTAATGCCAAGTTCCTTGTGACTTGCTTGCGGAATTCGGCCTCAACACCGGCAGCCACACCCTTCCTTGCATTCTGGAAAGAGTGTTCCGGAGCTCCACCCGAATACCTCTGTATTCTTTCAATAGGGTTTTTCAGCCACTTGAAATATGCGGTCAGGGCAATAAGGTCACTGGATTCCTCGCTGATGTGCTCCCATTTCAAATCAAGATTGTAGTTGAAAGCATTCTTCAAGGATGCATTACCCCTGAGCATTATTCCTCCATAGCTTTCCTGATAGAGGAAAGGAGCCATTTCCACGAAAGAAGCCCTGGTTATGGTTCTTGAGACTGAGAATCTCAGGTATTCATCCCGCGCGAAGCGGTATTTGAGATTCAGGGCAAAGAAGGGATCATACGAATCCAGGATTCTCGCTTTGTCCTCAACGTCATCATTGTAGTCCACGCGGCAGCGGCTCGCTTCGAAACGCAGTCCTGCATTAAGGGTCAAACGCTCCGCAAAGCTTCTGTCATACTCCAGGAAGGCTGCTCCTATGATGTTTCCCGCAGCGTACCTGTCCCTTTTGTTCTGTTTCCTCTGCATCAATGAGGGATTCTGCAGATAGGCCTCGTAGCCTATCAGGGGATCGATGTCCATTGCCATATCCTCTTCGAAGCTGAGCTTTATTCCACTGACATCATACAGGAAGCGGGTGGTCCTGAAATCGCGGGTCTTGTCCTTTGCGCTCAGACCGAAACGGAGGGATGAGGCGTCATCGGGATGATAGCTTGCCCTTAAATCCATACTGAGTTCGTTTTCCTGCAAAGCACCGAAGTATCTGTAGGTCTCAAGATTATTGGTAAAGAAATGGAGCCGTCCGTCCGAGGCTCTCTGGAATAGCATCTGGCGTCTGTCAGGCTCGTCGCTGCGTGTAGTTGACAGCGATGCTCCCCACTCCACATCCCAGGCTTTCCAATAATGGCGTCCCGTGAGCTGAATGTCCTTCAAAGTGTAGATATGGTCGGTCTGGCTTTCTCCGAAGACTTCCCTGTCTTCGAAATCTGTTCCGGTCTTGGCAATGAATGCCCTGGATGCATTCCTGGCGTAAAACAGGGTGAGAGTCACGAGGTCAGAAGTCCTCAGTGTCTGTTCAATATTGACCAGTGCGGCCAGATCCTCCTTGCGCTTATAATCTTTGTAATTGAAATGACTTTTCCTCATACCTGAGGCCTCATAGCAGTTCAGATACCCGTCCGGCACCGTCTGTTCTGAGTATTTGGAACTTATATTGGCACTTATGCTTAGTTCCTGACCCTTTATCTTATAGTTCTTTCCGAAACCTGCAGTAAGATTCAAATCCGGCAAGGCTGTTCTTTTGTGCACAGAAAAGGCTGTTGCGGGAAAGATGTTCTTCGTCGCAGCATAGGCTCCAAACTCTGAATAAGGCAGACTTTCTGCTTGACTGTCAAGCCTGTACGAAGACAGCATGGATGGTGTTTCCATAGCCCAGGAAGTTGAGAAAAGCGTCCCTACCAGACCTCCGCTTGCGAGAGAAAAGCTTAGGTAATCCTTGCCTCCGCTCTTTGTGCTAATGTCAATGTGGGCCCCGGAATAGTCAGCGAAAGAAGAAGCTTCATATACTTTGCAGACGGTGAGAGCCTGAATTGTAGCCGATGGGAAAATGTCAAGAGGGATGAGCTTGTTGTCGGGATTGGGAGAGGCAATGGGAAGACCGTTGAGTGTAGTGGTGCTGTATCTGTCTCCCAAGCCCCTGACTATCAATTGCCCCGCATCCGCAAAAGAAATTCCTGACAGCTTGGCGACACTCTCTTTCGCATCCGAAAGGCCTTTCAGCGACATCTCCTTTGAGCCAAGATTCTCCACAGCAAAAGAGCTCAGGCGACGCTCGTTCTGGAGTGCCTGCAGAGACTCCATATTCTTCCTCCCAGTCACCACAGAACCGTCAAGAAACTCCGTATCTGGGGTCAGATATATGGTCAGAAAACCCTTGTCTTCTGTCAATTTCCCCTTGCCTGAGCTGTAATTCTTGATGGCAAGTTTCCCGGACTTGAGCTCAGCCGTAAACTCAAAATCCAGGCAACCCAAATAAGACACCTCCATAATACTCTCACCTTCAGAGAGTTGCAGAGAGAAACTTCCATCCATCGAAGTGATGCATCCGTAGGAGCTCCCCTTCAGAATAATGGACGCTCCTATGAGTTCCTCCTCGCTACCGGCCTCAAGCACTCTGCCCTTCAATACTGTCTGCGCCTGGCATACCAATCCCGCAAACATCAACAGTGCGGCCATTTTCACTTTTTTCACAATCAAAACATTTTTCATTTGCCGCAAAATTAGGCTTGAGATATTTCAGGAACATTACACAATTGTGAAGATTCTGGTACAACGTTTTCTTCTGCTTTTTATTAATTTTGTGGAAATACTTTTGAAAATGGATTCATTCGGACTATCATTCAGGGTCAGCATATTCGGCGAATCGCACGGAGAAGGCATAGGCATAGTATTGGACGGGGTTCCTCAGGGCATCAGCATTTCGGAGGCAGACTTCGACACTGACATTGCCAGAAGGTCTTCAGGAGCCAGAGGCGCCGCTGCCAGAGGTGAAATCGGCACGACAGGCACCACCCCGCGCACCGAAGCGGACGAAGTGCACATACTCAGCGGAGTCTTCAACGGTCACACCACAGGAGCTCCCCTCGCCATAATTTTCCACAACAACAACACGAGATCCACTGATTATCAGCAGTTTTCGATAATGCCACGGCCGGGACACGCCGACTATGTCGCTTCAGTGAAATGGGGCAATGACAACGACCCCCGCGGTGGCGGACACTTCTCCGGAAGAATCACACTCCCGATTGTCGCCGCCGGCGTCATTGCCAAGAAAATCCTGGGCAATGTCAAGGTGAGTGCTGAACTGATTGCCATAGGAGGCTGCGAGGATCGCGGGAAATGGCAGGAATTGCTCAAAGCCACTGCGGCTGAAGGCGATTCGCTTGGAGGTATCATCGAGTGCACAGTGGACAATGTACCTGTCGGTCTCGGAGAGCCTTTCTTCGATTCAGTGGAGTCGTTGATTTCACACGCAATATTCTCGATTCCCGGCATTCGCGGCATTGAGTTCGGCGACGGATTCAGGGCTGCGGCAATGAAAGGATCGGAACACAATGACCCTTTCGGCGAGTGCGGACCTGAGAAGAACGGCTGCGGAGGTGCGAACGGCGGCATCAGCAACGGCGCACAGATCAAGTTCAGAGTCGCAGTAAAACCGACCTCAAGCATTGCCAAAGCTCAGCAGACCTGGAATTTTGAGGAGGGCCGTATGGACACGCTGAAAATCAAGGGCCGCCACGACGTTTGCTTTGCCCTGCGCACTCCCGTAATAGTGGAGGCAATGACGGCAATAGTGCTTGCCGACCTGATACTCAGATAGTTAAATAATAAAAAAGTTATGAAAAACTTTATCAAACACTCCTGGCTGCTGGTAACGATTGGAGCCCTCCTTCTTCTCAGCTGCACTTCAGAGGAAAAGTTCTGCGTCAGCAAAGACCTGTGTTTCTCCAGCTGCAATGACTACAAGGGAGAGCCTGTGGAACTGAAACTGGATGTTTACCGTATGGAAGAAGCCCGCGCGAAGAAGCGCCCCGTAATACTATGGGTGCACGGCGGCGGAATGTACATAGGCAGCAAGGATGCATCCTGGGGGCTCGTAAATCTTCTCGCCGAGGATTTCGCCAGAATGGGATATGTCTTTGTATCAATGGATTACAGGCTTAACCCTGAATGGGAAGCCACCGGTGCCTTCGATGCGACCATCAAGGACGCTGCCGTCGATGTAGCCTCGGCCGTCGATTGGGTCAGGGGCAATGTCCGCGAATACGGCGGAGACCCCGCACGCATCATACTGATGGGCCACTCTGCCGGCGCAGAGATTATCAGCAATTATTACTACAGCAATGCCCTCGTTGACGAGGCTGAACACGACAAGAGCGCCATCAAGGCGGTCATTCCAATCAGCGGCAACCGACTCTTCTACGATGGCGATGCCAATACCGGCTCGGGCAATGCGCCTTGCCTCATCATACACGGAGATGCGGATGACATCAACCCCTGCGCTGATGCACAAACCCTCCTCGCACAGCTCGGAAGCAAGGGCAGGATGGCCATTATGCAGGGCAATGGACATATGTGGTCTGAAAATCCCGAACAGAAGGATTTCCTGATGAAGAACATTTCTGCCTTCCTGAAGGAACTTGACTGAAGCCCTGAAGCAAGGGGCTAATCGACGTCGATTTTGAGGAGGCTGTCCACTTCGAGGCCCTCTGCCTCAGGACGTCTCGGGCAGGCGGTAAGGTCTATGATGCAGCTTCTGTATATAGCTTTCGGTGAGAACTTTGCGACCAGACGGGTGGCGGCTGCCATAGTGCCTCCTGTAGCATACAGGTCATCGTGAAGCAGCACTACATCATCAGAAGAGATGGTTCCTGTGTGAATCTCCATCGTGTCTGTTCCGTATTCAAGGCTATAGGTCTCGGAAATGGTTTCTCCAGGGAGCTTGCCCTTTTTGCGGATAGGAATGAAGCCTGCACCGAGACGCGATGCGAGCACTCCACCGAGGATGAAGCCGCGGGCCTCAAGGCCTACAACCTTCGTCACGCCGAGATCTTTGTATCTTTCATACAGCCTGTCACCCAATTCCTTTAGGCAGGCAGGATTGTTCAGAAGGGTGGTAATGTCCTGAAAATGGATGCCGGGGATAGGAAAATCCTCTATCACACGGATGTTGTCTATCAATTCCTGGTCAGTCATAATATTTCACTGTTATCGCTCTACAAATATACCCGTTTTTTTGCTAATTTTGTCTGTTTGTAAGCTTTTCGGATATGACAGATAAAAGTTTTGCGGAAATAGGTAAGGTGGAGGCCATCAGAGAACTCTTTAAAGGAACTCCCTACAAGGCTTTCAGCACCTGCCGCTTCGAGGCTCCTGGCCGCGAATATATCAGCCATTTCAGCAAAGTTCTGCTTGAAGGCATAGATTTCAACCTCGTATATTTCCCTCTGAAGCATCTCGGTTACAAGAGCGTGCTTTCGGTAAGCGGCGAGCTTCTGGCCCAGCAGGCCAGGCCTAATACCCTTTCCGTAAATCTGGGCATCTCAGCCAAACTCGACCTGGAACAGATTCGTGAGCTCTGGTCCGGTATGGTCACAGCAGCCAGGGAGTTCGGATACAAAACCGTGGACCTAGATCTCAATCCATCACGCAACGGTCTGTGTATCAGCGTATCAGCTACTGGTGAGACCAGTCTTCTCAGCGCCCGGAGACGCCCTGCTCCAAAATCGAAGGACCTTATTTGTGTGAGCGGAGCCCTCGGTGCAGCCTATATGGGAATGCAGATACTCGAAAAGGAGCTTGTACGTTTCAATGAGGGCGAGCACAGTGACAGGGACAAGAATCTTGAGAGGAACAAGATGCTCGTCGGAGCCTATCTAAAGCCCGAACTTCCCTCTGCTCTGGTACAGCAGTTCGAGAACTCGGAGATAACCCCGTCAAGCGGATATTTCATCACTCACGGACTGGCAGATACACTCAAGAGACTTTCCGCGGACACAGGACTCGGAGCCAAAGTCTATGCCGACAAGATTCCTTTCGAGGGCAATACCTTCCAGCTTGGACGCGAGCTGAACATAGACCCCGTTTCAGCGGCAATGAACGGAGGTGAGGATTACAAGCTCCTTTTTACCGTCCCTATTCTGCAGTTGGACAAGTTCCGCCACGATTTCCAGACCTTCGACATTATAGGCCATCTGGCCCAGGAGGAGGCGGGTACCGTCCTTGTGCTTCCTGACGGAAGAGAGATGCCGGTGCGAGCCCAGGGCTGGAGGGAGGAGGAGTAAGCCATCCAGACAGATACAAACATCGATTGACCTAACAACACAGCATTAATCAATATTGACAATGAACAGAGTTTTTAAAGCAGCAGTCGTTCTTGCAGCAGGAATGGCGGCATTTTCTTGTTCAGCCCCTAAAACGGAGCTCGGCCTTCAGGTCAAGACCCAGGCCGGAACAATTGAAGGCGTCCAGATGGAAGGCCTCAAAGCTTATCTCGGCGTGCCTTATGCAGAGGCACCGGTCGGTGAACTCAGATGGCAGGCTCCTCAGCCTAAGCAGGCTTGGGAGGGTGTTCTCGAGACCAAGGAATTCGGCAACGACCCTATGCAGCCAAGCCTCTTCGGAGATATGAATTTCCGTGGCAGGGAGAAGAGCGAGGATTGCCTTTATCTCAATATCTGGACAGCCGCTGAATATGCGGAGGAAGCTCTTCCAGTGCTCATTTATTTCAATGGCGGCGGTCTTATGGCAGGTTCCGGCAGCGAGCCTCGCTATGATGGCGCAGCCATTGCCAAGAAGGGTGTAATCGGCGTTACCGCAAACTACCGCGAGGGTGTATTCGGCTTCATTGCCCATCCTGAGCTCAGCGCCGAGGCTTCGTACAAGGGCAGCGGCAATTATGGCTTCCTCGATCAGGTGGCAGCCATCAAGTGGGTCAAGGAAAATATCGCAGCATTCGGAGGCGACCCTTCACGCATCACCATTGTCGGTGAGTCGGCAGGTTCATTCTCAGTTTCATTGCTTATGACCTCCCCTCTCTCAAAGGATCTCATCGCAGGCGCTATGCTCTCATCAGGAGCTGAGGTTATGCCTTATTATGCTGTAGCTCAGGCAGATGCAGAAAAGGCTGGAGAGGCATTGCTCGCCAGCAGAGGCATCAACAGCATTGCGGAAGGCCGCGCTCTTTCAGCAGAGGAGCTTCAGAATCTCATCCCGCCAGTGGGTATGCCTAACGTTGTCATTGACGGCTATTTTATGAAGGAGAGCGCCGACGAGGTGTTCGAGAAGGGCGAACAGGCTCAGGTTCCTCTTCTCGCAGGATGGAACTCATTGGAGCAGAGCCCTATGGGCAGCCTCAGAGGTCTTGATCCAACAGTCGAGAACTACAAGAAGGTTATGAGCGGCACTTTCGGTGAAATGACAGATGAGATTTTCGAGGCTTATGGCATCAACTCTGACGAGGATGTTTACGGAATGCCTGGTATGACACTTTCGGGCGACCTCTTCAGCGGCTTCCCTACCTGGAAGACCTGCGATTATCACGCAAGAACTTCAGAACAGCCTGTATATCGCTATAAGTACAATCATCCGCGTCCTCAGGTTTCTGCAAAGATGGGCGATATGGTTGCAGCTCTCGCAGGTGGTGTGAGGGAAAAGACCGCAGAGGAGAAGGCCGCTGAACTTCAGCCTAAGAAGCCGGAGCCGGTAGGAGCAGTTCACTCTGCTGATATCGAGTATGCTATGGGTAATCTCGCTACCAACGAGTTCTATGAGTGGACAGAGGAGGATTACGCTATCTCCGAGCTCTTCCTTTCATACTATGCTAACTTCTGCAAGACCGGCAATCCTAACGGCGAGGGACTCCCGGTCTGGACTCCTATCAACGGCAAGCTTGATGCAGCTCCTGTTATGCAGATTGATGTGAAGAGTGCCGAGGTGGCTGATGAGAAGCTCGAGAATGCTTACCGCACTCTCGAAAAGTTCTATCGCAGCGTGCGTTAAAAGAAGCGTATTCCCGCTGGCGTTTACGGGCTTCTGTCCTTCCTTTGAGGGCTAAGCGCCAGACTCAAGAAAAAAGCGACTGACAATCGATTGTCGGTCGCTTTTTTTCACGAAGTCGGCACTCGGGCAGCTTTAAGCTTCAGCTGCCTCAACGGCCTTGAAATACCTGTAAGAATCGACCTTCAACTCCCCTACCGAGAGCTCATCGCAGACTATTGTGCCCGCAGGGTGATTCTGGAGGCCGGAGAGGGTGCAATAATGCGATATCGGTCCTTCGATTGCATCCTTGAGGGCGCGAGCCTTCTTGTGGCCGAAAGCGAGGATTACAACCTCCCTCGAGTCAAGGACGGTTGCGACTCCCACGGTCAGAGCCAGCTTCGGAACCTGATTGATGTCATTGCCAAAGAATCTGGAATTGACGGCACGGGTGTCGTAGGTGAGAGTCACTGCGCGGGTGCGCGACTGGAGCGACGAGAAGGGCTCATTGAAGGCAATGTGGCCGTCTTCACCCACTCCGCCGAGGAAAAGGTCGAAACCTCCCGCAAGCTGAATCTGGCGCTCATATTCGGCGCACTCAGCCTCCACGTCGATGGCATTACCGTTTAGAATATGGATGTTCTCTTCAGGTTCATCGATGTGATTGAAGAGATTGGTGTACATAAATGAGTGATAACTCTCGGGATGCTCGACAGGTAGGCCGACATACTCATCCATATTGAAAGATATCACATTTTTGAACGACAGTTCGCCTGCCTTCACCATTCGAACGAGCTCGGCATAGGTCTCCAGCGGAGTCGAGCCAGTACATAATCCTAGTACAAAGGGCTCGTCAGTTCTGGCAGCCTTGGCCTTGATTTTTTCTGCAATATAGTGTGCTGCCCAGAGGGAAGCTTCGCTGCTGTCTTTCCTGATTATTACTTTCATAGGTTTTGTTGAGTTTATTTGTTATAATTCTTGTCAATGGACTCTCCTGGCACGACCTCGGACTTGAGTATGATTTTGGAAGCCGGAGCATTCTGGTTGATCATCGAATGGAGCAGCTCTACTGATTTCTCGGCCAACTGCTTAAGAGGCTGTACCATATGGGCAATTGATGTGCGTCCGAGCCTGTAGATGTCACTCTCGTCAAAAGCAACTATCGCAACATCCTCCGGGGTGTGCAGGTTGAGGGACTTGAGTGCTCCAAGGGTAGAAGCTGCAAGGGAGTAAGTCGGCAGGAAGAAGGCTTCAGCGCCACTCTTAAGAGATTCCTGAATGATTTCCTTGACAATAACATAGCTGGCACCGTATGGAACATTGTGGACGTGGCTCTGAAGACCTCGATTGGACATCGTAGATTTATAGCCCTCTTCACGCTCCGAGATGCTGGAAATATCCAGGTCGTAGGAAATCATATGTATATTTGTGTAGCCCTTTCCGATGAGCAGCTCTGTCGCCTGACGGCCTGCGTCAACATCGTCGAGGAGGACCTTTCCAACGCCATCCAAGCCCTCAATATCCCTGTCGAGGAGGACTACCGGTACCTTGGCGTCAATGGCCTTCCTGATGGCCGTTTCGCCCCCGGGAACCGGGGCAATGATGACGCCGTCAATGTTATAGGCAAGGACGGTATCCATCACTGAATCAAGCTTGTCAACACTCTCGTCGGAGCTGCCAAAAAGAACGGTGTAGCCATACTCGACCGACTTGTCTTCGATATACCTGGAAATGCCGGCAAAAAAGCGGTTTGAGATGTCTGTTGTAATGACGGCAATGGTGTTGGACCTGCCGCTTCGGAGTGAAGCAGCAGCAACATTCCTCCTGTATCCGAGACGTTTCGCTACTGCGAGCACGCGCTCAGCCGTTTCAGGATTTACAGGGCAATCCAATCTTCCGTTTGCCCCCATCTTCGCGTTCATTACGAAGGAAACCAAGGTTACTGATACGCCCGCTTCCCTCGCAACATCCTTTATTGTAATCTTTTTCATATGCCGGTAGTAATCATCTCTACAAAATTAATAAAAAAGATTTCTATTCCTGCATTTATTAAAAAAAGGTCGTCTCTTTTTTCAAGAAACGACCTAATTTTTAATGGTTTATGAAGACTACTCTGCCTGAGCTTCCTCTGCAGGAGCCTCAGCCTTCTTTGAACGGCTGCGACGTGTTGTCTTCTTAGCCTCCTTTGGAGCTGCTGCGAGAGCTGCCTCATTGAAGTCCACAAGCTCGATAAGAGCCATCTCTGCTGCGTCTCCCTGACGGAAACCGGTGTGAAGGACACGGGTATATCCTCCTGGACGATCAGCGATCTTAGGTGCTACTGTGCGGAAAAGCTCAGAAACAGCCTCCTTGTTCTTAAGATAGCTGAAAACAACGCGGCGTGAATGTGTTGAATCTTCCTTGGATTTGGTGATGAGTGGCTCCACGTAGCTCTTCAATGCCTTAGCCTTTGCAACTGTGGTAACAATTCTCTTATTGAGGATAAGAGAAGATGCCATATTTGAAAGGAGGGCCTTGCGGTGACCGCTCTTGCGACCAAGATGGTTGACTGCTTTATTGTGCCTCATTTTTATATGTTCTTTTTCTTAGGTTCAATATTATACTTTGTAACATCCATTCCGAAAGACAACTTCATTTTCTCGACAAGGAGATCGATCTCATTGAGAGACTTGCGGCCGAAGTTTCTGAACTTCATGAGCTCTGCTCTTGAATATGAAACGAGGTCAGCGAAGGTGTCGATATCCGCAGCTTTGAGACAGTTGAACGCTCTTACAGAGAGACCGATGTCCGAAAGCTTTGTGAGAAGGAGGTGTCTGATACGGAGTGACTCCTCATCAAGTTCCTTTGACTCTGACTCGGTAGCAGGACCAAGGGTCACTGTACGCTCGTCAGTGAAGAGCTTGAAGTGGTAAATAAGAATGTTTGCTGCATCCTGAAGAGCTGCATTCGGAGTGATTGAACCGTCGGTAACAACCTCGATGGTGAGCTTGTCATAGTCGGTCTTCTGCTCCACACGGCACGGTTCAACAGTCCAGTTGACACGCTTGATAGGTGAATAGATAGCATCGATGGCGATGGTTCCGATAGGAGCATTGTCATCTCTGCTGTCCTCAGCCTGAACATAGCCGCGACCCTTGGTAATGGTCAGGGTGATGTCGAGCTTGACAGATGGTTCGAGTGTGCAGATATGCAGTTCAGGATTTAACACCTTGAAGGAAGACAATCCCTTTGAAATATCCTCTGCAGTAAACTCCTGCTTACCGCTTATTGTGATGTTTGCCACCTCAGAATCTACGGTGTCTACTATCCTCTTGAGTCTTACCTGCTTGAGGTTCAAGATGATGTCCTGCATTCCCTCGAGTACGCCAGGTATGGTAGCGAACTCGTGGTCAACGCCCGAGATTTTGATCTGGCTGATAGCAAAACCTTCCAACGAAGCGTAGAGGATGCGACGAAGGGCATTACCGATGGTCTGACCGTATCCAGGCTCAAGAGGTCTGAATTCGAAACGGCCGGTGGTATCAGTGCCTTCGAGCATGATCACCTTGTCTGGTTTTTGAAATGCCAAGATTGCCATATTATTCTTTTGGGTGTTAATTGTTATTACTTAGAGTAGAGGTCGACAATAAGCTGCTCGTTGATATTCTCAGGAATCTCAGCTCTTACTGGAGCATTGAGGAATTTTCCTGTGAGTGTCTGAGGGTCGAACTCAAGCCAAGAGTACTTGGCTGCTGAACCGAGGCTGTTCTGAATAACCTCAAGGCTCTTTGCTCTCTCTCTTACAGCAACTACATCACCAGGCTTAACCATAGCTGAAGGGATGCTGCACACCTCACCGTTGAGGGTGATGTGGTTGTGGGATACGAGCTGTCTTGCAGCTGCTCTTGTAGGTGCGATACCGAGACGGTAAACGATATTGTCAAGTCTTGACTCGAGAAGGATAATGAGGTTCTCACCCTTCTGGCCTGCCATACGGGTAGCCCTGTTGTAGGTATTGCGGAACTGACGCTCGAGAACACCGTACATATACTTCACCTTCTGCTTCTCCTTAAGCTGGGTGCCGTACTCCTTTGACTTCTTTCTCTTTGCTGCGAGACCGTGCTGTCCTGGAGGAAAATTTCTCTTCTCGAAATACTTATCTGAGCCGAAAATAGGCTCGCCGAACTTACGTGCAATCTTAGTGCTTGGACCAGTATATCTTGCCATAGTAATCTACGTTTTAAAATGTTGAAAAATTAAACCTTACGACGGCCTTTTGGTCTACATCCGTTATGAGGCATCGGAGTAACGTCGATAATCTCGGTTACGATGATACCTGCGTTGTTGATGGTTCTGATAGCTGACTCACGGCCAGCGCCAGGACCCTTAACGTAAGCCTTTACTTTGCGGAGACCTGCGTCAAACGCTGTCTTTGAAGCATCCTCAGCAGCCATCTGTGCTGCATATGGAGTGTTCTTCTTTGAGCCTCTGAAACCGCACTTACCTGCAGAAGACCAGCTGATAACCTGGCCCTGGTTGTTGGTCAGAGCTACGATAACGTTGTTGAAGGTTGATGAAATATGAGCCTCGCCATAAGCTTCAACCTTGACAACTCTCTTTGATGTTGTAGTTTTCTTTGCCATAATTCATCAATTGTTACTTGGTTGCCTTCTTCTTGTTAGCAACAGTCTTCTTTCTACCCTTTCTGGTGCGTGCATTGTTCTTGGTGCTCTGTCCGCGTACAGGAAGACCGTTACGGTGGCGGATGCCTCTATAGCAACCGATATCCATAAGACGCTTGATGTCCATCTGGACTGAAGAACGGAGCTCTCCCTCGATCTTGTAGTTCTCGCCTACCTCTGCGCGGATAGCAGCGATCTGTGCATCGTTCCACTCACCGCACTTGATGCCACCATCGATACCGCATTTGTCAAGAATCTTCTTTGCAGAGCTGCGACCGATTCCGAAGATATAGGTAAGACCTATCTCTCCTCTTTTGTTGTTTGGTAAATCAACACCGGCTATTCTTGCCATAATTTATTATTACTTATTATTGTTATACAACTGAATATTATCCCTGGCGCATCTTGAACTTAGGGTTCTTCTTGCAGATTACATAAAGACGGCCTTTACGTCTGACAATCTTGCAATCCTCGCTACGCTTTTTGATGGATGTTTTGACTTTCATATTGCGAAATTTTTATACTTTATATCTGAAAGATATTCTGCCTTTGGTCAAATCATAAGGTGAAATTTCAACTCTTACCTTGTCGCCAAGAAGGATATGGATAAAGTTCTGTCTCATCTTGCCCGAAATGGTGCAGAGGAGCACGTGACCGTTCTCAAGCTCGACTTTGAACATCGCGTTTGGAAGAGTCTCTATGACTTTTCCATCTTGTTCTATTGCTACTTGTTTTGACATTAAAATAACACTTTAAAAATTGATCTTTCCATCTTTCTCGATAAAATCGTAAGTTGACAGCTGCTCGGCACAGCCTTTACGGACAACAACCGTAAGTTCGTAATGGGCCGATTTGCGATGGTCTGAAGTGTGTACTGCCCAACCATTTCTAGCTAAATACACTCCCCTTCCACCAGCATTGATCATAGGCTCAATACAGAGAACCATTCCGTCGACAAGGTGGGTGCCTCTGCCCCTGCGTCCGTAATTCGGAACACCGGGATCTTCGTGCATTTCCCTACCAAGTCCATGGCCCTCCAATTCACGGACCACTGAAAATCCGAATGATTCGACATACGATTGCACCGCGTATCCGATATCGCCTGTCCGGTTGCCTGCTACAGCGGCCTCGATACCCTTGTAAAGCGAGGCTTTTGTTACGTCAAGGAGCTTACGGGTCTCAGCATCCACTTCCCCGACTGGGAAAGTGTAAGCTGAATCTCCGTTATAACCCTTGTACAAGGTTCCGCAATCCACTGATACGATGTCACCCTCCTTGAGGACATAGTCTGACGGAAAACCGTGGACTACAACATCGTTCACCGAGATGCAGAGCGCTGCAGGAAAGCCTTCGAAACCAAGGAAGCTGGGAATCGCACCATTGTCACGGATAAAGGTCTCCGCTACCCTATTCAACTCGAGAGTTGTCACACCTGGGGCAACGCATTTGCCGACCTCTGCCAATGTCTTTGACACAAGAATGGCGTTCTCGCGCAAAAGTTCGATTTCCTCCTCTGTCTTCGGCTTAACCATCTTCCTACAAATTTATTTCAAAACTACATACCTGAGCGTCCTGTCAGACGTCCGGTCTTCATAAGACCGTCGTAGTGACGCATCAACAAATAACCTTCAACCTGCTGGAGAGTATCGAGCACTACACCTACAAGAATCAGGAGCGAGGTACCTCCGAAGAAGCTTGCGAACGAGTTGTTCACGCCCATGATGATTGCGAGGGCAGGGAAAATAGCGATGAAGCCGAGGAAGATTGAACCTGGGAAAGTAACCTTCGACATAATCGAGTCGAGGAACTCAACAGTCTTCTTTCCTGGCTTTACTCCAGGGATGAATCCACCGTTTCTCTTCATATCCTCAGCCATATATGTAGGGTTTACAGTAACGGCTGTGTAGAAGTATGTGAATGCTACTACGAGGAAGAAGAAGATACAGTTGTACCAGAAACCGGTGTAGTTACCGAGGGTAGCTGCAAGTCCTCTGGTAGCATCCCAGCGAGAGAAGAGCATAGGAAAAAGCATCAATGCCTGAGCGAAAATGATAGGCATAACGCCGGCTGCATTGATCTTGAGAGGGATGTACTGACGTACACCGCCATACTGCTTGTTACCGATAACTCTCTTGGCGTACTGTACAGGAACTCTTCTGACTGCCTGTACAAGAGCGATAGCTGCGATAAGAACAAAGAACCAGGCTACGAGCTCAACGATGAAGAAAAGAAGACCTCCATTGGTGGTGGTAAGCTTCTCTCCAGCCTCAGCGATGACAGCGTGAGGGAAACGGGCTACAATACCTATCATAATGATGAGTGAGATACCGTTACCTATACCGCGGTCTGTAATACGCTCTCCAAGCCACATAACGAACATTGAACCACCGAGGAGGATCAAAGTCGATACGAGGTTGAAAATGAAGTTGCTCCAACCGAGCTGGTTTACAGCTACAAATGCCTGACCAGGAATCTGATTGTGGAGACCTGCCAAATAAGCAGGGCCTTGGATACAGAGTACCAAAATGGTCAGATATCTGGTGTACTGGTTCATCTTCTTGCGGCCGCTCTCACCTTCCATCTGAAGTTTCTTGAAGTAAGGTACGAATACGCCGAGAAGCTGAATGATGATGGATGCCGAGATGTACGGCATCACACCCAATGCAAAGATTGAAGCATTACCGAAGGCTCCGCCGGAGAACATATTCAGAAGGCCTACGAGACCCTGCTGAGAATTGCTCTGGAAAGCGGCAAGCATAGCCGGATCTATACCCGGAAGCACAATCTGGCATCCGAATCTATAGATCAGGATAAGCAAGGCGGTATAACCGAGCCTCTTGCGCAACTCCTCAATCTTGAAGATATTCTTGATTGTCTCAATAAATTTCTTCATCGCAATTATTCGATTACAACTGCCTTGCCACCTGCAGCCTGAATCTTCTCAGCTGCTGACTTGGAGAAGGCATTAGCATTTACAACTACAGCTGTTGAAATCTCGCCTACAGCGAGAACCTTTACAAGCTCGCCCTTTGAAGCGATACCTGCAGCGATGAAATCATTGATACCGAGCTCTGCAACACCGAGAGACTCAACGAGAGCCTGGATGGTCTTGAGATTGATAGCTCTGTACTCAACTCTGGTAGGGTTCTTGAAGCCGAACTTAGGAAGGCGTCTCTGGATAGGCATCTGGCCACCCTCGAAGCCGATCTTATGCTCGTAACCTGCGCGTGCCTGAGCACCCTTGGTACCACGGGTAGCAGTGCCACCCTTACCTGAGCCCTCGCCACGACCTACTCTCTTACATTTCTTGGTTGCACCCTTGGCAGGTGCCAAATTCTCAAGTTTCATAATTCCGTCCTCCTCTAGTCTATTTCTTCAACTTTAACGAGGTGACGAACCTTCTCGAGCTGACCCAAAGAAACCGGAGTCTTCTCCACCTCTACTGTCTGATGCATTCTACGGATACCGAGGCAACGGAGATTTGCAATCTGCCTTTTTGTCTCGCCGTTCTTGCTGATAACCTGTGTAATTCTGAGTTTTGCCATAATCGAGTCCTCCTAGCCGTTAAATACCTTACTCATTGGAATACCGCGGAGACCTGCAACAGTATAAGCATCTCTCATCTCTGTAAGAGCAGCGATGGTCGCCTTTACGAGGTTGTGAGGGTTAGATGAGCCCTTTGACTTCGCAAGCACGTTCTGGATACCTGCTGACTCGAACACGGCACGCATAGCACCACCTGCCTTTACACCGGTACCGGGAGCCGCAGGCTTCATGAATACGCGTGAACCACCGAACTTGGCCTCCTGCTCGTGAGGAATGGTGGTGTTGATGATAGGAATCTTTACGAGATTCTTCTTTGCATCCTCAACTCCCTTTGCAATAGCGGAAGTAACCTCATTGGCTTTACCAAGACCATAGCCTACAACGCCGTTCTCGTCACCTACGACTACAATTGCTGCAAAGCGGAAGTGGCGACCACCCTTAGTAACCTTGGTTACTCTCTGGATGGCAACAAGTCTGTCCTTAAGCTCAAGGTCAGATGTCTTTACTCTTTTAACA
This sequence comes from Bacteroidales bacterium, assembly GCA_029098505.1. Classification (GTDB taxonomy): domain Bacteria; phylum Bacteroidota; class Bacteroidia; order Bacteroidales; family UBA932; genus Cryptobacteroides. Next base: position 42,474 of record JAQXOE010000042.1, read on the forward strand.
TTTGTATTTGCCATAGTCTATAAATTAGAATTTAAGGCCACCTTCACGGGCGGCATCTGCCAAACTTTTAACTCTTCCGTGGAAAAGATAACCTCCACGATCGAAAGCGATAGTATCGATACCCTTAGCGAGCGCACGCTCTGCAATCGCCTTGCCGACAATGGCAGCAGCCTCGATACCGCTCTTACCCTTGCACTCAGCTGCAAGAGCAGTGTCATTTGATGCAGCAGCAACAAGAGTCTTGCCCTGCTCGTCGTCGACTACCTGTACGTAAATCTGTTTGTTACTTCTGAATACAACCATTCTTGGCTTCTCAGCTGTACCACTAACATGTTTGCGTATACGGTAATGAATTCTTCTTCTTCTTTCAATTCTATTCAATGCCATAACTCAATCTCCTATTATTTAGCGGATGCAGTCTTACCAGCCTTGCGACGAAGCTGCTCACCAGCGAACTTAATACCCTTGCCCTTGTATGGTTCAGGCTTACGGAATGAACGGATCTTAGCGGCTACCTGGCCAACAAGCTGCTTGTCACAGCTCTTGAGGATGAGGACAGGATTCTCACCCTTCTTGACCTGAGGAGTCTCAGCCTTTACCTCGGCAGGGAGGAGAAGCTGGATAGAGTGTGAATAACCCAAGCTCATAGTAACCATCTGGCCGGCTGCCTCAACACGGTAACCGACACCGACAAACTCCTGCTTCGTTTCGAAGCCCTGTGATACGCCTACAACCATATTGTGTACGAGGGCGCGGTAGAGACCGTGCATTGAACGATGACGTGGCTGGTCTGTAGGACGAGCAAAATTAATCTGATTTCCCTCGATGGTGACCTTGATGTCAGCGTCTACCTTCTGTGACATCTCACCAAGAGGTCCTTTAACCTTAACAACGTTGCCATCGAGGAGCTCTGCGCTCACGTTGGCCGGAAGGTTTACAGGCAATTTACCAATTCTTGACATTCTTTTGGAATCTTAATAATATTAATAAACGATACATAATACCTCACCGCCGACGTTCAGCTCCTTAGCCTCCTTGTCAGTGATGACACCCTTTGATGTTGAAAGGATAGCGATACCGAGACCGTTAAGTACTCTTGGCATATTCTCAACATCGGTATACTTTCTCAAACCTGGCTTAGATACGCGCTCAATCTTCTTGATAGCAGCGGTCTTGGTCTGAGGATGATACTTGAGGGCAATCTTGATGGTGCCCTGAGGCTTCTCGTCAACCACCTTGTAGCTGAGGATGTAGCCCTTGTCACAAAGAATCTTGGTAATAGCGACCTTCATCTTGGATGCAGGAATCTCTACTACCTTCTTACCTGCGAGGTAAGCATTGCGAACTCTTGTGAGGTAATCTGCAATTGGATCAGTCATTTTTTTGTCTTTTTTGTGGACCGGCGTCATTGACGCCCGATATCCGATTGTTAATATTTATGTATTGTCGACGCTCGTGCGTCCTTGTTTACTACCAGCTTGCCTTCTTGACTCCTGGGATGAGGCCGCTTGCAGCCATCTCGCGGAACTGAATACGGCTGAGGCCGAACTCACGCATATATCCCTTTGGACGTCCGGTAAGAGAGCAACGGTTGTGGAGACGTACCGGAGAAGAGTTCTTCGGGAGCTTGTCAAGGGCAGCGTAATCGCCTGCCTCCTTAAGAGCAGCTCTCTTCTCAGCGTACTTAGCAACTAACTTGGCGCGCTTTACCTCGCGGGCCTTCATTGATTCTTTTGCCATGGATATCTCTTATTTATTGTGTTTCTTGAATGGAAGACCGAACTCCTTGAGAAGGGCATAAGCCTCTTCGTCAGTCTTGGCTGTGGTCACGAATGTAATCTCAAGACCGTGGATACGAGGGTTCCTGTCGATGTCAATTTCAGGGAAGATGATCTGCTCCTTGAGACCGAGAGTGTAGTTGCCCTGACCGTCCATCTTCTCTGCGATACCGTTGAAGTCACGGATACGTGGAAGAGCAACGCGGATGAGCCTCTCGAGGAACTCATACATCTTCACGTCACGAAGTGTAACCTTAGCGCCGATAGGCATACCCTTACGGAGCTTGAAGTTTGAAATATCTTTGGTAGAAGTTGTAACCACTGCCTTCTGGCCGGTGATGAGAGTGAGCTCAGCAGCTGACTCCTCGACAATCTTCTTGTCTCCGGTAGCCTGGCCGACACCTTCATTAAGGGTAATCTTGACGAGCTTAGGGCACTGCATTACGGTTGTGTAACCGAACTGCTTCATAAGCTTGTCTACGATTTCCTCCTTATAGACCTTCTTGAGAGTAGGTACATATCCTGCAGGCAGAACATTTGCCTCAACAGATGCGTTTGCTTTCTTTGCCATAATTACTTAATCTCCTCTCCTGATTTTTTAGCGTAACGTACCTTCTTTCCGTCAACAAACTTGTGACCTACTCTGGTCGGCTTTCCTGAAGCCGGATCAATGAGCTGAAGGTTTGATACATTGACTGGAGCCTCCTGATCGATAATGCCACCCTGAGGCTGTTTTGCGTTTGGTTTGGTGTGCTTCTTGACGATGTTCACACCCTCAACGACAGCACGGTTCTCCGATGGGATCACTGAAAGCACCTTACCTGTCTTTCCCTTATCGTTACCGGCATTCACATACACGGTATCACCTTTCTTAATATGCATCTTTTTCATATTCTCAAATGTATTAAAGGACCTCAGGTGCCAGTGAAACAATCTTCATATACTCATCACGGAGCTCTCTGGCAACAGGGCCGAAGATACGGGTTCCGCGAAGTTCGCCGGCGTTATTGAGAAGAACGCAAGCGTTGTCATCAAAACGGATATAAGAGCCATCAGCTCTGCGGATTTCCTTCTTGGTGCGTACCACTACAGCCTTGGTAACAGTACCCTTCTTGGCATCTGCGCCAGGGATGGCACTCTTGACTGCTACGACGATTTTGTCGCCTACGGTAGCATAACGGTGATGTGTACCGCCAAGCACACGGATGCAAAGTACCTCCTTTGCGCCGCTGTTGTCGGCCACCTGTAAACGTGATTCCTGCTGTATCATATACTATTTTGCTTTTTCTACGATTTCAACTAATCTCCAATTCTTGGTCTTGCTGAGAGGACGGGTCTCCATAATGCGGACGGTATCACCGATACCGCACTCATTCTTCTCATCCTGTGCGACAAACTTGGTGGTCTTCTTTACGAACTTACCGTACAAAGGATGCTTCTCCTTCACTTCAACTGCTACAATGATGGTCTTGTCCATCTTGTTGCTGACCACAATTCCTATTCTTTCCTTACGAAGATTTCTTTCCATAAGTCTTCAATGTTAGTTCTGTGATTTTTCTTTCTCAGCGAGGATAGTGATCATGCGAGCGATATCCTGGCGGGTCTTCTTAAACTTTGACGTATCCTCTAATGGAGAGATAGCGTGATTGATCTTCATAGAATCAAGATTTGCCTTTTCGATCTCGATACGGTCGCGGAGATCTGCTACAGACATTTCGCGTACTTCTGAAATTTTCATTGTTTTCTTACTCCATTAAATTACTATTCAACATAATCTCTACGTACAACAAACTTTGTAGCTACAGGGAGTTTGTTAGCGGCAAGGCGCATAGCCTCCTTAGCGACTGCGAGAGATACGCCCTCAGCCTCAAAAAGGATACGACCAGGAGTGATAGGGGCAACATATCCGTAAGGATCACCCTTACCTTTACCCATACGGGTTGAGAGCGGCTTCTTGGTGACTGGCTTCACAGGGAATACCCTGATCCAGATCTGACCCTCACGGTTCATATAGCGTGAAATAGCCTGACGAGCGGACTCAATCTGCTGTGCTGTGAGCCAGCAGTTTTCAAGGGTCTTGATGCCGAAAGAACCAAATGCAAGCTGGTTACCTCTCTGGGCCATACCTTTCATACGGCCTTTCTGTTCCCTTCTAAATTTTGTTCTCTTAGGTTGTAACATTTCCTTATTACTTTAATAATATTTTTCCTTTTATCCCTAAATTCCTGAGAATCAGCTGGTTGGGCGCACTTCTCCTCAATTTTGGGACTGCAAAGTTACGAAAAAAAATTGAAAATAAAATTTTTTCATAAGAAATTTTACACATTTTCGACACGGGTTTATGATATCTAACAGACGTGATTTCAGACAGTTAACAAAGAGCTCAAAAAAAAGTTCGGGCACTTTTCGACAGGCCTTGCTTCCGCTAATGGCATAGGATTTGGGAATATTTGTCCCTTGTTTCCATTATGACTAAATTTGCCGGAATGAACAGATTGTCCCGAATATGCCTGATGACGGCGGCAGCATCCCTGCTGGCCTTCCTGCATTGTCCTTCGACGGAGGCGCAGACCGCGAAGAAGGTACAAGGCTATCCTATGGCATACAGGGTCGAGAGCCCCGGGGACACGACCTACTTTGACTCATTGCCCCCGGTATGGTGCATGCCGAAGGGGACGAGACGGGAAAGGAAGGATTGGCGGCAATACTACAAGCTCGTACACAACTTCAACAAGGTATACCCTTACGCGCTGATGGCGAAAAGGCTGGTCGCGGAGGTCGACAAGACCATTGCCGAGGAACATTTGAAGGGCAGCAAGGAGGACGCTTACATCAACCAGTGGCAAAAGGAGCTCCTGAAGGAATTCGAGCCGGTCATCAGAAAGATGACGGTTTCACAGGGACAGCTGCTCTGCAGGCTCGTGGACAGGGAGCTTGGCAGGACCTCATACAAGATTGTGAAAGACTACAAAAACGGCGTCGCGGCTGCTTTCTGGCAGGGAATTGCGCGCATTTTCGGGCAGAATCTGAAAACCCCTTACGACCCCAAGGGCAAGGACAAGGAGACCGAAGAGCTTGTGCAGGCCTGGGAGAGGGGAGAGTTCGATCAACTCTACTATTCCGTTTTTATGGAGTGGCCGGTCAAGACTGAAATCCCGTCGAAGTACAGATAATCGCTGCTGTCGATCCAGTCGCCGAGCACCAATAGTCTCGCCCCATTGCCAAGAGGCATATCTACGGGGCAATGATAATGGCCGAAGATGAAATAGTCCACCTTTTTCTCGCGCAGGAAAGCTTCAGCATATTGATACAGAGGCTCTTGCTCACCCTTGAATATATATTTTTCCTTATGGGACAGACGACTGCCGCGCGACCAGCTCCGGGCAAGGCGGAAGGCTATCCAGGGGTGGAGCATACTGAAGAGACGGCGCACCGGACCATTACGGAAAACTGCCTTCATCAGTTTGTAAGAGCGCAAGCCGGGGCCCAAACCGTCGCCGTGCCCCAAGCAGAAAAGCTTGCCCGAATGGCTGATCACCAGTGGCTGGTCCACGACTTTGATTCCCATAGACTGCAGATAGGAATACATCCACATATCGTGATTGCCGGGAAAGACAAGCACCTGCACCCCGGCCTCGACAAGGTCCATCAAAGCCGCGAAAACCCTGACATAACCCTTCGGAACCACGTCCCTGTACTCGTACCAGAAATCCCAGACGTCGCCAAGCAGGTACAGTGCCTCGGTCCTCTCTGCAGGAATCCCCTTCAAGAAACGCACGAAACGCGCCTCCCTTTCGGCCGGATCTCCGATTTCGAGGCCCAGATGAACGTCGGACGCAAAATAGACCAGATTCCGACCGTCCATAAACTAAAAGATTTGGGCAATGATGACAGCTGCACCGACCAGACCGCAGTAGAGCGCGAACCATTTGAGCTTGGCGCGCTTGACGAGGGCAATCATCACCTTGCAGGCAAAAAGTCCTGACAAGAAGGCTGCAGCAAAGCCCAGGAGCAATGGCAGCAGATCAATCTGCGAAGCCGCAAAATCACCGCCCACAAGTTCCAGGAAGGCCTCTCCAAGGATAGGGACGAGGACCATCAGGAAGGAGAATTGAGCCACGACCTCACGCTTCACGCCACAAAGCAAACCCGTACTGATAGTGGTTCCCGAGCGCGAGAGTCCCGGCAGCACGGCCACAGCCTGACCGAGACCGATTACGAAAGCCTGCCACCAGCCGATTCCATTGCGCTGAGCGCTCTCAGGCCCATCTCTCCGGCTCCTGTCGGAAAAGAAGAGGAGCAATGCCGTAACGAGCAATGCGATTCCGACCACCAGCAGCGACGAGAAGAGTTGCTCGACATAATCCTTGAAAAAGAGCCCCACAATCAGGACAGGAAGCATCGAAAGGGCAATCTTCAGAATATAGTCGGTTTCGTCATTGTATTTGAACTTGAAAAGACCGCAGAGCAATCCCCAAATCTGTTTTCTGAACACAACGATGGTCGCAAGTACCGTCGCCGCGTGCACCGCAACCTCAAAAACGAGTCCCTCGGAAATCTCAACTCCGAGCAATTCCTTGAATATGGCCAGATGGCCGCTGCTGCTGACAGGAAGAAACTCCGTCAAACCCTGGACCAGCCCCAGGATGATAGCCTGCAACCAGTTCATCTCTTAATCCTCCTTCTGTTTTCCGCCGAAACGGCCCATAATGCCGACTATTATGACAATGATGCCGGCGACAATGACCACGGGCGCGAGGACCAGGCGCCGGAAATTGAACATCGCATAGTTGAAGACCTGAGGGTCGTCGCTGCCACCGCCAGCCATAAGTGCGTAACCGGCCAGCATCAGTATGAGGCCGGCAAGAAGCAGAAAGAGTCCCTTCTGCGTAATTGCCATCTTGTCGTTTTCTTTCATTATTGCAATCAATTTCAAATCAATAATACAACTCGTCCCGGCTGGACGAGACTATGCGGTTCACTACGAAGAAGGTGCTGACGACGCAGATTACTACGCCGGAAAGGAGCACTATGCCGAGCACCGCAAGCAGGCTGCCGAGCTGGAACACTTCGAAGAGCTGGATGAACTCCTTCTTTACGAAATACAGGATTCCGAGCAGGAAGAGTATTGCCACAAAAGCAGAAATTATGCCCTGGAACACGGCCTGAAGCAGGAAAGGGCGCCGGATGAAGGAGCGCGTGGCGCCGACCAGCCTCATCGTATGAATGGTGAACCTGCGGGCAAAGACACTGAGTCTCACAGTATTGCTGATGAGTACGAAGGAAATGAATAGCAGAAGGGCAATGAAGATAGCAAGTACGAAGGAAATCTTCTGAATATTCTCGTTCAGGGCTTCTATCAGTGTCTGCTGGTAGCTCACCTCATCCACAACAGGGGATTTCAGGATAATGCTTTTCACCGTCTCAATGCTGTCCACAGCCACATAGTCAGCCTTCAGCCTGACATCAATCGAAGCAGGGATAGGGGAGGTCTCGAAAACTTCCAAAAAACCTTCTCCCAGCATTGCCTCCATCTCCCGGGTCCCCTGGGCCTTGGAAATGAATTCGGTGGAGTGGACAAAAGGCTGGGCGTCAAGTTCAACCTGATATTCAAGAGCCCTGGCATCGCTGACTTCGGGCTTCATCAGGACTGAAAGCTTCAGGTTTTCCTTGAAATAGTCCGTCACATTATGGGCATTGACAAGCAGCAGAGCGGCCGATCCTACAAGCAACAGCACGAGGCTTATGCTCAGGACCGAGGACATATACGCGCTGCGCAAACGCCTGCGCATCATTTTGTTTTCCACCTTGGACATAAATAAGCGCCAGATTCTTCAAAGAAATCAACTTCCAAAGATAATCAAATTAAGTTAAATAATTGCAATGTAGAGAAAACCGAGTTTTTTTCGTACCTTTGTAGTTTAAGAAAAGATTTATAAAATGGCCGACACAACAAAAAGAGTTCTATTCGTAAACTCCGAGATTTTTCCCTATCTTCCGGAGACTGAGATTTCATCCATAGGAAGAAAGCTCCCTCAGGGAATTCAGGAAAGAAAGAAGGAGATACGTTCATTTATGCCGCGTTTCGGCTGCATCAATGAGAGAAAGAACCAGCTCCACGACGTTATCCGTCTTTCCGGAATGAACATCGTAATTGGAGATATGGACCGTCCTCTCATCATTAAGGTGGCGTCCATCTCAGCTGCCAGAATTCAGGTGTATTTCATTGACAATGAGGACTATTTCAAGCGCAAACAAGTGTTCTGCGACGAAAACGGCAAGTTTTTCGAGGACAATGGCGAAAGAGCCGTATTCTTTGCACGAGGAGTCCTCGAAACAGTGAAGAAGCTCCGTTGGGCTCCGGACATCATACATTGCCAGGGATGGATCTCGCAAGTATTGCCTCTATATCTCAAGAAAGCATACAAGGACGATCCGATATTCGCGAACAGCAAGATCGTTCTCTCCATATACAATGACACCCCGAAGGAGTCCCTCGGTGAGAATTTCCAGGAAACCGTCCTTTTCGGCAATATCACGAAGGACGATGTGCCTTTCCTCGCCGTACCGGATGGCATAAATCTTGCGAAAACAGCCGCTTCGTACTCGGACGGCATAATATTCGGGTCTCCCGACATCGAAAATGAAATCACCTCATACTGCGGGGAACTCGGACTTCCTACCCTCCAATACAATGAGGAAGACATCAAGAGCGGCAGGTACATTGACGAGTACAATGCATTTTACGATCAACTTTAGAGCATGAAACTTAAAGCTTCGGGCAGCTTCGGCCTCTTGATTGCCGCAAGCCTTGCCATCTCAGTCAGCCAGTCCTGTATACACGTGGACAATACACTGGGTTCATCATTGATTCCGATGGACCAGCAATACGAAATTCATACTGTTGAATTCGACCTTGAGGACATACAGCTGAGAATGCTGGACAGTCTTTCCGGCTTCTCGAACACCAGAATGACTCTGGGTTCCATAAGGGATGAGGATTTCGGACTTTCCACCAGAACCTGCGCCCTGACCCTCGTGCCGATAGCCGACACCCTTGATTTCGGCAAGAATCCTGAATTCCGCAGCTTCCACTTCACTGTGGCCAAGGATACCACTTCATATTCAGACGAGAGCAATGCCCGTATTATCCAGAATATCAATGTCTATGAGTTGAGCGAGCCTCTTGACTTCACCGCTTCGGATTTCACCCGCTGCTTCAAGCACGGAGACAAGAGAATCACCAAGGGAATTCCGGTTTACAACGGCGCGGATTCATTGTCCTTTGAATTCAACAGGGCTTTCGGAGAGAAATATATGCAAATCAGCCTGGATGACCTCAAGGATATGGACAGCTATCTTAAGAAGTACCCGGGCATAGTCATAAGCACTGACGACCCCGTGGGCAATGGCGGACGTATCAATATGTTCCAGCTCCAGCTCGGCCTGAACACCGACTATGGAACACTTACAAAAGACTACGCAAAGCTTTCATTCTCAGGAGAGTACAATAGTGTAAGGAAGGACTCAAGCTTCTTCTTCATCCTCAGCACCGACAATATGTACGACCTTGACTCCCTGGCATACGAGAAGGCCCAAAACTCATCCTATAAATTCCCTCAGTTCTGCTTCAACACCGTAACACACGAAAGTGCAGGCAAGAGTGTCGGACAAAAGGGCAAGCTTCTCTATGAAGGTGGCGCAGGTTTGAAGCCTGTCGTTCCTGCTGAGGAACTTATCCGCCTGGTACACAGCGAGATATCCCAGTACGGAGACCCGTCACAGGCCATCATCAACAAGGCATCCATCATTCTGCCTTTCGAGTTCCCTGAGGATTACAAACTGATGTACCAATACCCGCTCTACCTCAGTCCGACCTGCAGGCTCAGTTCATCAGAAGGCGTTACCTACGCATCCATATCCAATTCTTCTTCGGAGACTGACGACCAGGGCCAGATTAACAGGTCCACTCTCACTTACTCACCTGACATCACCTTCCATCTGCAGAAACTGCTTAGTCTTGAAGACGATACACAGATTTCAAACTACGATGTATGGTTCCTGCCTATGAGCAAGGAGATTTCAAAGGAAGAGAGCACTTCCAGCAGTTCAATGAGCGATTACTATAGTGCCCTTTCATATATGAACTATATGAATATGATGTACGGTGGCTATGGCGGATATGGCAGCTACGGTTATGGATACGGCGGATACGGCGGCTATGGCTATGACAGCTACGGCTACAACAACTATATGAGCTATTATCTTATGTCAATGTATGCCAGCGGTATGAACTCCAACACCAACAGTTCAAGCTCGACGGTATCCCTGGACAAGGACAGGTTCTTCAAGGCCGTTCTGAATGCTCCGGGTACGACGAACGGAAGGGTTCCTAAGCTAAAGGTAATTTATTCTGTACCAAAGAAATAGACAGAGATTATGATTTTCCACAGAAGGCGGCTGATAAGTGATTATCTGCCGCTTTTCTATTTCGGTCCCAATAGACAGGAAGGAACCAGCGTGAGTTCAGCAAAACTTGGGACAAGCTTCGCTCCGGTGGGTTCCCTCCCATCTTTCTGATAAGGGCCCATCTTCCCCTTGCAGATGACGGCCCTGCTGGCCGTGTGAAGGTGCGGTGCGCCGTGTGCTCCCCTGGTATTCTACCATCTCTTTACCGTGGGGGATAACCCATTATGTATCAGCACTTTAAACATTTGTCTATGGGTAAAATTTTCCATAGACAAAGGCCTAATATATTGTGTATCAGTCACTTAATCCCCGCGATTTGCCAAGCGGGGATGCCCCGGAAAAACCTCATAACCCAGTATGAATACCCCCACACTTTCGCACGTTGGGAAAGCCCCGCGACCATCTGCGCCTGGGAGCCGCTTATAGGCTAAACCAAACAAAGGCAGGCATAAAAAAAGAGGCTAAACGAATATTCGTCAGCCTCTGAAATTTTGTCTTTACCGCTCTGATTAGCCAAGCTTCTCAGCGACCTTGTCGCAAGCGTCCTTGACAGTAGCGATAGAGTTTGTTTCCTCATCTGGGATTTTGATACCGAACACTCTTTCGAACTCCATAAGGAGCTCAACTGTATCAAGAGAGTCAGCTCCGAGATCATTTGTGAAGTTTGCAGACTCAGTTACCTCTGACTCCTCAACTCCAAGCTTGTCAACGATGATCTCCTTTACTTTTTTTACGATTTCCTCGTACTGCATAGTAGTAATGAATTAGTTTATGTTTGAAAATACACTGTCAGTAAAGTTCAGCAAAGGTAGAAAATAATTTCTAAAAAACAAAACTTATGCTTCTTTGCGGCTGAGTGCCAACCATATCCTCAATCCGTTGATTGAGTTAATAAGGTAAAAACTATACTTGATGATGTATATCAAAGCATAGGAGCCGCCTGTCTGCGACAGGGTCCAGGACCACATAAGTATGGAGAAAATATTGACCCCTATCCAGAAAATCCACTGGTCCATATAGGCCATTGACATAAAGAGCTGGCCGAAAATATTGCACACCAGGGATATCACGTCGAGGATTACGGACCATTTCAGGAAAGTTCCGGCAGCTGACTTGTCAAAATGGGCCAAAATGAAATAAACGGCCACAGAGCCCAGCAAAAAGAGCAGGGAAGTAATCAGCCATCCACGGGCATCAAGGCGTCTTGCAGCCGGCTTTTCAGTGCTTGAAGCGCCTCTCTTGCGCCATTGCGCCAGGCCTATAAACTGCATTGGTACAAAATAGAACAGGTGGAGCAGCGCATTGCCAAGTCCAGTGCCCCCATTTTTCCAGTTGATAAAGCAGATCACTCCGTAAATGGTCACATCCAGAAAACCGAACAGGAAGGTAAGAATATTGCCGTTAGCTGAAAATACAGTGCTCAAAACGCCCATAAGCGAGCCGAATGCGGACACCAGAAGCAAGGCCTTTCCGCCTGTAGAATCACCCAATTTGAGGGCCGTGGTGAGCACGAGAGCCACAGTCATACCTATCAGCACGAAGGCGCTGAATAAATTGTTGAATTTCTCTTCGTTTTTCATTTTTCGTTCAATGATTTGTGTATGCGCTCAGCCAGCTGGGTGCCGACGAGTGCAGCAATGTCCTCAACGCTTGCAGAGGCTATCCGGGCAACGCTCCCGAAGTGCATCAGGAGCCTGTTTTCGGTCAATTCACCAACGCCCTTGATTTCCCGCAGCGCCGATTTGACCTGAGCCTTGCTGCGGAGATTCCGGTGGAAGGTGATACCGAAGCGGTGAGCCTCGTCCCTTATCCTTTGGAGCAATTTCAGAGCCTGTGAGTTGCGGTCAAGGAAGAGGGGATAAGGGTCCCCGACGCGTATAACCTCCTCCAGTCGCTTTGCAAGCCCGATTACGGTGAGCTTGTCTGTCAATCCCAGCTCCCTGAGAGCTTCGTAGGCGAAGCCCAATTGCCCCTTGCCACCATCGATGACAATGAGCTGGGGCAGGTCCTCGGGATGTTCCTCCAGCATACGCGAATAGCGGCGGTTCACGACCTCCTTCATCGAGGCAAAATCGTTAGCTCCGATGACGGTCTTTATCTTGAAGCGGCGGTAATCCTTCTTCGACGGGACTCCATTGCGGAAAACGACACAGGAGGCAACGGGATTCGTGCCCTGAATGTTCGAGTTGTCGAAGCACTCCATATGGACCGGAGCTTCCTTCATACCTAGGGCAATGCGCAAATCCTCGACCACCGCAGCCTTGAAGGCCTCAGGATCGGTCTGCTCGCGCTGCCGCAAGGAGTTGAACTGGTATTCCTTCGCGTTTTTCGCGCTGAGCGAGAGCAATGCCAGCTTATCTCCTTTGACAGGAATCCTGAACTCCACCCCGGGAATCTCGACGTCCGGCAGAAAAGGGACAATAATCTCGTGCGAGAGTTGGCCGAACTTCGATTCTATTTCGGCAATGAAACTGCTGAGAACGGCGGCCTGCTCCTCTTCGATATTCATCTTGAAGCCCAGATTCAGGGACTGGACTATGCTGCCCGAGCGTATTCTGAGGAAATTGCCATAAGCATCGGCATTGTCGAAAACGAGGGAGAACACATCGGCGTTGACATCCCTGGCGCCGCTGATGATGGATTTGGAGTAGTGGTTTTCGAGCAAAGCCAGTTTCTCTTTATAGAGCTGAGCAGTCTCGAAGTCCAATTGCTCCGCCGCCTGCATCATACGCTGGCGATACTGCTGGACAATTTCAGCTGCATCTCCCTTCAGCAGGGACACAATCTCCTCAATATCAGCCTTATACTCCTGCATTGAGACGGCGCCTACGCAGCAGCCCCGGCACTTCTTTATCTGATAATCGAGGCAGGGGCGCATCTTGCCCCTAAGTATGCTTTCGGAGTCGATTCTGTGCTTGCAGGAGCGCAGACGGTAGTTGGAATTGAAGAAATCCAGCAGATTTCTTGCGTGCAGGACAGAACTGTAAGGCCCGAAATAACGGGAGCCGTTCTGCACTACCTTTCGGGTTAGATAGACGCGTGGGAAAGGCTCGTTGCTTATACAAATCCAAGGATAGGTCTTGGAGTCTTTCAGCAGAATATTGTACTTGGGCTTATACTGTTTTATGAGATTGTTCTCGAGCAGCAGTGCGTCGGCCTCGCTGTCCACCACGGAATACTGAAGCTCGGCAATCTTTGAGACAAGCACGCGAGTCTTGGTGTTAAGTCGCTCAGGAGCAACAAAATACTGATGGACACGTTTGAAGAGATCCTTCGCCTTGCCCACATAAATAACCGTTCCCGAGGCATCATAATACCTGTAAACACCAGGGGAGTGCGGCAATGATTTAATCTGTTCCCTGATATCCATTCTTGTGAACTGTGAAGTCCTTATCTGCCTGTCGCGCCTGCTTTAGCATATACAAAAGTGCCGTTCCCTGACGGCAACGGCACTAATATAGTCAAATTTCCGTAAAGAAAATTACTTCTGGTTGTTGTCTCTGCGAGGACGACGGTCACCACGACGTGGACCGCGGTCTGAACGACGGTCATTGCGTCCTGATGCTGCCTGAGCATTTGCAGCGACACCTGAGTTAGGTGAGAGATCCTGCTTTCCGTAACGCTCGCCATTGCAAATCCAAACCTTGATACCGAGGCAACCAACCTTGGTGTTGGCTACTGCGAGAGCGTAATCAATGTCTGCACGGAAGGTGTGGAGAGGTGTACGACCCTCCTTGAACATCTCCGAACGAGCCATTTCAGCACCGCCGACGCGACCGCTGATCTGAACCTTGATACCCTCTGCACCAACTCTCATTGTGTTGGCAACTGCCATCTTGATGGCGCGTCTGTATGAAACGCGGCCCTCGATCTGGCGTGCAATGCTGTCTGCTACGATGTGTGCGTCCACCTCAGGACGCTTAACCTCGAAGATGTTGATCTGAACATCCTTCTTGGTTACCTTCTTGAGCTCTTCCTTAAGCTTGTCAACCTCCTGGCCGCCCTTGCCGATGATGACACCCGGACGTGCTGCGTGAATAGTTACAGTGATAAGCTTGAGAGTTCTCTCAATAACTATCTTTGAAAGGCTGGCCTTTGCAAGACGGTTTGTAAGATATTTGCGGATCTCGTAGTCTTCTGCAATCTTCTCTGCGTAGTTTCCACCACACCAGTTAGAGTCCCAACCACGGGTGATACCGATTCTGTTGCTGATAGGATTAGTTTTCTGTCCCATAATATTACTCCTCTACTGCTGCTGGTTTAACATCAAGAACTACTGTAACGTGGTTTGAACGCTTGCGGATGCGTCCTGCTCTTCCCCGAGGGCAAGGGCGGATTCTCTTGAGCGTACGTCCCTCATCCACCATAATGGTCTTAACGTATACGTTACCGTTGTCAAGATCCTTGGTATTCTCAGGATTCTTAGCCTCCCAGTTTGCAATAGCGCTGCGGAGGAGAGTCTCGAGACGGTTTGAAGCCTCTCTCTTGGAGAACTTCAAAAGATCGAGCGCACGGTTAACCTCGACTCCTCTGATAGTGTCTGCAACGAGGCGCATCTTACGAGGTGAGGTAGGAACGTCATTCAGCTTGGCAATTGCTGTAGCTTTCTTGGCCTCCTTGAGGCCTTCTGCCATAAGTCTTTTACGCTTTCCCATTGTGATTACTTCTTATTGTTACCTGAATGACCTCTAAAGTTACGTGTAGGGGCGAACTCGCCGAGTTTGTGACCTACCATCTGCTCAGTTACATAAACAGGAATGAACTTGTTTCCATTATGAACTGCGATAGTATGGCCGATGAAGTCAGGTGAAATCATGCTGGCGCGAGACCAAGTCTTGACCACCTCTTTCTTCTTGCCACCTTCATTCATAGCAAGAATCTTCTTTTCCAGAGCTTCCTGGATATATGGACCTTTTCTTAATGAACGACTCATAATCTCAAAGTATTACCTGTTTATTTCTTTCTTCTTTCAATGATGAACTTATTTGAAGCTGCCTTAGGGTTACGTGTCTTGTATCCCTTTGAAGGAAGACCCTTGCGTGAACGTGGGTGTCCTCCTGAAGCGCGTCCTTCACCACCACCCATAGGGTGATCTACCGGGTTCATTACGACACCACGGTTGCGTGGACGACGGCCAAGCCAACGACTGCGGCCAGCCTTTCCATAAGACTCGAGATTATGATCCGGATTGGATACTGTACCAACTGTAGCACGGCAGGCTACAGATACCATTCTGGTCTCACCTGAAGGGAGGCGGAGAACGGCGTAGTTGCCCTCACGTGCAGCGAGCTGTGCAAAGGTACCTGCAGAACGTGCCATAGCGGCACCCTGACCAGGACGGAGCTCGATGTTGTGAACGAGTGTACCTACAGGAATCTCCTTGAGAGGAAGAGCGTTGCCGACCTCAGGAGCTACGCCTGAACCGGAAGCGATGGTCTGTCCCACCTTGATTCCGTTAGGAGCAATGATATATCTCTTCTCGCCGTCTTCATACTGAACGAGAGCGATACGTGCTGAACGGTTAGGATCGTACTCGATAGTGAGGACCTTTGCAGTGCACTCATCCTTGTCGCGGAGGAAATCGATGATACGGTACATTCTCTTGTGACCGCCACCGATGTAACGCATAGTCATCTGACCTGTATTGTTACGGCCACCGGTATGCTTAAGAGGCTCCAACAATGATTTCTGAGGTTTCTTTGTGGTGATCTCTTCGAAGGAGCTGATCGCCTTGTTTCTCTGACCAGGAGTTACTGGTTTGAACTTTCTGATTGCCATTGTTTAGTCCTCCTTAAATATTAGCATAGAAATCAATCTTATCATCTCCGGCGAGGGTGATGTAAGCTTTCTTGAAATGATTCATACGTCCACGGAGAAGGCCTGACTTGGTGTAGCGTGACTTTCTCTTTCCGTGATAGTTAGCGGTGTTGACATCGGCTACTGAGACATTGTACATCTGCTCGATAGCCGCCTTTATCTGGAGCTTGTTGGCTCTACGGTCCACGATGAAACCGTAACGGTTCAATTTCTCGCCCTGATCCGTCAGTTTCTCTGTTACGATTGGCTTAAATATGATTCCCATCTCTTAATCTTTTTTAGCGTCTTACTTAACACGTGATGAGATGATATCCTGAACACCGTCAACAAGTACGAGTGAATTCGCATTCATAATAGCGTAAGTGTTGATCTCGTCTACAGTGATAACATTTGCCCACTCGAGGTTACGAGACGAAAGGAAAATATTGGTTGAATTCTCTGGAAGAATCACGAGGACCTTTCTGTCGCCTGCCTTGATGTTTGAAAGGATCTTTGCGAACTCCTTGGTCTTCGGAGCGTCCATTGTGAAAGGCTCAACAACGACGATGGCGTTCTCTTGTGCCTTGTATGAAAGGGCGGATACGCGTGCGAGGCTCTTGACCTTCTTATTCAACTTGGTTCTGTATGAACGTGGCATAGGACCGAAAACACGGCCACCGCCAACGAAAATATTAGCCTTCAAGCTACCGTGACGAGCGCCGCCGCCACCCTTCTGACGACCGAGTTTCTTGGTGCTGTATGCAACCTCGCTGCGGTCCTTGGTCTTGGCAGTACCCTGACGCTGGTTTGCGAGATACTGTACTACGTCGAGATAAATAGCGTGATCGTTAGGTGTCACACCGAATGCGTTCTCTGGGAGAACAACCTTCTTTCCGGATTCTGATCCGTCAATTTTGTAAACTGACAACTCCATAACTTAAGCCTCCACAATTACATATGAACCTTTAGCTCCTGGAACAGAGCCCTTCACTACGAGAAGATTGTGCTCAGGGATAACCTTGACAACCTGAAGGTTGAATACCTTCACTCTTTCATTTCCCATATGGCCGGCCATGCGCATTCCAGGGAATACACGTGAAGGCCAAGATGATGCACCCATTGAACCAGGGTGACGGAGACGATTGTGCTGACCATGGGTCTGACCACCTACACCCTGGAAGTGGTGACGGTGTACGACGCCCTGGAAACCCTTACCCTTAGAGGTGCCGACAACATCCACGAACTTCACGTCCTCCGTGATGACATCAGCTACTGCAAGGGAGTCGCCGAGTTTAAGCTCTCCTGCGAAGTCAGCCTCGAACTCAACGAGCTTCTTCTTAGGAGTGGTTCCTGCCTTTTCAAAATGGCCCTTAAGAGCCGCGGTGGTCTGCTTTTCTTTCTTTTCGTCATAGGCAAGCTGTACAGCGGCATAACCATCTTTTTCTACTGTACGAACTTGTGTGACAACGCAAGGACCAGCCTCAATAACGGTGCATGGTATGTTCTTACCATCAGCACCGAAAACGGAAGTCATTCCGATTTTCTTTCCAATTAATCCAGGCATTGGTTTGATAATTAATTGTTTATTAATACTTTAACGTTTCCGCACACTTTTGCGGGTTGCAAATATACGACTATTTTTTCAATTGACAATCAATAATTTAGAATTTCTTAAATATTTTATCAATTACCGCAGCATCTCCCGCTCTCCTCCCCCTTTGCGCGCACATACGCGTTTTTTTGAGGAAGAATCGCTATATTTGTCTATATTTGTAAACTATGTTACTGGAGATATTCGGTTTTTTGAGATTGTCCTTCGCGGATATCGTAGACATTCTGGTGGTCGCAGCCCTCATTTCGGTGCTCATACGCTGGATCAGGGGATCTTCGGCTATGAATATCTTCATTGCCATACTGATGCTGCTGGCGATAAGCCTGCTGGCTGAGTCGCTGAATATGAGGTTGATGTCGGCCATCCTGAAGACGGTGCTCGACGTTGGTGTCATTGCCCTTGTGGTGATTTTTCAGCCTGAAATCCGTCACTTCCTGATAAGGCTGGGCAGCCGCTCGGGACTCCCCGGCAAGTGGAGAAGTCTGGTGAACCGACTTCTGGGAATATCCGAGACGGCGAACATTGACAGCGAGACAGTCAAGGAAATCACCGAAGCCTGCAGAATGATGAGCGAAGACAGGACAGGTGCGCTCATTGTCCTTCCCGGTGAAAATCCTCTCCAGCAGATTGTGGAAACCGGTGATATCATCGACGCACGCGTAAGCAGAAGACTCATACTGAACATCTTCTTCAAGAATTCGCCTCTGCACGACGGCGCGATGATTATCAGCAGTGACAGGATTATGGCGGCGCGATGCACGCTTCCCATTACAGCCAGGACGGACATTCCCGCCAGCTATGGAATGCGCCATAAGGCTGCCATCGGTATGTCGGAGGAGAGCGACGCCTCCATCATTGTCGTATCCGAGGAGACGGGAGGCATTTCCTTCATCCGGAGCGGCAATTTGACCAAGATAACCAATATCAATGAGTTGAAGTTGCTCCTGAGCCAGTCGCGCCAGGCTGATGGAGCCCAGAAAAAGGAAGAGGAGAACGACTGATGACGACAGATACCAGACTTGAAGAGAAACTCGGATTCGACAGGATAAGAAAAATCATTTCGGACCGCTGCGAGACGGAATATGCCGCCGACAGGGTAGCGAACGAGTCTTTCTCCACAAAGAAGGAAACCATACGCCACAGACTCTTGCTTACCGATGAGATGAGGCTCATCGTAATGTTTGAGGACAGTTTCCCCACAACGGGATATATAGACACGCTGCCCTTCCTGAAGACCTTGCTCAAGGAGGGTTCGAACATTGACCTGCTCTCCGTCGGAAAGCTGAAAACTATGCTTGAGACCACAAGGAAGATTACCAGTTTCTTCCATTCCATAAAGGACGGTATCTATCCACATCTCAAGCGTATGGCATCGGCTGTCGAGGCTTTTCCCGAAATCCAGAAAAGGATTGACGGCATTATTGACCGTTATGGGGACATTAAGGACAGCGCTTCCGACGAGCTCTACAGCATACGCAGGAGTCTCAGGGACAAGGAATCAGCCATTTCAAAGAGGGCTTCGGCCATCTTGAAGCACGCCCAGGAGGAGGGTCTCGTGGACAGTGATGCCTCTGTAGCCATACGCGACGGCAAGTTCCTCATCCCTGTCAGCAGCGCCAATAAACGCAAGTTCAGCGGCTTTGTTTATGATGAGTCGGCATCCGGCAAAACCACTTTCATCGAACCGGCAGAAATAGTCGGCCTGGAGAATGAAATAATAGAACTTCGCTTTGCCGAGACCCGCGAAATAGCCCGCATCCTGCACGAATTCAGCGATTTTATCAGGCCTTATGTTCCTAACCTTATGGATTCCGCCTCCTTTCTGGGGGAAATAGACTTCATCCTGGCCAAGGCCCAGACAGCCCTCGACTTCATTGCCGGAATGCCGGTGATCTCCGAAAGCGGGGAGCTGATATTGCGCAAGGCCCGCCATCCCCTGCTCGAACAGGCCTTGAAGAAGGAAGGCAAGAGCATAGTCCCGACCTCGCTCGCCCTCAACCCGGAAAAGCATATTCTGATGATTTCGGGCCCCAACGCTGGGGGCAAGTCCGTGTGCCTGAAAACCGCCGGTCTGCTGCAGTATATGTTCCAGTGGGGTATGCTCATACCGACCTCGGAAACATCCGAGCTGCCCGTCTTCGAGAGAATCATCGTCAGCATAGGAGACGACCAGTCCATTGACAATGACCTCAGCACCTACAGTTCCTTCCTGAAGGATATGCGCGATATGCTGGGCAATGCCGATGAAAGGACGCTGGTGCTCATTGACGAGTTCGGCTCCGGCACCGAGCCTGCAGCGGGAGGGGCAATTGCCGAGGCTATCCTCAGCGAAATCGACCGCAGGGGCGTCTATGGCGTCATTACCACCCACTATACGAATCTGAAGCTCTACGCCGCCTCAGGCGAGAGCGGCTGCGTCAACGGAGCGATGCTCTTCGACGCCAAGAATATTGCACCGCTGTTCCAGCTTGAAATCGGGCTTCCGGGCAATTCCTTCGCGTTCGAGCTTGCGAGGAAGATGGGGCTGCCCGAGAGTATAGTCAAGGAAGCCGAGAGCAGGGCAGGAGAGGAGTTCGTGGGCATTGAGAAGAATCTGAAGCAAATTGCCCGGAACCGCAGGGCCCTCGACCAGAAGCTCCAGAAGGTCAAGATCGCCGACAAGACCCTTGAAAACATAACCGGGAAATACCAGAAGGAACTGGAGGAAATCAAGCAAAAGCGCAAGGAAATTCTGGATGCGGCCAAAAAGGAGGCTGAAGACATAGTGCGCGGAGCCAACAGAAAGGTTGAAAAGACCATACGAACCATTAAGGAGGCTCAAGCTGAAAAGGAACAGACCAAGGAAGCCAGAAAGGAACTCCAGAATTTCCTGGGAGCTCTCGAAAGGAGCAAGAGCGAACAGCAGAAAACGCGCGAAGAGTATCTGGAGAACAAACTCGAGCAGCTGAACAAGCGAAAGGAGAAAGAACAGCAGCGAAAGGCCCGCAGGGGAGTGACTGACCCGGATGAGGCCAGGAAACTGGAGGAACAGAAAAGGCTCGAAGCCTTCCGCTCGGCTCCGCTCAAGGTGGGGGAAAAGGTTCGAGTAAAGGAGAACGGACTGGTCGGAGAGGTCGCAAAGGTCTCAAACAAGGCCGTCACCCTGATTATCGGCAGCATCAGCAGCAAGATGCCTCTCGACAGAGTGGAGAGAATCTCTTCAAATGAGTACAAGGTCGCGGTCAAACAGATTGCCAAACCTTCTGCCCCAAAGGAAGATGCCGGCATCACTGCGAGAAAGCTCAATTTCAAGTCGGAGTTGGATATAAGAGGGGAGAGGCTGGGCGATGCCCTCGACATTGTGACGCACTACATTGACGATGCGATGATGCTGGGAATGGGATCCGTCCGCATCATACACGGAAAAGGCACAGGTGTCCTGCGGGAGGAAATCCAGAAATACCTGCGGACCATTCCGGGCGTGAATTGCCACGACGAACACATCCAATTCGGTGGAAGCGGAGTGACGATAGTTGAATTCGATTGATAGACAGATATGGGTACTGGAAGAGGAGAGATTGGAAGGAGAGGCGAGGATATTGCTTGCCGGTACTTGATTGAAAAAGGGCATACCATCCTGGAAAGGAATTGGAGAAGCGGTCATCTGGAGGTGGATATCATCTCCTTGGACAGGGAAGGCCTGCATTTCGTGGAGGTCAAGAGCCGAGTGGCCCCTTTCTCCGCGGCGCCGGAGGAAAGCGTCGGCTACGTGAAACAGAAAAGGATAGCCGCTGCGGCAGAGCGCTATATCCATTCCAGGAAAAGGAAAGCTCTAGTATTTGAGCTGCCCGACATCAGTTTCGATGTTATAAGCATTATTTTTGAAGGAGGAAGTACAGGGATAGAATGGTTCCCAGGAGCCTATATCCCCATACACGTATAAAACAGAAGCACTATGACCAATAACCATTACTACTGTATTATTATGGCGGGAGGTATAGGTTCCCGTTTCTGGCCAATAAGCAGAGAAGCGAAACCAAAACAGTTTTTGAACCTTTCAAGGTCCCGGAAATCGTTTCTAAGACTTGCTTATGAGCGCTTTGCCAAGATAATACCCCCCGAGAATATCATCGTTTCATCCCAATTGAGATACAAAGAACTGGTAAAGAACGAGATTCCCGAAATATCAGATGAGAATCTGTTTCTTGAACCCTATAGCAGAAACACGGCACCCTGCCTTGCATACGCCACTTATAAGCTACTCAAGAGGGATCCGGAGGCCGTGATGATTGCCACCCCTGCCGACCACGTGATTTACGATGATGAACTGTTCAAGGACACCATACTCAAAGCCCTCGATTACGCATCCTGTCACGACTCCCTGATGACCCTTGGCGTCGTTCCCAAAGGCCCCGACACGAACTTCGGTTACATTCAGGTTTGTTCGGATGTAGATACTTCAAAAGGCGAGCCTGTGAAGGTCAAAACCTTCACCGAAAAGCCTGACAAGGATCTGGCGGAAGTCTTCTATCAGAGCGGGGAATTCTACTGGAACTCCGGTATATTTGTATGGCAGGCAAATACCATCAGGGCCGAACTGGAGAAACACCAGCCTGAAATAACCACCTTGTTCAACGGATGGGAGCAGGCTCTTGACAGCCCTGAAGAGGAAGCCTTTATAGAAAAGGCCTTCGCTGGCTGTATGAAGATTTCCATTGATTATGCGGTGATGGAAAAGACCGACAAGGCCTGGCTGGTACCTGCCGACTTCGAATGGCACGATATAGGAAACTGGGAAGCTCTGCACAGTTACCGTTCCAAGAAGGATCTTTACGGCAATGCACTCAAAGCCCACAAAATCCTTAACAAGGATACAAAGAACACCCTAATATATTCAGATGAAGACAATAAACTGGTAGTAATCAGAGGGTTAGACAATTTCATCGTGGTGGATACAGACGATGTTCTGATGATTTGCCCGCGTGATGACAAGCAGCTGAAGGAAATCATCACGGAAATTGCTATGCCTGACTATGAAGAATATAGATAACAAAATGAAGAAATTACTCTTGTCTGTTCTGGCATTGACCCTGTTGATGCCATTTACTATGTCCTCCAAGGATAAGGAGAGCCGCAAAGGACTCACGGTAATGAGCTATAACATCAGACTGGCCAGCGGCAAGGACGGCACCAACTCCTGGGAATACCGTTATCCGGCCACTGCGATGATGATTGAGGACCTTATGCCAGATGTTATCGGTATGCAGGAAGTCGAATATGTGGCTTTCAGATACCTGGGGGATGTTTTCGACAAGACCTATAAGATAGTGGGAGTCGGACGTGACGATGGAAAGAAGGGTGGAGAAATTATGGCTGTGATGTACAATTCGAAGACTGTAAGCCTCCAGAAATGGGGCACATTCTGGCTCTCCGAGACCCCTGACAAGCCGAGCCGCGGATGGGATGCCGCCTGCAACCGTTGCGCTACCTGGGCTGTAATGAAGGACAAGGCCAGTGGAAAAAGCTTCTTCTTCGTAAACACCCATCTGGACCATATCGGTACGGAAGCCCAGAAGAACGGAATCCAGCTCGTACTCGACAAAATAGAAGAGTTGAATAAGGGCAAACTGCCTGTCGTGCTGACCGGTGACTTCAATATGGAGCTTGATAATGCCGCTTTTGACGTAATCAAGAAGAAGATGAGCAATGCTCGCCAGAGTGCGGTGGTAAGCGATGACCATTTTACCTACAATGGCTGGGGCAAGGCTTCTGACAGCATTGACTACATTTGGCACGACGGTTTTTCTTCTTGCATACAGTATGAGACTGTGACCAAGCCTTATATGGACAGGACCTTCATTTCTGACCATTTCCCTATCAAGGCTGTGCTTGTATTTTAATCATCTGCAAGGAGTTGATGTCTTAGGCGCATAAGCTCAGTAAGTATGTGCTTACAAGACCTTAAGCTGGACGAACTAAAGAAACCGACCCTTTTGGGTCGGCTTCCTTTTTTAAAGACCGCGTTAGTTATAAAGGCTAACTGATTAACAGTCAGTATTTTATAGATTCCTCAACAGATTATTCAAATTAACCTTCTTGTCGATCAAAGCACGAAGTTCTGCGATAGGAACCCTCTCTTGCTGCATAGTATCGCGATCGCGTACGGTCACGCAACGGTCTACCAATGAATCGTGGTCAACGGTAATACAGTAAGGAGTTCCGATGGCATCCTGACGGCGATAACGCTTGCCTATAGAATCCTTCTCATCGTATTGGCAATTGAAATCGAACTGGAGCTCTCTCAGAATCTCCTGTGCGAGCTCAGGAAGACCGTCTTTCTTCACGAGAGGCATCACTGTTGCCTTTACCGGTGCAATAGGAGCAGGAATTGAGAGTACGACACGGCTTTCTCCGTTCTCGAGAGTCTCCTCCTTGTACGAGTGAGAGAGGACTGCGAGCACCATACGGTCAACACCAATTGAAGTCTCGATGACGTATGGAGTGTAGCTCTCATTGCTCTCAGGATCGAAGTACTGAATCTTTTTGCCTGAGAACTTCTGATGATTGCCAAGGTCGAAGTCGGTTCTTGAATGAATGCCCTCGAGCTCCTTGAAGCCGAATGGGAACTGGAACTCGATGTCCGTTGCCGCATTGGCATAATGAGCGAGCTTTTCGTGGTCGTGGAAGCGGTAGTTCTCCGCACCCATTCCGAGATTGACGTGCCACTTCATTCTGTTTTCCTTCCATTTTGCGAACCAGTCGAGCTCTGTTCCAGGCTTGATGAAGAACTGCATCTCCATCTGCTCGAACTCCCTCATTCTGAAGATGAACTGGCGGGCAACAATCTCATTCCTGAAGGCTTTTCCTATCTGTGCGATACCGAAAGGAACCTTCATTCTTCCTGTCTTTTGGACATTGAGATAGTTTACAAATATACCCTGGGCGGTTTCTGGACGAAGATAAATGGTGTTCGCGCCTTCTGCAGTGCTTCCCATCGAGGTACTGAACATAAGATTGAACTGGCGCACGTCTGTCCAATTGCAAGTACCGCTGATAGGGCAGACGATGCCGCAATCGACGATAATCTGCTTATACTCAGCGAGATCATTGGCTTTCTCTGCTGCTACATAGCGATTGTGAACCTCATCGTACTTGGCCTTTTCGCGAAGTACGTTCGGATTGGTGGCGCGGAATTGCTCCTCGTCAAAGGCCTCACCGAACTTCTTGCGTCCCTTGGCCACTTCCTTGTTCATCTTTTCTTCGAGCTTGCCGAGAAAGTCCTCGATAAGCACATCAGCCCTGTATCTCTTCTTTGAGTCCTTATTATCAATGAGAGGATCGTTGAATGCCCCTACATGGCCAGATGCTTCCCATATTCTCGGATGCATAAAAATGCAGGAGTCAATTCCGACTATGTTGGTGTGGAGACGTGTCATAGCGTTCCACCAATACTGCTTGATATTGTTCTTGAGTTCTACACCCATCTGGCCGTAATCATATACGGCAGCAAGTCCGTCATAAATCTCACTTGAGGGGAATATGAAACCGTATTCCTTACAATGAGCTACAAGTACTTTAAAAAGTTCATCCTGTGTCATAATAAATAGTCTTCGCTTTTACTTCGTTACAGCATGCAAATTTACTTAATTCTTTGATAAATGACGTATTAATCGTCTTTTCATCCTAATATTTCCCCTAAAGGAAGCATTACGAATTCGCGTTCATACATCAACGGGTGGGGAACTCTCAGCCGCGGATGAGATATCTTTTCAGAGCCGATGAGGAGTATGTCAATGTCAATAATCCTGGAATGGTATATCCTGCGACCTTCTGCATCGTGTTCGATATTCTCACTCCGGCCCATAGCCTCTTCGATTGACTTAAGCTTATCCAACAGCTCAAGCGCTTGATTTTCAATGTTTTCACTATCAAAATCAAGCTCGTAAAGGACAGCGCAATTCAAAAAGGGACTGGAGCGGAAACCCCAGGCTTCCGTTTCAATGATAGAGGAAAGTGCACTGTATCGGACTGAGAAAGCCTCGTCCATCATCGCCAGAGCCGTCCTGATATTCGCCTCCCTGTCGCCAATATTGCTGCCAAGGGAAAAATAAACGTTCATTGCCCTTATCAACAATTAATCGCTTCAATCATTTTCGTCCTCGAAGTCAAGGTCATAACCGAGTATGATCCTCGCCTCATCAGAGAGCATACTTTGGTCCCAGACAGGCTCGAAAACTAGCTCAATATTGCATCCGCTCACCCCGGGAACATCCTCCACGACAGCCCTGACCTCTGCCAGCACCTCATCTGCCATAGGGCA
Organism: Bacteroidales bacterium; assembly: GCA_029098505.1. Classification (GTDB taxonomy): domain Bacteria; phylum Bacteroidota; class Bacteroidia; order Bacteroidales; family UBA932; genus Cryptobacteroides. The sequence continues at coordinate 68,428 of JAQXOE010000042.1, forward strand.
ATTCGGGGCCGTGAAGGTCATAGTTATGTCCACGATTCTGCTCTTCCTGATATTAAGCTCGTAGATTAGTCCAAGATCATAGATATTGACAGGTATTTCAGGGTCGTAAACCGTCTTCAATGCGAGAATCACATTGTCATACAGAGGTGCGAGTTCCTTCACATCCTCGGCAGTGAGGATTTCCTGTTCCTTATTGTTTCCGTTTTCCATTTGCTTATTGTTTGTGGCAATTGGCAATTGCCGCCGCCTTAATGGTATCTATCATTGACACGAGGCCGTTGGCTCTGGTAGGCGAGAGATTCTCCTTCAGGCCTATGCTGTCGAGAAAAGAGAAATCGTCCGCAGCAATTTCCTCGGCACTCCTGCCGGAATACACACTGATCAATAGGGAAATGATGCCTTTGGTAATGATGGCATCACTGTCCGCACTGAAGTCAATGCGCCCGTTTTCCACGCTATAATCGAGCCAAACCCGCGACTGGCAGCCCTTGATGAGCCTATCTTCGGTCTTCTTCTCCTCAGGATATGCCGGAAGTTTTTTTCCAAGCTCAATGAGGTACTCGTACTTGTCAAGCCACTCGTCATAGAGCGAAAAATCTTCCACTATCTCCTCTTGAATTTCCTTCAATGTCTTTTCCATCCGTTCTATCATTAATTGCCGAAGCGGCGCGTCATTATCATTGCGTCACCGCTTCTTATAGCAGCATATCAATCGCTTTATTCAGGGAGGCAATGAAATATTGCGCCTCCTCCATAGTATTATATGGGGCAAAGGATGCTCGCAGCATTCCACTGACAGCGAAGCGGTCCATCAGCGGCTCGGCGCACATCTGCCCCGACCTTGTAGCTATTCCCATCTTGTCAAGTATGAGAGCCAAATCTTCGTGGTGAACACCTTTGACGCAAAATGAGAAGAGTGCAATCTTTTCAGATGTTCCTCGTGGAACATTTTCTTCTCGCGGGACTCCGTACAATCTAATCCTGTCATCGGATAATAGAGCCTTCAGAACATAATCCCTGAGCTCCTTGTATGAAGCTTCTACACTTGCATCCCTTGTCAATTCAGCAAGTTGAACAGCAGGTTTTAGAGTCGGAATACCGGCCATATTCTGGGTTCCAGCCTCAAATTTGCCCGGAAGGGGAGCATAGCTGGTAGCTTCAAAACTTACGTGAGCTATCATTTCACCACCACCCATATAAGGGGGCATAGCCTCAAGATATTGTTTTTTTCCATAAAGGACACCTGTTCCCGGGGCCGCATAAATCTTATGTCCGGAAAATGCATAGAAGTCACAGTCCAAATCCTGGACATCAACCTTTTCGTGAACTATGCCCTGAGCCCCATCCACCATCACAGGACAACCCTTTGAGTGACAATAAGTTATAATTTCCTTCAAGGGGTTAACAATACCAAGGACATTGGAAATATGAGCTACGCTGAGCAGTTTGGTCCTGTCCGTAATGAGTTCCGGAAGCAAATCAATGCGAAGGTGACCTGAATCATCCACGGGCAAAACTTTGAGCTGTGCTTTCTTTCGCTCGCACATCATCTGCCAAGGGACTATATTGGAATGATGCTCACACTCGCTCACCACGATTTCGTCACCCTCACCGACAAAAGCCTCGCCAAAACAAAAGGCAAGAAGATTGATGGATGCCGTAGTTCCTGAAGTAAATATTATCTCTTCCCTGCCTGCAGCATTGATATAACGCCTGATCTCATCCCTGGTACTTTCATACTCTTCAGTAGCATCCGCAGCAATTTTGTGGACAGCCCTGTGAAGATTTGAGTTCATACGTGAAGACAAGAACACCCATTTGTCGATTACGGATTGTGGGCGCTGTATTGTCGCTGCATTATCCAAATAGACAAGAGGCTTGCCGTACACACGTTCGGAAAGCTGAGGAAACTGTAATCTGAGTTTTTCTACATCCATAGTCAATAGCTCATTCAAGTATCATACAAGTTTAGTATGAAGACCACAAATTTACTAAAGTAATTTCAGTTTTTTGATATCTTTGTAGAAACATCATTCACTATGCTGGACTACATTTCAGGAAATATCGCAGAACTGACTCCTACAAGAATCGTAATTGACAATCACGGTATGGGCTATGGAATAGAGATTTCTCTCCAAAGCTACGAGGCTCTCCGGGGTAAGGAACAGGCCAAAATCTACATTTACGAAGCATTAAACCAAAGGGATGCCACCCAGATACTCTACGGCTTTGCAAGCAAGGACGAGAGAGCTCTCTTTGAGCTCATCATCGGGGTTTCAGGCATAGGCGCAGCATCTGCCAGAATGATACTCTCTTCCATCAGCGCAGATGAATTGCGAGAGGCGATACTTTCAGAAAATGTAGCGAAAATCAAAAGTGTTAAAGGAATAGGCTTAAAGAGTGCTCAAAGACTAATACTCGAACTGAAGGACAAAATCGTCAAAGGGGAGGGGAGCAATGTCGAAAACATACTCAAGAGCGACAACAATGCAGAAATCGAAGAGGCTACAAGTGCACTCACTATGCTCGGATTCTCGAAGCCAAATATCAACAAGGCTATACAGAGCATAGTCAAGAGCCATCCTGACGCCAAAGTCGAAGAAATTATCAAAATGGCCCTTAAGATACTCTAAGCTTAAACAAATCTATCTTCTATCGACCGAAATAAATTAATAGAACAGAGACATCGGCCGGAGAGACTCCAGATATTCTGGAAGCCTGAGCTATGGTTCGCGGAGCATATTTTTTCAACTTTTGCCGGCACTCGATGGTAAGGCCGGAAACGCTGTCGAAATCAAAGTTTTCAGGAATAGTTAGATTTTCCAACCTCATAATCTTCTCTGCGACTCTCTTCTCCCTATCAATATATCCTTGATATTTGATGGCTATTTCAACAGAACCCGCAAGTTCACGAACATAATTTGCATTGATAGTTTCCAGATTCTGATTATCCGGAAGGATGGGATTAGCCATCTCATCAAGGCTTTTTACTTTATCATCAAAGTCTATATTATTCTTGAGCAGTGTTCCACGTGGAACAATCTTCAATAATTCAGATAATACAACTTCAGGTCGTGAACTGAGTTCAGCTATCTTCTTGGAGTCTGTAATTAAAGCTGAATTTACAGATTCGAGATAAGGATTAGCCTGTTTGCATGTTAAATTGGTATTATGGACAAAGGAAGAAAGTGTCTCAACATCCTCATACTTCTTCATTGTATAAGAATATCTAAACTCGTCGGCAAGACCTATACTGTGTGACTTTTCAGTAAGGCGAAGGTCTGCATTGTCCTGTCTTAAGAGTATTCTATATTCAGCTCTGGAAGTAAACATTCGGTAAGGCTCATCGACTCCCTTAGTAATCAAATCGTCAATCAATACACCTATATAAGATTCATCACGCTTGAGAACGAATGGCTCTTTTCCCCGGCATTTCAGATGCGCATTGATGCCTGCCATTATTCCCTGAGCAGCTGCTTCTTCATAGCCTGTAGTACCATTGACCTGACCGGCAAAGAAAAGATTCTCGATATTCTTCAATTCGAGTGAAGCCTTAAGTTGTGTTGGGTCGAAATAATCATACTCCACAGCATAGGCAGGTCTGAATACCTTTGCACTTTCAAGACCTGGTATGGTATGAAGAGCATCCATCTGAACCTCGAGTGGAAGAGAAGAAGAAAAACCCTGTAAGTAATATTCGTTCGTGTTTCTTCCTTCTGGTTCCAGAAAAAGCTGATGAGAATCCTTGTCGGAAAATACTCTTAACTTATCTTCTATGCTTGGGCAATATCTGGGACCTTTGCCGGTAATCAGTCCGGAGAACATAGGGGAATCAGCAAAACCCGACCTTAATATGTCGTGAACTTCCTTATTGGTATGTAGGACATAGCAAGGCATTTGCTCACTTCCATTCTGCACAGAAGAAAGATAAGGAAGATATGAGAAGCGTTCCGGTTTAGAATCTCCATACTGCAAAGGAAGTTTCTTTACATCAACTGAAGAAATATCTATTCTCGGCGGAGTACCTGTCTTCATTCTGGCAGTTTTGATGCCTAAGGAGACAAGCTGTTCAGTGAGTCCGTGAGAAGCAAGTTCTCCTATCCTTCCTCCCTCAAATACAGTATGTCCGATAAACATTCTGCCATTAAGGAAGGTTCCTGCGGTCAAGACAAGTGTTTGACAATTGAAAATTGCCCCAGTATTAGTACGGACACCGGCAATTTTTCGATTCTCAAAGAGAAAAGAAGTCGCAATATCCGCGTAAATATCTAATTTACAATTAGTTTCAATGATTTTTCGCCATAAGAGAGAAAAAGCTATTTTGTCGCATTGGGCACGTGGACTCCACATAGCCGGTCCCTTGGATTTATTCAGCATCCTAAACTGCAGGGTAGATGCATCAGTTACTATGCCAGTATAACCTCCTAAAGCATCTATCTCTCTGACTATCTGACCTTTAGCTATTCCTCCTATGGCAGGATTACAGGACATTTTGGCAAAAGCCATCATATCCATAGTAATTAGCAGGACGGAAGAGCCCAAATTTGACGCGGCCATTGCTGCTTCACAGCCGGCATGACCGCCTCCGACTACTATTACATCATAAGTCTTTTTCATAATGAAAATTATATAGGCCAATCAGCCTTTCAGGGCTTCGCGAAAAGAAAGAAAATAATTCTCTTTTGTTCTCATTAGTTTTTGATCTTTCTGAGTATGGTCGTCATATCCAATCAAATGAAGAATACCGTGAACCATAACACGATTCAATTCTTCATTAAACTCAGTATTATAAAGCTTTGCATTTTCTCTTACACTGTCGATACTAATAAAAAGGTCGCCTGAAAGCCTATCACCCTCACAATAATCGAAAGTAATAATATCAGTGAAATAGTCGTGCTGAAGATACTTCATATTGACATCCAATATATAATTGTCGGAGCAAAATATGATTGAAATATCTCCTATTCTCTTGATTTCACTCTCTGCTACCATCCTCAACCATTTATTGTTGAACTGCTTTCCTTTGAACACAAAGTCCGTATCCTGGGTGTAATATGAGATCATAAGCCAAAATTTTCTACAAATCTACAACTATTAAATCAAAAAATTGGAATTCAAAATATTTATTTATAACTTTGAGCGTGGTTTGAAAATAATAAAATTAGGAATATGGAAGTAAAGAAATCAGAGAAAGCAAATCTCGAAAACAGAAAATTGCTCTTCACGGAGATTGGTTTCGTAATCTCTCTTCTTGTTGTACTCGGAGCATTCTCCTGGACTTCAAAGGAGAAAACAACAACAGTATTTGAGGATGTGACTACAGAATTGATTGAAGAAGAGATCATTCCTATCACACAGGAGAACACACCTCCACCACCAGAGGCACCGAAGATTCCTGTTCTTTCTGACCAGATCGACATCGTCGACGACGACATTCAGGTTGAAGACGATATGTTCATGAACCTTGAGGATAATGCAAACCTCGGTGTGGAGATTATGGACTATGTTGAGACTGTAGAAGAGGAAGAGGTTGAGGAAGAGGCTATTCCTTTCCAGCTCGTTGAAGAGAAGCCTAAGTTCAAGGGCGGCGATGCCAATGAGTTCTCAAAATGGGTGAATTCAAACCTCGTTTATCCTGAAATCGCTAAGGAGAACGGTGTACAGGGTCGTGTTACCCTCCAGTTTACAGTTAACGTTGACGGTTCAGTTACCAATGTAAAGGTACTCCGCGGTGTTGACTCATCACTTGACAAGGAGGCTGTCAGAGTAGTTTCAAACTCTCCAAAGTGGACTCCTGGAAAGCAGAGAGACCGTGCCGTCAAGGTAACCTATACTTTCCCTGTTATCTTCCAGTTGAGATAATTATTTTTACACAATATTGGAAAGGCTGTCCGATCGGATAGCCTTTTATTGATTTATAAGAGCTTGAATGAAAGAATACAATAATAAAGTAATTGAAAAGACTGAGAAAGCTGTATTCGTAGGTATTATCAAGCAGAACGATGACGAAAGAAAGGTATTGGAATACCTTGATGAGTTGGAGTTCCTTGCTGAAACAGCCGGTGCAATCGGCGACAGAAAATTTGTTCAAAGACTTGACAAACCTGAAAAGGCTACCTACATAAGAAGCGGTAAACTGCAGGAAATAGCTGACTATTGCGAAGAGAATTGCATCGAATATGTAATTTTCGACGATGAGTTGACGGGGATGCAGCAGAGAAATATTGAGAAGGTCATCAAGGTAGGGCACGTGATAGACAGAACAAGCCTGATACTTGAGATATTCGCTCAAAGAGCAAAGACTTCATATGCGAAAATGCAGGTTGAGCTAGCTCAATACAATTATATGCTTCCACGACTTGCCGGAATGTGGACTCACCTCGAAAGACAACGCGGAGGTGTAGGTACAAGAGGCGGTATGGGTGAGACTCAGATAGAAGTCGATAGACGCATAGTTAAGGAAAGAATCAACAGGCTTAAAGAACAGCTGAAAAAGGTGGATAAACAGATGGCTGTTCAAAGAAGCAACAGGGGACAGATGGTTAGACTTGCTCTGGTTGGTTATACCAATGTAGGAAAGAGCACTCTTATGAATTTACTGGCCAAGTCGGATGTATTCGCAGAAAATAAACTCTTCGCCACACTTGATACGACAGTAAGAAAGGTCGTAATAGAGAACGTACCGTTCCTATTAAGTGATACTGTAGGATTTATCAGGAAACTGCCTACACAGCTCGTAGAAGCCTTTAAAAGTACCCTTGACGAGGTGCGTGAGGCAGATATATTGGTACACGTTGTGGACATTTCACATAGTGACTTTGAAGAGCAAATGGAAGTCGTTGAAAAGACACTAAAAGACATTGGGGCTGGAAACAAACCTGTATATGTTGTTTTCAATAAGATTGACGCATACAAATACGAGGAATACGACGAATATTCTCTTGAACCAAAGCAAAAATGGAACAGGAGCCTGGAAGAACTGAAGAACAGTTGGATAGCGGACGAAAAAAGCCCTTGCATTTTCATTTCAGCGACAAATAAATTGAATATCGAGAAACTGAAAAACGATATCTACAAAATGGTGGCTGAAATCCACGCTGGAAGATATCCTTTCAATAATTTCCTTTGGTAAAATCAATTCTTCATAGATCATAAGTATAGGTTTTCCTATATTCAGAAATTTTGCAATAGGCTTGATAATTGAGTGGGAGATAACACATTATATATCAATACTTTAGATGTTTATCTATAGGTAAAACTTCCCATAGATAAACACTTATCTTACTGAGTATCAAATAATTATCCCCCACAATCAAAGACGGAAGGGTGCTCGCGGGAGCGAAGCTTGTCCCAAGTTTTCGCGGAACTCCCTGCAAGCACCCTTCCTCCCCAAAAAAAGAGAGTGACTAATAAGTGATTATTGGTCGCCTTCTTCGTAGATGGATGAGACTCCACGGCGAGGCTGCTCGCCCCTCCGGAGTCAAAAGAGTCGGAGATTTTGCCAGATGGCAAAGTCTCCGACTTCTTTTGACCCTGC
>JAQXOE010000043.1 GCA_029098505.1 Bacteroidales bacterium
GTGAACGCATAATTGGCAATCTTCGGCTTTGCAGCCGTAATGGTCGCTAGAAGCGTCGATTTTCCAGCATTCGGGAAGCCCACAAGACCCACATCTGCGAGCAGTTTCAGCTCGAGCACAAACACTCCCTCGACTCCTTCCTCTCCCGGTTGCGCAAACCTTGGAGTCTGCTGGGTAGGGCTCTTGAAGTGATCATTGCCCCAGCCTCCGCGACCTCCCTTGCAGAGTATCATCTCCTCTCCCGGCTCCATCAGTTCTCCAATGAGCTCCATAGTCTCCGCATCCTTGACCACTGTGCCTACGGGAACATCCAGATAAACGTCTGTGCCGTTCTTTCCGTGGCGCAATGCTCCCTGCCCGTTTTCTCCGTCCTCGGCTTTGACGTGCTTGCGGTATTTGAGGTGGATAAGAGTCCAGAATTGGGGATTTGCCCTGAGTATGATGTGACCGCCGCGGCCTCCGTCACCTCCGTCCGGACCTCCTTTGGGGACATACTTCGCCCTGTGAAGGTGGGCAGAACCGGCTCCGCCGTGACCGGAAGCGCAATAGATGCGTACGTAGTCTATGAAATTTGAATCGGCCATAAGTATTTATTTGTCAGTGTTTTAAGCGGTTCAAATCAGCTCAAAACAGGGTGCGGGTAACAAACGGGTAATAAAAGCAGCGTAGATTTTGACCTGTTTGGCTACCTATCAAGGTTGAACCAACTGCAAAGATAGCAAAAAATAGCCAACTACCGGGCTTTTCTCTTCAAGTTGAGAGAATCTGCAAAGGCATCAGTGGAGTATTTGAAGATTTCAACTTCTCTGTACTTGATAGCAGTCGGAGTCTTCAGAATACTGCACATTAGGGCGTACAATGTTGACCGCCTGTGGACACTATTGAATTCAAATCAAGGATGACCCATCAGCTTTTACTTTTGGATCATCCTTATTATTTGTTGAATATAATGCCGGGTACTTTACGATGCTGACAAACTTAGTCACTAGAACTTGTCAACAAGTTCGAAGATGCGGTCGCGAACTTCTTCAATACTGCCGACACCGTCAACTTCATTGTATGAACCTGCCTTGGTATAGTACTCGATCAAAGGCTCGGTCTGGCTGTGATATGTGTCAATGCGGTTCTTGATGATTGAAACGTCCGCATCGTCTGCACGTCCTTCAATGGCAGCTCTGTGTGAGATTCTTTCGATAATCATCTCGTCAGGAATCATAATGCTGACAATTGATGTGACTTTCTCTCCATTGCCCGCCAGGATTTTGTCAAGAGCTTCTGCCTGTGCAATGGTGCGTGGGAAACCGTCGAGAAGGAAGCCGTCCACTCCGGTCACGGTCTTGAATTCCGATTCGATCATTCCTTCAACGACCTCGTCAGGTACCAGTGCTCCTGCCTCAATCAGGCTCTTTGCCTTAAGTCCCAACTCGCTGCCTGCTGCAATCTCCTTACGGAGAAGTGCTCCTGTGCTGATGTGATGGAGATTGTACTTCTCTACCATAGATGTGGCCTGGGTGCCTTTTCCTGCTCCCGGAGGGCCGAATAAAATGTAATATTTCATTTTTTTTATAGGTAATTAGCTACTGTCCTAATACGTAAATATCCGGAAGGTTTCTTCCGAGTTCATCATAATCAAGTCCGAATCCAACAATGAAGGCATTTGGTATGGATTTGCCGACATAGTCAAGCCTGTACTCCTGATTATAGACTTCGGGTTTGAACAGAAGGGTGCAAACTTTGCTGTCCTTCGCCCCTGCATCCTTGAGTATTTCCTTGATTTTGACAATGGTATTGCCCGTGTCCACAATGTCTTCGACTATTATGACCGTTCTGTCCTTAACATTACCCGTAATACCCATCACTGTCTTTACTTCTCCGCTGGAACGCGTTCCTGTATAAGATGACAGTTTCATCGACATAAGTTCGAGAGGGAAGTCAAGGCGTTTCATCAGCTCGGCAGTGAAAAGCACTGCCCCATTGAGAATGCAGAGCAATACCGGTACCTCTCCGCAGCCCTTGAAGTCTGCGTTCATTCTGCTTGCAAGCCCGTCAATGGCTTTCTCAATCTCTTCGTTGGAGATGTAAGGCACAAAGGTCTTATCGTGAAGAACAATCTTTTCTTTCATTGCCTAATACAGATAATCATACAAATTTAACAAAAAAACTAGGTTTGGGATGGGGTATGAGGGTTTTTTATAACATTTTATGTTTTTGTTTCCGTCCTTACCGGCATGAAGAAAGTAATGCTCATACTTGCAGGCTTAGTTATAGCCCTTGTGCACGATGTGAAGGCTCAGGACAGGATTCTGGAGTCATTGATGGTGCTGAACGGAATTGCTTCGGAAGAAGAACTTGAGCTTGAGCTTATTGAAAGATACGAGGCTTATGCTTCACATCCCTTGAAAATCAATTTGTTGTCTGCCAACAGACTTACTGCCTCCGCTTTGCTGACCAGGTTCCAGGTGGCTTCGCTTGTCGAGTACAGACAGAAGTATGGTGATGTGCTTTCGCTGCAGGAACTTGCATTGATTGACGGTTTTGGTGAAGAAAGAGCCAAGGCATTGGAACCCTTTATTTCATTTGAGTCAAGATACGGAGTCAGGGAGAGGGGGAGGGACTCATTGATTGTGAAACTCGAATCACAGGAGAGCTTTGGCTTGAAGACCAGCGAAGGCGAGCATAGTCTGTTCGCCTTATCCAAGACCAGGGTATTTTTCTCTGATGCCCTTAGCGTAGCATATGCTCTGAAATCTTCATATGCATCAGCTTTGTGGCCTCCTGAAGTCAGATCCTGGTCTGTCGTGGCATATGGAAACAGAATTCCGGGCAAGATTGTACTTGGGGATTTCAATGCCAAGTTCGGTCAGGCTTTGGTGCAATGGAGCGGTTTCAGTTTGAGCGGCTTCTCTTCTGCCGCATCCTTTGCCAAGCATCCTTCCGGCATCGGCCCTGCCTGGACTACTGCCCCTTCCGCTGTTCGTAGGGGAGCGGCTGCTGACCTGACTATCGGCCGCTGGACAGTCTCGGCCTTCATCGATTTCAATGGAAATGCCGGCGGAAATATATCCAGATATGGTCGTAAGGGAGAATTTGGATTATCTGCATTGGGCGAGGGCCTGGCATCCCTCAGTTACAGGTATGCTTTGGGCAAGATAGATATGTTTGCAGAGTATGCTCTGGACTGGAAAGAGGGAAGTCTTGCCGGCCTATCAGGAGTGACTTATAATCATTCATATGATTTGAAATCTTCGCTTCTATTACGGGCATACCCGGCTGATTACTTGTCCCCATATTCCGGAGCTGTGCGATCCTCGACCAAAGCCACTGATGAACTTGGCCTTGCTTGGGCTATGGATTATCATACATTGAGCTTGAGCCTGGACGTAGTGAAACGTAAGGGAAGAGATACAAGACAGCTTAAAGGACGTATAGACTGGAATCCGAAAGTAAGTGAGAGCTTCGAATGTAAGCTGCGTCTGTCCTATAGATTGAAGCCGGAGGAGAGTTTTCCACATAAGGAGGAAGCCAAATTGGAACTGCGCTATACCTTCAGTAATGGGCTTGGCCTGAATGCCGGAACGGCTGTCTGCCATAACAAAGGCACATCCGCACTGCTTTTTGCCGGATTGTCTGCTGTCAATGGAAAGAAGCTTTCCTTTTTCTTGCGTGGTACGGCATTTCACGCAGATTATTGGGATGATAGGATTTATCTTTATGACAGGGATCTGCCCGGTTCCTTCTCTGTTCCATCATTCTATGGAAGAGGAGTGTATCTTTCCTCTCTTCTGAGTCTGAAGTTCAGACACATCTCACTGTATGCCAAGGCTTCCTGGCAGGATTATTTCGCTATGGAAGAAGAAAAGCCCGGCAAAACCGAGCTTAAATTCCAGATGAAGTTTACTTTTTAGGAATGTTAAGTTTCATTCCTGGCTTGATGTCGGATGTAATACCATTGTATTTCATAATGTCTTCAGCACTTATACCCGGAAACTTTTGGGCAATCTTATAGAGAGAATCACCGGACTTGACTACATATACTCCTGAAGCTGCTGTAGCAGTCTTGCTGTTTGTTGAACTATTGGCTGTTGATGACGATACCGGTCCAGGGCCGTTCCTGTATATGTAAAGAGTCTGACCTACTCTCAGATTGTCACTTCTCAGATGGTTCCAGCTTTTCAGCTTGCTCACTGTAACTCCGTATTTAGCTGCAATCTTGCCCAGATAGTCTCCGCTCTTAACCTTGTATGTGATTCTTTCACCGTCAGTTCCGTTCTTTATGTTCGTTATGGTTTTCTGGTCGAGGAGCACATCTGCCTTATAACTGTAGAGTGAATCCTGACGGTCTATGAATGCGTTGGAATAATTGTATGGGAGTTTCAGAATCTGTGTACCCTCATTGCCGGGTACTATATTCTTGATGTATTGGGGGTTGAGATTCTGAAGCTCTTCCATTGGTATTCCTACGACGTGACTGATTTGCTCGAAGTGGAGATTGCGGTGAATTTCAAAGGTGTCGGTATAGGCCGGCATCTGAACTCCATCGGGCACCAGACCGTATTCCTTGCTATAGTTGAGCGCATACATTGCCCCGACGAATGCCGGCATATATGATCTGGTCTCTTTTGGCAGATATGGATAGATGGACCAGAAATCCCTTTTTCCTCCGCTTCGGCGTATAGCTTTGTTGACATTGCCGGAACCGCAATTGTATGCGGAAATCGCGAGACACCAATCCCCGAAGACATTGTACGCGTCGGTAAGATATCTTGCGGCAGCGTCGGCAGCTTTTTCAACATCCAGTCTTTCATCGACGAAGGAGTTGATCTTCAAGCCGTAGCTTTTGGCTGTATTGTACATAAATTGCCACATTCCCTTGGCTCCGGCACGTGAGGTGGCGACAGGGTTGAGGGCTGATTCGATGATAGCGAGGTACTTCAGCTCGTCCGGAAGGCCGTAGCGGTTGAAAATGTCCTCGAATATTGGCATATAGTAACTGCAGAGGCCGAGTATGTGTCCCATTTTGGTGGGCATTTTCTCGGAATAGAGTACCATATAGTTCCTGACTGTCTCATTGAAGGGCAGGCTTATGTAGGAGTTCATTTTCTTCAGCCTTTGAATAAGGACTGAATCGCTGACATTGGAGCTTAACTTTACTGAATCAAGGTCCATATCCTCCTCGTCTGCGCTGCTTTGACCGACTTGACGGTGAACATACCACAAGCTCAGCAGACTGTCCGTAACTTCCTGAGTGTATTCGAATTGCCTGTCTTCGTTTTCTCCGTATATACCCAACATCTCAGATATGATGCTGTCTTCAGCAGAGCGGGTGGATTGCAGTTCGTCAATCTCGATCATAAGTGAGTCGATTCTCTGCCTTAGCTCAAGATTTTCCTTTTTGATTACACTTCTTCTTTTGAATACCTGGGCATCCAGCGAAAGGCACGATACTGCCAGTACCGTGCAGAGCAATGTGATTGTTCGAATTCTTCTAATGGTCATCAGTTTAAAACTTCAGGCCTATGCTGACTCCGAGAGCTGAGTTTCCACTGAATGCGAATTGAGTGTCAGGGGTCAGTATGGCCGGCTTTACGTTCATCGTAATGTCATCATTCACTTCGAAGTCCTGCATATATGAGAAAACGTTTGCGTCAATGACTTGAAGCAGATAGCTGGCAGCGATGGCAAGTACAGAATAGTCCCTGTACCTTCTGAATATGTTTCTGTAATATAGGGCTGTTTGTGCAGGGATTGAACCTTCATAATTGCCTTCAGGATCAGTGGCTTCGTTATAAATGTTCCTGAAGCGTTCGTAGCTGACCTTGTTCTTTACATAAAATGCATATGAGGTGGAGAGGGCACCCCAGTAGATAGGTACCTTCCAGTATTCCCCATTGTAAATTTGCCCCAGTCCCGGGACAAGTATAGAATACAGGGTGGCTTTCCCCGCGTGGTGGGGATTGTCGGTCTTGAAGTTGATGACACCGTCCATCATTGTTCCCCAGTAAGCGAGGGCTGATCCTGCAAAGCATATGGTGCTCATCTTCTTGGCGTGAGTGTCTGTCTGCTGCGATTTGTTGTATTGGTTTCTGAAATAGAAACCTCCTCCTAGCCCGGCTCCTATGCTTGTATAGACTATAGGCAGTTTCCAGTACTGTTTGTTGTATATCTGATTGCCTCCAATGAATACTGCCGAGCCTCCCGCCAGAGTGCCCAGCTTAAGCTCCTGTTTGTGGGAGAGTCCTGCAAAATACTCCTTCAGGGAGAACAGAGCCTCTACCGAGTCGGAAGGGGATACCGTGCTCTCTCCTCCGAAACCGTTGGAAAAGGCTTCGGATTTGAACTGCGCTTTTGCTGCCGGTGACATTGCCAATAACAGCACGCAGGTGATGAGTGTTTTCAAGAAATCAGATTTGCGCATCTTCCAGTGCTTTGAGGAATCTCTGCATTTCTTCGTCCGAGCTGAACTTAATCGTCATACTGCCCTTTCCTCCGGCGCTTCGCTTCAGGGAGATATCCTCCTTGAAGTATTTGCCTATGTGTTCCAAAATCCTGCTGTATTCCTCAGGCAATTCTCCAGCAGCCTTGTCTTCCTTTTTCTTGTCCCCTTCAATGAGTTTGCGGAGCTTTTCCTCCAATTGGCGTACTGACAGGCCTTCTTTAACGGTTACATCGCAGAGCAGTTCCTGAAGAGCAGGATCTTCAACTCCCAGTATCACTTTGGCGTGTCCTACGGATATGAGTCCCACTTTGAGGTCGTGCTGTACTTTCGCAGGCAATTTCAAAAGGCGGAGATAATTGGTGACCGAAGCCCTTTTTTTACCTACACGTCCAGCCATCTGCTCCTGGGTGAGATTGCATTCCTCGATGAGCCTCTGGTAGCTCAAGGCGACTTCAATAGGGTCAAGGTCCTCTCTTTGGATATTCTCTACTATTGCCATTTCGAGCATACCCTGCTCGCTGGCTGTCCTAACATAGGCCGGAATCATCTCCATTCCGGTCATACGACTGGCTCTGAACCGTCTCTCTCCGCTGATTATCTGATACTTGCCATTGGCGGACTTCCTGACTGTAATGGGCTGGATAAGTCCCAGGGTCCTGATGGATGACGCCAACTCCTCCAATGCTTCCGTATCGAAAGACATTCTTGGCTGATATGGATTCGGCTCAATCAGGTCTGCGGGGATACGCACTATGTCGGCGCTCTCCTTGACCTCGTTTCTGGTACCGATGATTTCCTTGTTTACATAGCCTACCGGCTTGCGGAGCTGGTCAACATTAACGCTGTCGCCGAGTATCGCTCCGAGACCACGGCCAAGTCCTCTGGGTTCTTTACTGCTCATATCAATTTAGCTTGAGGCTCGTTCTTGTCAATGACTTCCTTTGCAAGGTTCAGGTAATTCGTGGAACCGTTGCTCATAATGTCGTAGAGTATGATAGGTTTTCCGTGAGAAGGGGCCTCGCTCAAACGTATGTTTCTCTGTATGATTGTGTTGAAGACCATATCGCTGAACCTTTCCCTCATCTGTGCCACGACCTGGGTATGCACTCTGGTTCTGCCGTCGAACATAGTAATCAGGAAGCCCTCGATAGTGAGCTGCATATTGACACCGTTCTGCACAATCCTGATGGTCTGAAGCAGTTTACCGAGACCTTCAAGCGCGAAGAACTCGGGCTGGACAGGGATAATGACGGAATCTGCCGCAGCCAGGGCATTGACAGTAATGAGTCCGAGTGAAGGTGAACAATCAATTATGATATAGTCATAGACGTCGCGCACCGATGCAATGGCCCTCTTCAGTATGGTCTCCCTGTTGTCCGCGTCGAGCATTTCGATTTCAACACCGACCAGGTTGATGTGGGAGGGTATCATATGAAGATTGCCGATTTCAGTTTGAATCAAGGCGTCTTCCACACTGATCTGTCCGATCATCAGCTCGTATAGGGTCCTCTTCTCATCGTTATCCGGTGCAAAATTCAGGCCCGAGGTGGTATTCGCCTGTGGGTCGGCATCGATGATGAGCACCTTTTTCTCCAATACGGCGAGCGAGGCGGCAAGGTTGATCGCGGTGGTGGTTTTGCCCACTCCGCCTTTCTGATTCGCTATTGCTATGACTTTACCCATATGTGCATTTATGTCTCAAGAATGCAAATTTATGAAAACTTTTCCAAGAATCAATGAAGCCGGAGCGTGATTGCCCCGGCCTTCAATAAAGTGTTCCGAATAGGAATTACATCACCATAATCATAATTGCTGCAACGAGAGCAAGGATGGCATAGAACTCAGGAAGGGCGGCGTAAATCATAGTATTGGTCTGAACGTCGTGTCCCTGGCTGATACCTACTATACCGTTTGCACAAACCTGACCCTGACGGATAGCTGAGAATAGACAGATAGCGCCAACTGACAGGCCTACTGCGAAAAGTTTGAAACCGTCTGCTGTAAAGTCGGCTCCGAGGACGATCCAGAGGAGCATTGCAACGAAGCCATAGAGACCCTGGGTCGCTGGCATGGCTGAAAGGATGAGGTAACTTGAAGATTTTTCAGGATTTTTCTTCAATGCGCCTTCTGCAGCATTTGCTGCGATAGTAGTTCCGTAAGCTGAACCGATACCGGCGAGGCCAAGCATAAGGCCGAGGCCGAGATAACCAAGAATTGTACTTAACATGGTATTGTTTATTTTTTGTTGTTGTTATTTCTTTAATGGATTGTAAGCTGTTCCCTTGCCTTCATAGCCTGAGTTCTTGAAGTACTCGACAAAGGTAAGTCGCAGAGGGTGTACAAAGGCACCGAGGCAGGACATCAGCAGGTTGAGTGTGTGGCCGAAGAGCATAATCAGCACAAACGGGATGAACTGCCAGGTCGG
Source organism: Bacteroidales bacterium (assembly GCA_029098505.1). Taxonomy (GTDB): domain Bacteria; phylum Bacteroidota; class Bacteroidia; order Bacteroidales; family UBA932; genus Cryptobacteroides. Next base: position 8,862 of record JAQXOE010000043.1, read on the forward strand.
ATTGTCACCGAGCAAGAGTCCTCCGAGTATGTTGAAAGCGTTTCCAAGCATTCCACCTGCAAGTCCGAGAGCATAGAGGCGTATATAGCTCAATACATCACCGAGCAGGCCTGTTACCATATTGTAAGTGTTCCAAAGGCCTGAACCTATGTTCATCAGAGGATTGCGTCCCGGAGTGTTGAAAATGAATATACCCAGGGCTGAAACTACGGCTATGCCGATAAGCACCAGTTTGGTAAGCGTCTGAGGCAGATTGAAGCACATAGCGCAGATAGCCAGAATCAAGCCGCCTATTATCAGCAGTACCCAACCCCAGGTCCCGAGATTCTGTTTGAATCCGAAACGTTTGGTGTAGAGCAGGGCCTTGATAACCATAGCCAGGCAGATGTGGAATACGCCTATGCAAACCGCGAGTATCATCTGGAGGGCATAGTTGGCACCTCCGATATTGACATCGCCCGTAAGCATTATGTTCTTCACGCCTTCAGGTATCCAGGCAACGGTGGTGAGGTCCACTCCGAAGAAGGTTCCGAAGAGCAATCCGACCACGGTTGTGGAGACTCCGAGAGCGCATATCAGCTTCCCAAGACCTTCGAACATTCCGATATTGACTATCTTCCTGTCCTGAAGTAATCCGAAGATTATCAATATTATACCGTAACCTCCGTCTCCCATGCACATTGCGAAGAACAGCAGGAAGAAGATTCCAAGTATAGGCGTTGGGTCCCATTCTCCATAAACAGGCATACCGTACATACCGGTGAGACATTCGAACATCTGTGAGAACTTGTTGTTCTTCAGTTTGATAGGAGGATTGTCGTCTTCCTTTGCATCTTCGACGAGATAAAGGACTCCCATCTCATCGAAAGCCTTTACCAGTCTCTCCTTTTCTTCCTCCGGAGCAAAGCCGATGAAGGTGCAGATATAGCCTTCAGCTGCAGCCGAACCCACTTTTCCTGCCAGATACTTGTCCAGAGCAGCGCTCTCCCTCTCGAGTTCCCGCTTCAACTCTTCTGTCCAGTTCTCCTTCATATGGAGCAATTCTCCCTTGATGGCAATGATGCGCTGACGCAATGTGTCAACGTCCGCCTGAGCATTGCCCACACTCATTTGAGGAGGATTGCACTCGCGAATAGGGAAGCTGTAGCTGTCCTCGTCGCCCGAAACGGTCACGAACCAGACCTTTCCGTCATTTTCGCAGATGCGCTCGAGAGCAGCTTTTTCTGCCCAGCAAGGATCGAATGACTTCTCGGGAACACAATAATAGTGAAGGTGTATGCCCTTGGCTTTGAGTTCTTCGATGGTCTTGATGTCATATTCGCCCCAAGGGGCAACGGATTTGAGCATTTTCTCGGCAGCGGCCAGTTCAGTTTCCGTCCCGACCAGTCTATCCTTCGAGTCGAGAACGGCTTGAGCATCCACAGGACCTGCATAGCAATTGACAGCCGAGGCTTTGATGCCTTCTTCCGCATAGTTCAGTTTTTCGAGGAAGGCAATAGCCTTGCGCATTCCGAGAGTCTTCTCGAGCATTGCGGAAGAAACTTGATCCACAGGCTTGGTAGAACGCTGTATGTCCACCACCCCAAGCTCCTGAAGATTCTCGAGGAAAGCTTCACTCTCCCCACTGAGGAGAATGAAGGAATATTTGGTCATTTTAGTAATCATGATTCTTCCTCCTCTTCTTCGGCAGCATGCCTTTCCTTTACTATCTTTGATGAAGCCTTGGAGAGGTTCTCCTCGTCTTCCATATATCGCTTGATCTTTCTTATTGCCTCCTGATACCCCGGTATCTGTACTTTTTCATACAGATTTACTTTCTGGGTGGTTTTCTTCCTTTGAAAATCAAGGATTCTGCTCTTGGTCTGATAGACTTCCGACTCGATTCCGAGCCTGGTCAGCTCTTTCAGTATTGCTACGCCGTCAGCATACCAGGCCGGCTTGGCGAAAGCATTGAATTCCTTTATCTCATAGGAGATACCCTTCAGTTCAGGCACTTTGACACCTGCTACCTTTACTGTTTCGAGCTGGACATCAGTTATGCTTATCAGATTAGGCTCGAATTCATTCCATAAGGCGGCCAGGTAGTCATATCGCTTATAGGAGGCCTCAAGATCCGCAACAAGTCTGTCTGAACGGTCTTTGGCCTTACGGACCTCAATGCGCAGTGCAGACTCCTTGTTCTGGAGGGTAGGGAGTGCCTTCTGACGTGCCTTGAGCTGTTTGCCAAGATTGTTCAGGGATGTCTTATTGTATTGGAATTTGATTGCCATAACAGTTTATTCAGCTGGCCAGTATTTGTCGATCAGTGATTGTTTGATACCGCTCTCGGCCTTGGAGAAATATTTCGCGAAGAGTTCCCAAGCCGTATCGAGCATCTCGTCAATCTTAATATTGACATCAATGCTGAGCAGTCTTGTAGCATATTCCTTGGCGTATGCAAGGCAGCGGTGATCATAGTCGGAGAGGTCGAAACCGTTCTCTAGCTTCGTTTTCGCATTCTGAGCATCTGCATAAAGGCGCACACCGGCATTCATTACCTGACTGTGGTCCTCACGTGTCTGCTTGCCCTGAACGAGCTGTTTCAGACGGGAGAGGGAACGGAACGGGTCAATGATGACCTTGCCCGTGTCACTATCGGCGCGGAGGAAGAGCTGACCCTCAGTGATGTATCCCGTATTGTCAGGGATGGCGTGGGTGATGTCTCCATCGTTGAGGGTGGTGACTGCGATAATTGTTATGGAGCCTCCATCAGGGAACTGCACAGCTTTCTCGTATATCTTTGCGAGATCCGAATAGAGCGAACCCGGCATTGAGTCCTTCGATGGAATCTGGTCCATACGGTTGGACACGATACTCAGGGCATCGGCGTAGAGTGTCATATCGGTGAGGAGCACCAGCACCTTCTCGTTCTTGTCGGCAGCGAAGTACTCAGCTGCGGTAAGTGCCATATCAGGTATGAGAAGACGCTCTACAGGAGGTTCCTCAGTGGTGTTTACGAATGAAACGATCTTGTCGAGGGCTCCGGCGTTCTCAAATGCGTGACGGAAGAAGAGGTAGTCGTCATTGCTGAGGCCCATACCTCCGAGGATAATCTTGTCAACGTCGGCGCGGAGAGCCACGTCTGCCATTACCTGATTGTAAGGCTGGTCCGGGTCTGCGAAGAAAGGTATCTTCTGTCCTGAGACGAGGGTATTGTTCAGGTCAATTCCCGCAATACCTGTAGGAATGAGCTGTGAAGGCTGTTTTCTCTTGTAAGGATTCACTGAAGGACCGCCGATTTCCCTGACTTCTCCTTCAACTTCCGGACCTCCGTCAATAGGGTCGCCGTAAGCGTTGAAGAAACGTCCTGAGAGCTGTTCGCTTACACGAAGCACAGGTGGATTGCCCATAAATGCTACTTCCGCATTAGTAGGAATACCTTCTGTGCCGGCGAATACCTGCAGGGTGACGAGGTCGCCCTTGGTCTTCACTACCTGGGCAAGGCGGCCGTTCACAGTGGCGAGCTCGTCGTTAGCCACAGACTTGGCCTTGAGCGATACTGTCGCCTTGGTGATGGCGTCAAGCTGTGTATAGACTTTTTGATATGCTTTATTTGCCATTGCTTTCGATGTAGTTAAGGATTTCAGTATGATAGCTCTTGAATTTCTCGCTCCGGTATTCGGTATAGTTCATCTGGCGGAGGAGGTTGATGAGATTCTTGAAGAAGTCACGGCACTCCTCATAATCCTCGAAATGGAATTCCCTTTCGCAGATATCAATGATGAGGTTCAGCATAAACTTCTGTCTCTCGAGAGGGCAGAGGCTGTCGATAGGATCGAAAGCATCCTGCTGGAGGAAGGCGAAATCGATGAGTTCGGACTTCCAGAACGACTCGTGGTAGCTCATAGGAACGCCATCGTCACCGAGAATGTTGATCTGGTCATTTGCCTCCCTGCCTCTGCGTACGAGGACCTTAGCCTCATTTACCTTCTTTACCCAACCCGGCTCAAAGGTTTCGTCCAAGTTGCTGGCAATCTCCGGATACTCGAGATACTTTGAATAGGAGTCGATAGGGTTGACTGCAGGATATCTCTTCTGGTCTGCTCGCGCCTGCTCAAGGGCGTAGAAGCAGCGTGCAGCCTTCTTGGTGGATTCGGTAACAGGCTCTTTGAGGTTACCTCCGGCAGGGGATACGGTTCCGATGACGGTGACAGCTCCGCTTTGGCCGTTGTTCAATACGACAGCTCCGGCACGTGAGTAGAAGTTGGAGATAATCGAAGACAGATCGACAGGGAAGGCATCCGCTCCCGGAAGCTCCTCCATACGGTTCGACATCTCGCGCAATGCCTGTGCCCATCGCGAGGTGGAATCTGCGAGAAGCAGACAGCGCAATCCCATTGCCCTATAATACTCGCAGATGGTCATCGCAGTATATACCGATGCTTCACGGGCTGCGACAGGCATATTGGAGGTGTTGCAGATGATGGTTGTTCTCTCCATAAGGCTTCGCCCGGTATGAGGGTCAATCAGCTCAGGGAATTCGGTGAAAATCTCAACGACCTCGTTGGCGCGCTCACCGCAGGCTGCCATAACGATGACGTCAGCAGCTCCCTGCTTGGCAATCGCGTGCTGGAGGACAGTCTTGCCGCAACCGAAAGGACCCGGAATGAATCCTGTACCGCCTTCGGCTATCGGGTTGAAGGTGTCCAGTACGCGGACTCCTGTCTCCATTATCCTGGATGGACGCGGTTTCTCCCTGTATCCCTTGACAGCTACTTTGACAGGCCATCTCTGGTACATCTTGACTTCTACATCCTCTCCGTCTTCATTGATGAGGACGGCAATTGTCTTGTCGATGTTATATTGTCCTGCCGGGACAATGCTCTTAACGGTGTAGTCTCCCTTGAATGAGAATGGAACCATAATCTTGTGAGGAAGCCATCCTTCCTTTACTTCGCCCAGCCAGTCTGCAGCAATCACTTTGTCACCGACCTTGGCTATAGGCGTGTAGTCCCATAGCTTTCCGTGATCCAGAGGGTCTGTGTATTCTCCTCTCTTGAGGAATACTCCTGTCATCGAGGTAAGGTCATTCAGCAAGCCGTCATATGTGCTTGAAAGAAGACCGGGACCAAGCGTCGCCTCCAACATCTTGCCTTCGAACTCCACACTGTCTCCGTTCTTGAGCCCGCGTGTACTCTCGAAAACCTGTACGGAAGCCTTGTCCTTGTTCACCTTGATGACCTCGGCCATCAGTTTGGTGCCGCCAACCTCAATGTAGCAAAGCTCGTTCTCTGCTACAGGGCCGTCGACCTGAACCGTCACAAGGTTTGAGACTATACCCGTTACCTTTCCTTTAGTACTCATATCTTTTTGTCAATTTGTTATACGTTGAATTCTACTCCCTTAAACGTCCCTCTGATTTCTTCGACGAGGCGGCGGAACATATCCTTTCCTGTCTTTTCGTCAAGAGAGAGCCATCTGCCTATTATCCTGAGTTTGCAGATGTAACCGAGAAGCACGTTGATGTTGAAATACTCAAAGATGTTCAATTCAGAAATCTTGTTCCACATCAGCTCATCCAGTCCAAGCTCCCTGTCAATCAGATTGTCGCCGTAAAGGACATTCATCAAGGCCTCACTTTCCTCAAACTCGCCTTCTGTTTCCAGAAAGATATCCTTGTCCGCGTCCCTGCCAAGTTGTTCATTCAGATATCTGACCTTCGCATTGCGCACTCTAAGGTCGAAGGTGAAGAATTCCCTGATGAATCTGTTCTTATGCGTTAGCATGGACTTGTAGAAGTCCTCATTGAAATTCTCTTCCTTATATCCGTCAAGCAGGCTGTCGATGAGGACATTGTCCTTCTTCGAACATCCGTCCTTGATTTCTTCTATGAGGGAATCCACGGACACACTTGAGTTTGCTGACCAATCCTTGGAAAGAACCGGCAGGCCTGCAATCAAGTACTCGTAATTGTCCATATATTAGCCGAATAGAAGTTTCTTTGTGACTGGTCGGAGATACTCTGAAATGAGTTCGTTGAAAGTGTCGTCCGTGAGACTGATGAAATATCCTCCGTCCTTCGGGCCAATGTTGAAACCTCCATTGATCTTCTTTGAGAAACTTGCCTCCACTCCCTTGCCCAGGATGGAAGAGAGTTCGTTCTTGACAAATGGCTCGAGTTCCGCCTGAAGTGTTGACGGGAGCACAAGGCTCAAGTCACAGGCTTCTTCAGCACTGAACTTGACAGCTACTTCCTTGATGATACTCTTGATGAACTCTGCAGATGAGAGCTGTTTTTTCACCTCGTCGCCTCCTATGGATGCAATTATGAGGTTCTCTATTTCTTTCTTGGTAGTCTGAAGGCTCTGGCTTGACGCCATCTTAACATCGGAAGTAACTTTTGATTTATAGTCCTCCGCATCTTTCTTGGCCTGTGAGAGTATCTCAGCAGCTTGCTTTCTGGCCTCTTCTATTATTTGAGCAGCCTGTTTGCGGGCTTCTTCCAGAATATGTTCTCCTTCAGCCTTACCCTTGGACAAACCTTCCTCGTAGAGCTTGTCTGTGAGTTCCTGTAATTTGTTCATACCTAAATATGGATAAATGATTAACTGTTTTCTTTAGTCTGCAATTAGTGTTCCTATCTTCGTTTTATAGGCTATAATAACTGACTGTATGTAAATGTATTATGTCAATCAAGCCCGTAAAACGATTTATATTCCTGCTGTAAAAAACACCGGAACTTCCGGTGTTGTCACAATTATCCCAGGAAACTGAGAAGGATACCGGCTGCAACTGCTGAACCGATTACACCCGCAACGTTAGGTGCCATTGCGTGCATAAGGAGGTGGTTCTTTGGGTTGGCCTCGCGTCCTACTGTTTCTGATACTCGTGCGCTGTCAGGAACCGCCGAAACTCCGGCGTTACCAATGAGCGGATTGATTTTTCTACCGTCCTTGAGGAAGAGGTTCCAAATCTTTACGAAAAGCACTCCCGTGGTCGTGGCAATAATGAATGAAGTAAGGCCAAGACCGAATATGAGGAGGGATTTTCCTGTGAGGAACTTGTCTGCCTGGGTGGATGCACCTACTGTTACTCCGATAAGTGTGGTTACCACGTCAACAAGAGGTCCGCGTGCAGTTTCTGCAAGACGTCTGGTAACTCCGCTCTCCTTAAGGAGGTTACCGAAGAACAGCATACCGAGAAGCGGAAGTCCTGAAGGTACTATGAATGCAGTGCAAATGAATCCCACTATAGGGAAGATAATCTTTTCCTTCTGGCTTACCTGACGTGGAGCCGGCATCTCGATGAGACGCTCCTTCTTCGTGGTAAGGAGAAGCATTATCGGCTTCTGAATAACAGGTACCAATGCCATATACGAGTATGCGCAAACGGCAATCGCACCCATCAGGTCCGGTGCCAGCTTCGAAGAAAGGAAGATAGCGGTAGGACCGTCTGCTCCTCCGATGATACCGATGGCTCCTGCCTCATTCGGTGCAAAGCCGACAGCTATGGCAATGAGGTAAGCCGCGAAGATTCCGAACTGGGCTGCAGCTCCGATGAGCATCAGCCTCGGTTGGGATATCAGTGCCGAGAAGTCCGTCATCGCGCCTATACCCAGGAATATCAATGGGGGATACCAACCCTGCTTTACACCCTGGTAGAGGATGTTCAAGACGGAACCGTCTTCATACACACCAATGTTGAGTCCCGGGAACATCGGAATGTTTCCGATGATGATACCGAAACCGATAGGAACCAGCAGCAGTGGCTCCCACTCCTTGACAATACCCAATGTGATGAAGATGATACCGATCAAAATCATCGCAAGATGCTGCCAAGTACAGTTGGCAAATCCTGTGAACTGCCAGAATTGTACAAGACTGTCAATAATCTGCTCCATCTAACTATGCGATTGAGATGAGTTTTGAACCTTCGACTACCTGATCTCCCTTGGCAACGTGGATGGCTGTTACGGTACCGTCGCATTCAGCCTGAATCTCATTCTCCATCTTCATTGCCTCAAGTACAGCTACCTTCTGGCCAGCCTTTACTGCCTGGCCTTCTTTTACACTTACTTCGATGATTACACCAGGGAGAGGAGCTTCAATCACCTTCGCTGCTCCTGCAGGTGCAGGAGCCGGAGCCGCAGCCGCAGCCGGAGCTGCAGGTGCAGCGGAAATAGGTGCAGGAGCCGCAGCAACTGCAGGTGCATTTTCCATTTCAACCTTGTATGCTGCGCCATTTACTGTGACGTCAGCGATATTACCTTCGATAGAGTTGATGGCTACGGTGTAGTCGTTGCCATTGATTTTGAATTTATATTCTTTCATACTGAATGTGATTATCTTGGTTGTTTTCTGAAGTTGGTCTTGTTCTTCCAGCCTGAAGCAGCCGGTTTGATAGTTATGATGAACGACTCATTGTCGTGCATACAGTCTCCGAGGTACAGATGGAGGGCAGTGGCGATTGCAGCCTCTGTCTCGCCTCCGAATTCGGCGTTGAGAGCCAAGGCGATGGCGGTGGCTATTTCATCCTGAGCTACAGCACCAGGCTTTGCCTTGCCCTTCGCTCCTTCTTTCTTCTCTCTCTTCAATTTAATCTTTCCGGAGAAGAACATACCGGACAGGTTGTATATAATGAAGAGAATGAAGAGGGCTCCGAAGACAACTGAAACGCAGACTACAGTCAATGTAACTCCGTGAGGGTCAGTCTCTTTAATGGTTTCAGCCTTGCTCTTCTGCTCGCCTCTTCCGTTAATCGAATATGGCGTAGGCCTGGCAGCCCTGATATCGGTGAATTCTATCTCCTTGTTGTCCACAGCGAACTTGCTTATGCTCATTCCCTCTGGTATGTCAGTCGGGATGAAAATGCTGTCGACTACAGTATGACCGTCGTTGGAAGTGAGATAAAGGGTAGATCCCGGCTTCAATTCGAAGTTCAAGTAGAAGGTGCCCATAGAAGGGTCACCGGTAGCGAAGAACACCGCTGTCTGGCGGGCTGCCAGCTTGGTGCGGTTGTCCCCCTTCAGAATAGGGCTTTTGGTCAAATTGTCCGGATCGTCCGAAAAATAGCATCCGGCGAAATTGACCATACCCTGCGAGGTATTGAGAATCTCAATCCAGGGACTCCTGTTCCCGTAGTCGTCCACTATGGAAGCGCTGTTGTTGAGCATGACCTCCGAAATTACGAGGTCGGTCATGTTCTGGGCTCTGAGGACAAGTGCGGAAAGGAGACAGATTGTGATTGTAGCTATTCTTTTCATCTTGGATTACAATGGAAGATTGTCGTGCTTCTTTGCAGGGAGTTCCTGTTTCTTACCGCTCAAGGACTCGAGTGCGCGAATTACGCGGAAACGGGTGTTTCTTGGCTCAATGATGTCCTCGATATAACCTTTCTGGGCTGCCTGGTAAGGGTTGCAGAAGAGCTCATTGTACTCCTTCTTCTTTTCTTCCGCCAGCTCGCTCTTCACTGCTGGGTCTGCTGCCTTGAGTTCCTTTCCGTAAAGAACTTCAACGGCTCCATCAGCTCCCATAACGGCTATGTTGGCAGATGGCCAGGCGTAGTTGATATCACCTCTGAGCTGCTTGCAGCTCATAACGATATGAGCGCCACCGTAAGACTTGCGGAGCGTGACGGTCACCTTTGGAACTGTAGCTTCACCGTATGCGTAGAGAAGCTTCGCACCGTTGGTGATGATGGCACCGTACTCCTGTTGAGTACCGCAAAGGAAGCCTGGAACGTCCACCAGAGTTACGAGAGGAATATTGAATGCGTCGCAGAAACGGACAAAACGTGCAGCCTTGCGTGAGGCATTGATGTCGAGTACGCCGGCGAGAACGTTAGGCTGATTGGCAACGATGCCCACGCTCCTTCCGTTCATATGAGCGAAACCAACGATAATGTTCTTGGCAAAGGCTTTGTGAACCTCAAAGAATTTGCCGTCGTCGACGATTCCGCCGATGACGCGGTACATATCGTAGCCCTTGTTCGGATTGTCAGGGATAATCTCGTTGAGAGCGTCATCGACTCTTGATACAGGGTCGGATGTCTCTACGCGAGGCGCTTCTTCCATATTGTTTTGAGGAAGGAATGAGAGGAGCTGTTTGATGGTGGCAATGCCTTCTTCCTCATTGTTTGCTGCGAAATGAGCTACTCCGCTCTTGCTTGCGTGTACGCTCGCACCTCCGAGTTCCTCGTGACTAACAGTCTCGCCGATAACACTCTTGACCACTGCAGGGCCTGTGAGGTACATATAAGAACTGTTGTTAACCATAAGGGTGAAGTCGGTGAGGGCAGGGGAGTAGACAGCTCCACCTGCGCAAGGTCCGAAGATACCGCTGATCTGTGGGATAACGCCGGATGCAAGGATATTGCGCTCGAAAATCTCACCATAGCCTGCAAGTGCGTCCACTCCTTCCTGGATACGGGCGCCGCCTGAGTCGTTCAAGCCTATGCAAGGTGCTCCGTTTCTCATAGCGAGGTCCATTACTTTGCAGATTTTCTCCGACATAGTCTTCGACAATGAGCCTCCGGATACCGTGAAATCCTGTGCGAACACGTAAACGAGGCGACCGTCTATGGTTCCCTGGCCGCTGACGACGCCATCGCCGTCAAAATGCTGGGCATCCATACCGAAGTTGGTGCAGCGATGCTGCATGAACATATCGAACTCTTCGAAACTTCCTTCGTCGAGGAGAAGTGAAATGCGTTCTCTGGCGGTAAGTTTGCCTTTCTGATGCTGAGCATCTATGCGGTTCTGACCACCGCCGAGTTTGGCTGACTGCCTGCGCTCAACCAATTCTCTGATTCTGTCCTGCTGTAAATTCATATTTATGGATATGCTTTGTATTTTTTACCTACTAAAACATCCAAAGTTAATAAAAAAATACATCTTTGCCATAAAATAACCTGCTATTGAACAGCTGTAAAACGATAAATAAGCATACAAAAAAGGAGGATGACTAATAAGTGTTAGTCATCCTCTTCCTAAAATATGCGGATTTGGATTATTCCTCTGCAGGTTTAAGAGTAGTGTAGACGTGGGTTACATCCTCATCATCCTCCAAAAGGTCTGTAAGTTTGTCGAGGGTGCTCCTCTGCTCAGGAGTAACGTCCTTGAGATCTACGTTAGGTATTCTTTCGAAACCTCCGGAAATAAGTTCGTAGTTGTTTTCCTCAAGATACTTCTGAATCTGTCCGTAAGCAGTGTAATCGCCATAGATGACGATGCTCTTGGTCTCATTGTCATCCTCGTCCACTTCCACTTCTTCGAAAATCTCCTCTGCACCGTAATCAATCATCTCAAGCTCAAGCTCCTCGATATCGATAGGCTCATTCTCTTTGATGCGGAATACGCACTTGTGGTCAAACATAAAGCTGACTGATCCGCTGGTTCCCAGAGAACCTCCGCACTTGGTGAAGTAGCTGCGGACATTGGCTACAGTACGTGTGTTGTTGTCGGTAGCGGTCTCAACAAGATATGCGATTCCGTGAGGGCCATATCCTTCGTAAACGATTTCCTTGAAATCTCCGAGGCTCTTGTCTGTGGCTTTCTTAATTGCTCTCTCGATATTCTCCTTAGGCATCTGCTCTGCACGAGCCTCTGCCATAAGAGCGCGGAGACGCGGGTTACCTGTAACGTCAGGACCACCGGCCTTTACTGCAATGGTGATTTCCTTTCCAAGTTTGGTGAAGACGCGGGCCATATGACCCCATCTCTTCATCTTCCTTTCCTTTCTGAACTCAAATGCTCTTCCCATAACTCAAAGAATGTTACTTGGATTCGATTCTGGAAATGTACTTGTCGATATCATATCCCTCAACTGACTGAGGATACTTGTCCTTGATCTCCTTGTAGCAAGCCAACGCCTTAGTCTCGTTGCCGAGCTCTTCATAGGTGATACCAGCCTTGAGAAGGTAGTTTGCAGAGAACATATTATCTGACTCCTTGGCTGCATTTTCGAAATATGAGACTGCTGTGTTGTAATCCTCAAGTCCAACGTATGCATCACCGATGCAGGCGAGTGCGCGTGCTGAAAGTATCTTATCCTTTCCGTTGTACTTTTTGAGCATGTCTATAGCCTCCTGATAGTTGCCGAGCTGGAGCTCGCAGATACCGGCATAAAGATAAACTGCCTTGCCTCCCTTCTTGCCGTACTGGCTTATAATGTCCTTGAAACCGAGAACGTTACCGTCGCCATTGAGGGCTGTCTCATATGAACCTGCCTGGAAAGCCGCCTCCGCAGGAAAGAGCTGCTGCATGGCCTCAACCTGTTTCGGTTTGAGAATCCACTGATTGTATGCAAGGATTCCGAGGATGATAACCAGAACTGCAATGACGCAGCCATAGAAGGTTTTTTTGTTTTCTTGGTAGTAACGCTCGATTGATGAAACAGTTGAATCGAGCTTTTCCTTTTGAAGAGCTTCCTGCTCTGTGAGGTTGTTGTTTGCCATATTTATACTGTTAATATTTCCTGATAAATCTACTCTGCCATTTACGCAAAAATAGACTGCAAAAATACAAAAAAATGATAACTTTGCAAAGACCAACCTTATTTTATGCCAGTACTAAAGAAAATAGTCGTGAAGGATTTCAGGAACATAGAATTCCAGGAAATCCATTTCTCTCCCAATATCAATTGCATCTCAGGCAATAACGGCGAGGGCAAGACCAATCTTCTTGAAGCAATATATTATCTGTCGATGACCAAGAGCCCAATGTCCGGCCTTGACAGGTACAATTTCAGGCACGGATGCGACTCTTTCACCGTTGCCGGGACCTATCTGATGCCCAATGGACTCGAATCGGTCTTTTCCATTCAGGTCAATTCCGACGGCAGCAAGAGAGTCAAAAGGGATGAAAAGACACTTCAGCGCATTTCCGACCACGTCGGGATTCTGCCTATCGTGCTTGTTTCCCCATCCGACACAACACTGGTCTCAGACGCGGGAGAAGAAAGAAGGCGCTTTGTGAACTCCGTTCTTTCCCAACTTGACCGAAAGTACCTTGGGGATATGCAGGCGTACAACAGGTTGCTTCAGCAGAGGAACCGCCTGCTGAAGGAGGATGAACCCGACTTGAAACTGATGGAGGCCTTTGACTTTCAGCTGTCAATGCTGGCTGAACCCATTTCCTGCAGACGCAGAGAATTTGTAAACGCCCTCATTCCGTTGGTTTCCCAGTATTATGAGGAGTTGTCCGGAGCAAAGGAAAGTGTGGGCATAGAGTATCGCACAGACCTTGACAAAGGCCCCCTCGAAGAGATCCTGGCAGCTACCCGCGACAGGGATAAAGTGCTAAGATATACTTCCGCAGGCATACAGAGGGACGATTTCATTTTTATAATGGACGGTCATCCCATACGCAAATGCGGCTCGCAGGGCCAGCAGAAGTCTTTCCTTGTCTCTTTGAAATTTGCCCAATATGATCTAATGCGGGAGGAAAGCGGTATTGCTCCTATTTTGCTTTTGGACGATATGTTCGACAAACTTGATATGGGCAGGGTCTCCAACCTGCTGTCGATGGTGGCGGGCTCCGATTTCGGGCAGATTTTCCTGACAGACAGCAATAAAGTGCGCCTTGCCGGTATTGTTGACGCATTGACGGATGACAGGAGCTATTTTGAGACAGAGGCTGGAGTATTTACAAAAGTGGAGGAAGATTGATGAAAGGCGTTGTATTGAAAAAAAAGGATGCTGTTCCTATGGATGAGATTATTGCCAGATACATCAGGGAGATGAAACTGGCATCGGGACTTAATACCCGTCTGGTCTTTTCTGCCTGGGATAGTGTTTCCGGTGCATCCGCGTATACCTTGAACCGTTTTTACAAGGGAGGTATTCTTTACATTAGCTTGAATTCGTCCGTGGTTCGCAACCAGCTGTCTTTTCAGAAGGCTGCATTGGTGGAGAAAATCAACGAAGTTTTGACAAGCGATCCTCTGTTTGTCCTTGATGATCCGAGGGCTCCGCTTGTGAAAGATATAGTATTCAAATAGTCCCTATGTTTGAAAACCAAATAAAAACGGAGTGAGCTTTCGAGAAGCTCATGAGGAGCGCTCTCAGGGGTTCCGACCCCTGCCGCTAAGGCAGACCCCCGGAAGTTTTTCATGAGTTTGAATAAAAATAAAGCT
>JAQXOE010000044.1 GCA_029098505.1 Bacteroidales bacterium
CACCGCCGCGAACTCCGTCAGAGTAGCGAGTTCTTGCAACTTCCTTAACCTCTCCGGTATAGTAGTCGAATTCGGTCTGTACATAGGTAAATCCGTTGATGCGGCTGATAATCTTGGCTGCATCCTTTCCGAGACCGTTGAGGATGACGCGGAGAGGCTTCTGGCGAACCTTGTTGGCCATCTCGGCGATCTTGATAGCGCCTTCAGCAGCAGCATATGACTCGTGACCTGCGAGGAAAGCGAAGCACTCAGTCTCCTCACGAAGAAGTCTTGCAGCGAGGTTTCCGTGGCCGAGACCTACCTTACGGTCGTCAGCTACTGAACCTGGGATGCAGAATGCCTGGAGACCCTCACCGATAGCCTCAGCAGCGTCAGCAGCGTTCTTGCAACCCTTCTTGATAGCGATGGCTGCGCCCACTACATAAGCCCACTTTGCATTCTCGAAGCAGATCTTCTGGGTATCCTCGCAAGTCTTGTATGGGTCGAGACCCTTTGACTCACAGATAGCCTTAGCCTCCTCAATGTCCTTAATACCGTATTTGTTGAGAGCTGCATTAATCTGATTAATACGACGCTCGTAGCTTTCAAAAAGTGCCATATTGCTTATGCTTTACGTGGGTCAATATACTTAACTGCATCCTTGAAACGGCCATAGGTACCCCTTGCCTTTTCAATAGCCTCAGGACCGGTAGCGCCTGCCTTGAGGGCATCCATCAGTTTACCGAGGTTTACGAACTCGTAACCGATAACTTCATCATTTGCATCAAGAGCCATCTGAGTGCAGTAGCCCTCAGTCATTTCAAGATAGCGTGAGCCCTTGGCACGTGTTCCAAACATTGTGCCGACCTGGCTGCGGAGGTTCTTTCCGAGATCCTCAAGAGAAGCGCCTACAGGAAGACCGCCCTCTGAGAAAGCTGACTGAGTACGACCGTAAACGATCTGAAGGAAAAGCTCGCGCATAGCGGTGTTGATGGCATCGCAAACGAGGTCGGTGTTAAGAGCCTCAAGAAGAGTCTTGCCAGGGAGAATTTCAGATGCCATAGCAGCTGAGTGAGTCATACCTGAGCAACCGAGAGTTTCCACGAGAGCCTCCTCGATGATACCTTCCTTAACGTTGAGGGTGAGCTTGCAGCAGCCCTGCTGAGGTGCACACCAGCCGATACCATGAGTGAGGCCGGAGATGTCCTTGATTTCCTTTGCATGCACCCACTTTCCTTCCTCAGGAATTGGAGCATTGGCGTGATTTGCGCCCTTTGCAACGCAGCACATGTGCTGCACTTCATTTGTGTAAATCATAACTATAGTTCTGTTTATGAGTGTTTGCCTTATATGAGTGGCTTTTCATCCCACAAATATATGAAAAAACCTTTGAATCCGGAAAAGCCCGGGCCCCAGAAAAAGGGATTTTATGTATATTTGTAATCCTTAGCGGAATAATATGTCAGAAGAAATTTCATTGGTTAGAGACCTGGCGCTCATCCTGATTGCCGCCGGAGTGTTTACAATCATATCCAAAGCCCTTAAGCAGCCACTGATTCTGGGCTATATAGTTGCGGGATTCCTGGTAGGTCCTCACGTCGGACTTTTCCCGAACGTCACCGGCACAGCCACTGTCGAGCAGTGGTCGGAAATCGGAATCATCTTCCTGCTTTTCGCCCTCGGACTCGAGTTCAGCTTCAAGAAGCTGATAAAAGTCGGAAGCAGCGCCATTATCGTCGCTGTCTGTCTGTGCATAGGAATGTTCACCCTAGGTTTTGCCGTTGGCAATGCCGTCGGCTGGACTACTATGGAGAGCATTTTCCTTGGGGCAATGATGTCAATGTCATCGACCACCATCATCATCAAAGCCTATGGAGACCTGGGAATCAAGGATAAGTCGTTTTCTCCCCTGGTCTTCGGTACTCTGGTGGTTGAGGATCTCATTGCTATACTTATGATGGTGATGCTCAGCACCCTTGCAGTCTCGAACCGCTTTGCGGGAGGGGAGATGCTCGCGGGCCTGGCGAAATTGTCCTTTTTCCTGATTCTGTCATTCCTGGTGGGTATCTATGTCATCCCTACTCTCTTCAAACGCTTCAGGCCTTATCTCAGCGACGAGATTCTGCTTCTGGTGAGCATAGGCCTCTGCTTCGGTATGGTCTCACTGGCATCCTATGCTGGATTCTCATCTGCTCTCGGAGCCTTCCTTATGGGTTCTATTCTGTCGGAGAGCATAGAGGGAGAAAGGATAGAAAAACTAATCGGCGGCATCAAGGACCTCTTTGGCGCGATTTTCTTTGTCTCCGTCGGTATGATGATAGACCCTGCTGTGATAGTGGAGCATTGGGGACTGATACTGGTACTGACGATAGCGGCAATGGGAGGAATCATTGTCATAGGCACTTTTGCATCAATCATTGCCGGCAACAATCTTGAAGATGCGGTGCATACTGGCTTCAGTCTTGCGCAGTTGGGAGAATTCTCGTTCATCATTGCCGGGCTCGGCTGCAGTTTGGGCGTCGTCCGCGATTTCATTTATCCTCTGATAATAGCCGTATCGGTCATAACTACCTTTACGACTCCTTATATGATCAAGGCTGCCGCTCCTGTTACCCGTTTCCTTTCCGAAAAGCTTCCGCCGCGCATATTGTCCCGAATCAATAGCGAGAGTGTGCAGCAGGATAGTTCGAGCGCTGAGAAGAATCTGTGGAAGTCATTGATAAAGAATTATTTGATGCGGGTATTACTATACAGTGTCGTGCTTATCGCCATTACGGCCCTGTCGAAGCTGTACTTGACTTCTTTGGCAGCGCGCTTCATACCTGAGAACAGGAGCACATTGCTCGGACTTTTCTGCGTGGGCGTGACTTTGGCGCTTATGTCTCCTTTCCTGTACGGCCTTTCCGTTACCGGTGGCTCGATGAACAAATACTCTCGCAAGTTGCTGCAGGTCAGGGATATGAACAAATGGCCCATACTCTCTTTGATGATATTGCGCATTTTCCTTGGGCTCGCCTTCGTGATTTCAGTCATTGCAATGCATTTTACGCTCTCGGGCTGGGTGTTCCTTCTGATAGTGTCAGCAGGATTCGTGGCCTTCTTCTCGGCGAAATTTTCGGTTCACCGTTTCTCGAGTCTTGAACAGCACTTTATGTCGAACTTGAACGAGCGTGAACTGCTTGAAAAGAAGCGCAAGCCTGTTTCGTCGTCGCTGATGTCCAAGATGGCCGGTTATGATGTGCATCTGGAACTGATAGAGATTTCTCCCGATTACAGAAATGTAGGAAAGGCCTTGAAAGACTTGCCATTCAGAAAGGATAGCGGTGTCAATATCATTAAAATCAGCCGTGGACACAAGAATATAGTCATTCCGTCGGGAGATGAAAGAATCTATCCTTTCGACAGAATCCTTGCCGTAGGCACTAGTGAACAGATAGCCCGTTTCAATGATATGATAAAGGCGGATATTGTTGAGACTGAAGAAGTTGAGAAAGATTTTTCTGTGGAGAACGCTACTCTGGCCCGGGATGCATACCTATGCGGCAAGACTCTGTCTGAGTTTAATATGAGAAGTTCCGGATGTGTGGTCCTGAGCGTTCTGCGAGGTGATGACTTCGTGACCAATCCCAAGCCTGACTTCAAGTTTGCCGCCGGGGATACCGTATGGATGGCTGGAGAAAAGAAATCCTGCGATTTCTTCCTTTCCTGAATATTGTCTATATTTGTCATTTTAAGACTTTATTTTGCTTATGTGGAGAAAATTCTGCGCCTTTATGTTGAAAGCGCTGGGTTGGAAGGCAGGAGCACCTACGCCTGATGACCCAAAATATATAATCCTGGGAGTACCTCATACTTCTATCTGGGACTTTGTAATTTCATACCTCTATTATGAGTCGGTAGGTGGTGATGCCCGCTGTATGGTCAAGAAGGAGCTTTTCTTTCCTCCCCTCGGTTGGATTCTGAAGGCTATGGGAGCAATCCCTGTTGACAGAAAAAATTCTGCAGCTATGCTGAAGAGCCTCATCGAGGAAATTGAGAAGAGCGACAATTTCTGCCTTGCCATTGCTCCTGAAGGTACCAGAAAGCCAGTCAAGAACTGGAAAACGGGTTTCCATCTGATTGCCAGGGAGACAGGACTGCCTGTATATATGGGCTTTTTTGACTGGGGAACCAAGACTGTCAGCAGGGGAGAGAAGATAGAACTTACAGACGACCCGCGTGCCGATATGAAACGTATTCAGGCCATATATGAGGAAATGCATCTTGTGGGCAAACATCCTAAAAACTATATTACACACTGATGAAACACGATTTCCAAACCCTTTCGGAAGTATTCCATTATTCACTTGACAAGTACTCCAAAAGACCTGCCTATGAGTATGGAGTGGGTCAGAACTATAGTTATGCCGAATTCGGAGATGTTTGCCGCAGACTCTCAAAGAATCTTGCAAATTTCGGAATCAATCCATACGACAAGGTCGCGCTGTTCTCCCAGAATATGCCAAACTGGTCGGTGGCTTTCTTTTCCATAGTGGCATTCGGCCGCATTGTCGTGCCTATGCTTACCGAACTTTCAGAGAATGAGATCAGAAATATTCTGACCCACTCTGATAGCAAGGCGCTCTTTGTTTCAAAGAAGCTGTATCCCCGTGTCCCGGAAGACATACTTGAGAAAATGCATATTGTAATTGCCACTGATGACCTCAGTGTTCTCAGGGCAAATGACGAGGCATACACTTGCGATGGAAAGATCAACAATCCGCAGCCGGATGACATTGCCGCCCTCATATATACTTCGGGTACTACCGGTTCAGCTAAGGGAGTGATGCTCAGTCACAAGAACCTTTGTGCGAATATCCTGGAAGCCTGGCATACCCACAAGGTTCGCAGAAGGGATGTCTTTCTTTCAATATTGCCACTGGCCCACACTTATGAACTCAGCATAGGTATGCTTTATCCGTTCTCGGTAGGAGCGAAGGTGTGCTATTTGCAGAAGGCACCTACACCTTCCGTGCTTATTCCTACCTTGAAGGCGGTGCGTCCGACCATTATGCTCTCTGTACCTCTGGTCATTGAGAAGATTTACAAGTCGAGTGTGGTTCCGACCATTGCCAAAAGTCATTTCCTGACTTCCTTGAAGAAATTCAGTCCTACCCTTCTGTACTGGCTGGTCGGTATGAAACTGAAGAAGACTTTCGGAGGCAGAATGAAATTCTTTGGTATTGGCGGCGCTAAACTGGACTCAGAAGTTGAATATTTCCTTGGCAAGGCCCGTTTCCCTTATGCCATCGGTTATGGATTGACTGAAACAGCTCCTCTTATCTGCGGAGCGGCTCCGTTCAAAACCAAAGTTGGCTCTACAGGCACTCCTGCTTACGGTGTTCAGGTGAGGTTGGACAATATCAATCCCGAGACCGGGGAAGGTGAACTTGTAGTCAAGGGTGACAATGTGATGCGGGGATATTACAAGGACTACTACCGTACTCTGGAAGTGATGACTTCGGACGGCTGGTTCCACACCGGAGACCTGGCTGCCGTTGACAAGAAGGGCCGCTATTTTATCAAGGGAAGACTTGGCAATATGATACTCGGTCCTTCAGGCGAGAATATTTATCCTGAGGAGATTGAGAGTGTCATCAATAATATTGACGGTATCAATGAGTCAATAGTCGTCGAGAGAGGAGGACGCCTCGTCGCGCTTGTGCATTTCGATGACAATGTGCTTGACTGGAACACTGAAAACCAGGACAAACTCCTTTATGAACTTGAGAAGAAAAAGCAGGAGATTCTGGAGTTTGTCAATTCCCACGTGAACAAGAACAGCAAAATAAAAGAGGTGGAAGTCGAGAAAGAACCTTTCGCCAAGACTGCCACCTTGAAAATCAAACGCTTCCTGTATAAGGATAAGAAATCCGGAGAAGCGAAGTAAGTAAGTTACTGCTTCTATACTTCATCAGGAGCATAGAGGAATGAAGTGAGAGGGCTGTTGTATGGACAGTAGTCCTCTTCTTTGAAGAAGCGCTTGAGTTCCTTCTCCGCGGTCTCGAGACTGTCTGAAGTGTGAACTACATTTTCCTGAGCGCTTAGACAATAGTCTCCACGTATGGTGCCTGGTGCAGCCTTTCTTCCGTTGGTCGCGCCTGCCATCTCGTGCACTACGTGAACGGCATCGCAACCCTCTACGCACATCAGTACGACAGGACCTGCTGTCATTCCCGCCTCCAGCCAAGGATAGAATGGCTTTTCAAGAAGGTGAGCATAATGAACCTTGCAGATTTCAGGTGTCAATTGTGCCATCTTCATAGCAATGATTTTCAAGCCTCTTTTCTCGATTCTGGAAATAATTTCACCGGCTATTCCTCTCTGTATAGCCCCTGGTTTCAAAATTACGAGTGTCCTTTCCATTTCTTTTGATTAAGGTTATTAATTGCGGTTTTGTCAAAAATAGCAAAAAATTTATAATTTAGCCTGCTTTTTGCTGCTAAGCGGACAGAATGAAGAATTTTTTATTGAACAGTGTACTGGGGCCTTGCTTGCTTTTGTTGGCTGCCTCATCTTGTACGGCAGAAAAAATAACGGCAGAAATCTGTGAAGATGAGCCGCTTATCATCGGTTTAAGAATAGACAGCGACGAGACCAAGTCGTATCTTGATCAAAACGGAACCAGTGTCAGATGGTGTGAAGGTGATGAAATAGCCTTATGGGCTAAATCCGGAAGCAGTTATAACCTGGAGGCGCAGAGATTCTGCCTGTATGGCAGTACTGCTGACAAGGGCGTTTTTACATCCCAGTTGTCCGAGGCAATGACTCCCGGGTCATATACATATTATGTTACTTATCCCTACCCTGAATCTTTCAGTTCCAACAATGCTGTGTTCAATCTTCCTTCGGTACAACACGGCAAGGCTGCAGGAGGGGAGGATATTATGCTCTCAAGTCCTCAATCATACACGGAACTCCTGCCTCTTTCACAGACTGATGACTATGTTTCAATGAAGGTGGGTATGAACCATCTGATGCATGCTTTCCGCTTCTTTCTCCCATACGGCGAAGACAGTTTCGGTACAGAAGGCGTGCAGAAGATTGAGCTGGAGTTTCCGCGCAATGTGGTCGGAAAGCTTTCGCTTGATGTTACTGACATAGACTCGGCTATCCTGACGGAAGGCAGCAACAGCATTATCCTCGAATTGGATGAGCCCCTGACTTCTTCAGGCTTGTCTTCACGCAAATATGCCTATGCTCTTTTCTTTCCTACACAGTTCGCAGACGGAGAGTCCTTGAAGGTGAAGCTCTACTCCAAGAGCGGAGTTGCGGTACTTGATCCCATTGACCTGCAGGCAAGATATTTTGCCCCTGGGCACGCGACATCTGTCAAACTGGAACCTCAGGGTGTTTCCGAGCTCTACAGTCTGGAATTCAGAATTGCCTCAAACAATCTTGGAGAAGATATTGGTACTATCACGCTGACGGCACCTGAGGGCTGCGATTGGGGCAATGGCAGCAATGTTTACACCATCAGTTCCCAGACTGCTTTCAAGGCTGGAGACCGTTTCGTAGTGGAAATGGAGGATGAGGCTGCATACAGATCTCTTTCAAATGCCACAATTACTGTGACTTATGATTCTGAACACGTCATTTCCCAAGAACTGGTAAGCATTCCGGATACGTCTTCAGGAACTTCTGCAGATGTCAGTTTGAACGTTCCTTGGCTGCTATTTGAAGATTTCTCAGGCGTTGAAAGTTTCAGCTCAAATGACAACTATGCCACATCCAGCGCAGGTTCAAAAAGCGCTGTTTCTTTCCTAGACGGTTGGACGGGAGGACGTATAGGCGCGTCTCAAGGCGAGTGTATCAGAATAGCCTGCAGAAGGGAGACTTCATCGGATTACAATGCCAGAGTGGATTCAAAACCAGTTTTCACCATCAAGAAAGCCGTCAGCATTGACGTCAGCTTTGATTATGGTGCGAACAATAAGTATGGCGGTATCTCCATCATAACCAACGGAGATGTTGGACAGACACTACATTTGGGTTATGTCACATCGACCGATGCTTACAAAAGCGGTGATGATACCGGAGTTTTCCAGGATGGCAATAGTTTCTATATCAAGGAGTACACCGGCTCATATACAAATCTGCCGAACTCAATTACTATGACCATTGATGACTTCCCGGCCGGAAGCACGAACCGCATTACCTGGAGGACTATTATCGAGCATCAGGCTGGCACACACAACACAACCGCCTGGTTATATATCGATAATGTCAAAGTAAAGATTTCCGGCAATAATTGACAATAAAATATGTATTACAATATGAAAAAAAGACAAGTCTTATGCACATCCGCCCTCATTTTGCTGGCGCTGTCCTGCGACAGGTCCCTGCCAGAAGGCTATGTGGACTTCATTATGGAACAGAACGATGAAGTTAGGGATATGACCAAGAGCAAGGTCTCGGAATATGCATCCCTGCCTTCTGCTTCCGACTTCAATCTTCAGCTTAAAGATTCAAACTCAGGACTGATATGGTCCGGTCAGGCTTCTGATTGGAACCCTTCGATGCCTCTTGTCTCCGGCTCCTACACCGTTACAGCCACTTATGGCTCCAATACAGAGGAAGGCTTTGAAAAGCCGAGTTTCAGCGGCAGCAGGCAGTTTTCGATTGCCGAAGCGGGCAGTCAGCAGGTGACAATCCCGGTTTCATTGACCAATTGCCTCGTCAGAGTAAGCTGTTCGGATAATTTCGAGAATTATTTCACGGATTACTCTTTCACCATTACTACCGGTGCTGGCAATGTCCTTAACTTCCCGAAGGGGGAGAACAGGGCGGCCTTCCTTGATGCCTATAAATTCACTGTGAGCGGTGAAATGACCAATCAGAACGGCGTAAAGTCCCAGTTTACAAAGGAGTATGCAAATCTTGAGGAGGCCTGCTGCTACACTCTGAGCTTCGATGTGAACTCAGTTGGAGGCACATCCATCACAATCAGCTTCGACGACACTACCGAGACCGTTGATTTGGGTACTATTGATTTGAACAAGTAGAAATGAAGACAAGATATATGCTTTTAACAGCCGCTGCCTTAGTATTTGCAGCGTGCGAGAATCCTTCAGAACCTCTCTCGAAGGAAGGAACACTTTCGTTTGATGGCTGTACCCTGTCATTGGACGATGAAGTCATTACCAAGGCAACATCCGCAGCTGATGGCAGCTACTGCATCATAATCAGGGATGCTTCCGGCGCTGAACAGCTCATAACTACCTATGCTGATATCAAGAGCAATGGGAACAGCGTCAGCCTTCCTGCCGGAAACTACAGCCTCGAGGCACGTTCAAGTTCGTATGATGTCCCTGCCGCAGCCTTTGAACAGCCTGTTTACAGAGCGTTCAAGGATTTTACCATTACAGCAGGAAAGACCACAGAAGTGGGAAGCATTACCTGTACTCTTGCGCAGTGCAAGGTAAGTGTCGGATACACTGATGAATTCCTTTCTATGGTGACCGGCGATGGAGCCACTACGGTAACAGTAACTGCTGGCAATCCATTGGAATTCGCACTCAAGCATTCAGGAAGCAGCAACAGCTACGAGTCCAGGTCAGGCTACTTCGCCGTAAATAACGGTCCCAATACAACGATGGAAGTCAGCTACAAGGGCTCCATTGACGGCAAAATTCAGAGGATGACACGTACCTTCACGGGAATCCAGGAAAGGCAATGGAGACACATCACCTTCACCAAAAAGCTTGATATTGAGGGTAATGCGACTTTCGACATTGTCATCAACGATTTCGTTTCTGACCAGGATCTCAACAATTCGCTCCCAACTACCGAGACCATTATCGGTGAAGACCCATCTGCTCCTGTCGGAGACGGAGGCATTAGTCTCGAGTCAACCTGCTCTTACGATATCGCTGCTCCTATTGTCGTTCCTTCATTGTCACAGTCATTTGTCCTCACTATGAGGGCAACAATCCCGAACAGGGTGAAGAAGTTCGAGGTCGAGATACGCACCACGAGCGAAACCTTTGCATCTTCGGTCGCATCCATCAACGATGGACAGACCGTGCTTGACCTTGTCAATCCTTCTGCAGGAGCGCAGCAGGTGTTCTCAAGCATATTGCCATTCCCTTATGGCAATGACGTTTACGACAAGGATGTCATCGACTTCGATTTGAGCGATGCCCAGGAACCGCTGCTGGCCTTCCCTGGCGATCATACTTTCATTATGAAGGTTACCGACCAGCAGGGCTGCAAGAAAGAAATTCCTATTGTATTGACTGTCAACTAAGGAGGATCTATGAAACATTCTATCATTTTCTCTGCTGCAATACTTCTTATGGCAGCTACATCCTGCCAGTTGGAACTGAAGGAGAAGGACAGTCTCGGAGTACTCTCATTGGACGTGGAATTCGATGTCCGGGCACAGACCAAGGCTATGTCATCTGACGAACTTCTTTCCAGTGCCAATGTCAAAATCTATATGGGTGATTATTCCGGCCTTATAAGGTCATACAAATACTCCAATATCCCCGGTACCATCTATCTTCCTGCAGACAGTTACAGAGTGGATGTTGAGGCTGGAGAAATCGCAAAATCCTCACCTGCAATGGCTTCCTGGGACCAGAAGAGCTACAGCGGTTCAACTCACTTCCAGGTAAATGAAGGCGTCAATACTCCAGTCAAAGTGGTTGCCAGAGTATGCAATGCCGTTACGGCTATCTCTTTTGACCAGTCTGTCGCCAGCAATTTCGCCAGCGGCTATACCTTCACTATAGGAAGCGGCAGCGAGGCCACTTCACAGCTCGTCTATACCGCGGACAAAAGCGGCCGGAACGGCTATTTTATCATCCCGGGCAATGAGGGTAGCCTCAGATGGACCTTCAAGGGAAGCTTGAAGAACGGTAAGTCAATCGAAAAGAGCGGCGAGATCAAGAATGTAAGCGGAGGCAAGACCTACAAAATGACGCTAAGTTATTCAGTGACCGACGGTCTTGTTGGTTTCTCTGTCAATGTTGATGACAGCCTTGAGGATATTGACGACCTGATTGTCTTTGAACCTGTATCGACAGGACTCTCAAAGTCAGCGGGTTATGAGATATGGGCAGGACATGCTACACTCCACGCCGATGTTGATGAGAGCGAGTATCCGGACCCTTCAAGCATCGTTATCTCTTATAGCGCCGACGGTGTCAATTGGACCGGAATCAGTGCTCAACGTGTTGGCGATGGCAGCTACAAGGCAGTTGCAGAAGGCCTCGACCCTTCTACCACCTATACTTACAAGCTTGTAATTGCCGGTGAGGATATAGGCTCTCCTATGACTTTCACTACTGATTCTGCACCTCAGATGCCGAATTCAAGCTTTGAATACACCAGCAACGATGAGAGCTCTAATTGGATTTCTTTCTATGATCCATCCGCTTCTGACGCTGCGGTCAGGACCAAGTGGTGGGACAATGGTAGCTCTGCTTCAGCCGGAATGCTCGGATCCAAATATGCCATCTGCTACTCTGACACTGATGTGCCATCAGGCACAGGCTCAAGCAAATCTGCAAAGCTCACCTCAATCTCAGCTGCGGGCAAACTTGCAGCCGGCAACCTCTTCAGCGGTGAGTTCGCAGGTCTCGACGGTTTGAACGGAAAAGTTAACTTCGGCAGACCTTGGAGTTCCCGCCCTACCGCAGTCAGCTTCTGGTACAAATACAAGGGTGGCAAGGTAGACAAGGCAGGCGGTCCTTCTGATAACCCTCTCACAACCAGCGACTATGACCGTTGCCAAATCAAATGTGCAGTTGGAAGCTGGGATTACAGGGTATATGGTGGAAGTAGAAATTCTCCTGTCCAGGTCAATACCAGCGACAAGTCCACATTCTGGGACTATGACACTATAGACGGCACCATCGCCTATGGTCAGCTCACGGTTCAGGGCAATGGCTCAGAGGGAAGCTGGACCAAAGTTACGGTCCCTCTGACATACAAGTCGGAAACGGAGTATCCTGCTTATATAGTGTTCTCTGCTGCAGCCAGCATCTATGGTGATTACTTTGTAGGCTCAAGCAGCAGTGTACTCTGGCTTGACGAAATAGAACTAATTTACGAATAGTTTATGCGTGGAAAAAGAATAATAATCGCTTCAGCAATTGCTCTGTGCATCAGCATAAGTGCCGGTGCACAGAACATTGACCGGGGCTATTTCAACAAGAGCAGGAACGCTATGGTCTTTGCGCCCAAAGGCAGCTGGTTTCTTGGTGGCAGCGCAGAGTATTCCATACACGAGAACGACCGTCTCTCTTTTTCAGCTTTGAAGGACTTTGATTCCAACGGTTTCAAGGTCAGCGTTTCACCAAGTTTCGGGTATATCATTAAGGACAATATTGCCGCGGGAGTAAGAATGAACTACGCCCGTAACAATATGGATATCAATTCTGCAGCCATCAGTGTGGCTGGGACCGAATTGAACTGGGAGGACTACTATCTTCTCAAACACGATTTCTCCGCCGCCTTGTTCCTGAGGAACTATATTCCTGTGGATCGCGCCGGGAGGCTCGCCCTCTTTGTCGAGATGCAGTTGAGCGGTGAAGGTGGACAGTCGAAAATCCACTGCCTCAGGGATGGCAATGTTGTAGGTACATACTCCACTGTCAAGGGAGCTTCCCTGGGTGTCAATGCTGGTGGTGTAGTGTTACTCAGCAAGCATTTCGGTCTGGAAGCTTCGTTGAATGTCCTGAATGCAGGTTTCAATTCAACAGCCCAGAGCCACAATCAGGTGAATGCCGGCTCCCTGAAAAGCTCGGATTTCAGTTACAATATTGATGTTTTATCATTGAAGCTCGGCCTTTATTATTATTTGTAGCCTTATGATGAAGAAAGTGATTGCAATACTCATAGCGGCTTTTGCCTGTCTCTCTCTTCAGGCTACTGACCGTGATTCCTTGAGGGTCTTCAAGACTTTCCCTTTTATGGATAAGGGAGCCATACAAGCCGGTGCTTCATTCACGCACTCATCATTGAGTTCAACGAATGCTGAACTGCTCCTTCTCCTTAACGGTTTGGATATGTCAGGTCATTTGACCAGACTCAATCCTTTCGTATCCTACTCTTATTCAAAGGACAGGGCAATTGGCTTGAGCATCAAGTATCTGTCTGCGGATCTAAGCGGGCAGTCGGCCGTTGTCGACCTTTTGAACGAAGGTCTGCAGGTGAAATTCGACAATGTTCGCGCCAGTTATACTTCATCAGGCTTTGAATTTTTCCACAGATGGTTTACCGGCCTGGACCGCCTCGGACGTTTCGGACTTTACTACGATACGGCACTTGGCTATTCCGAGAACAGATTGGACTTTTATCCTGATAAACCTTCCGATTCGTATATGGAAGGATATAAGCTGAGTTTTGATTTTACTCCAGGCTTTATGATGTATGTCCTTGACAATGTCGCTGTACACGTGGGAATTAACATCGCCACGCTGTCATATTCAAATATGAGCCTTATTGACAAGGGCGAACAGATAGGTGGTCGTACCCGTTTCCAGACTATGCTCAAGGGCAATCCTCTCGGTCTTGTCTATGGTATCTCCATTCAATTGTAAACTATGATGAAAAGAATAATCCCTCTTCTGTGCTTCTGTTTTCTCCTTGTTTCCTGCATCGAGAACGACCTTCCATTGCCGGTAATCGACCCCGTGATGGTAAGCCTGGAAGTGGAAGGGGCAGAGTCTGTTGTCATTGACCAGAGTACTCATACAGTAAGGGTTGTTTTGGATGAAGTCACGGATATTAGAGCCGTAAAAATCGGGAAACCTGCTTTCAAGGATGATCTGTCCAAATTGACAGAGAACTTTCCTGTATCCATTGACCTTTCGCAGCCATTCGAGTTCAATGTCAGGACATATCAGGACTATACCTGGAGCATTGTCGCTGAACAGAATATTGAAAGATATTTCACGGTTTCCGGACAGGTCGGCAAATCGGTAATAGATGAGCAGAACAGAAGGGCAATAGCCTTTGTCAGTCCCCGTGTCTCGCTTTCCTGGATTAACGTCAACTCCTTGAAGCTCGGCCCTCGTGACATTACCGAGTACTCAAGGGTCTTCAATGGCCCAATCGACTTTTCGGAACCTGTGGAAGTCAACGTCAGCTATCACGGCAGAACTGAGCAGTGGACATTATATGTCGACAGGAGCGAGACTCTTGTTGATTGGGTTTCCGTTGATGCCTGGACGCGTATTGCCTGGCTCACTGCTACCGGCATTGCCGGCTCGGACAATGGCTTCAGATACCGTCTGAAGGGCGATGAGGAATGGATTGAAGTCGATGCGTCAGCCATAAGCTCCGAAGGAGGTACTTTTACCGCCGGAATTGACGGTCTGGAGCCTCAGACCACTTATGAATGTATTGCTTATAGCGGCAATAACGAGACTCTGAGCGAAGAGTTTACTACAGGGGAGGAACTTCCTATCCCTAATGCGGGCTTTGAAGTCTATTCAAAATGCGAGTCTCAGAACTATTACTCCTTCTTCGACCCTCAGTCTTTACTTTGGAACAATAAATGGTGGGACAGTGGCAATTACGGCTCCACTACGGTAGGCTCAAGCTATTCTATCTGCAGGCCCGATACGGATGAAAAAGTCGAGGGTGAGGCCTCTTCCCGTATGGATTCACGCTATGTCGTCATCAAGTTTGCTGCAGGCAATATGTTCTCCGGAGAATTCGGAGGCCTGGTCGGAATCCAAGGAGGAAAGGTTAACTTCGGCCGTCCGTTCACGGCTCGTCCTCAGGCTTTGAAACTCTCACTGAAATACAAATCCGGCAAGATAGATTGCATCAACTCTTTCCCTGATTCCGAACCTGTACGAATGGGGGATGATGACAAGTGCCAGGTTTTCATTGCCTTAGGCTGTTGGGATTACCGTAAATACGGTGGTACTCCGGATTGCCCTGTCCAGGTGAATACAACTGACAGGAGCACTTTCTTCAATCCTGCTTCAGAGGATGTCATTGCCTATGGAGTCTTTGAAAGCGACAAGAGCAGTGATGGCTGGGAGGAAATAACTATACCGCTTGAATACCGAAGCCGCTCCAAAGTTCCTACCCATATCATTATCTCTTGCGCGGCAAGCAAGTATGGTGATTATTTCACAGGCTCTGCTTCCAGCACCCTCTGGGTTGACGACATGAAGCTTGTTTATTGATATTTGAAATTGTACTTACTATTTTTTGTAAGTTTTGTGAGGAGTTCATATCTTTATACGATTAATGTGTAAGATATGAACTCCTCGAGATTTGAGCTAGTCAATAAAGCATTCACCAAGAAGGCCATTACGCTTGAAATGCCTTCAGGCCTTCCTTCCGATTATTTCGGAGACCTTGTCTTTGACCGTACCAAAATGCATAAGTACCTTGATGCAGATTCGCTTCAAGCCTTCATCGACTGCATTGACAATGGTATTCCTCTTGACCGGAAAACGGCTGATGGAGTGGCTGCGGGAATGAAGAAGTGGGCACTGGAACACGGTGTTACGCACGTGACGCACTGGTTCCAGCCATTGACTGACGGGACTGCTGAAAAACACGATTCCCTTATTGACTATGACCGAAAGGGCGGAGTCATAGAGGCATTCGACGGGAAGAGCCTCATTCAGCAGGAACCTGATGCCTCATCTTTCCCGAACGGTGGAATACGCGCTACTTTCGAGGCCAGAGGCTACACAGCCTGGGATCCTACCTCTCCGGTTTTCATTCAGGACGATACGCTTTGCATACCTACAGTGTTCGTATCCTATACCGGTGAAGCTTTGGACTATAAGACCCCTCTTAAGAAGGCCTTGAAGGCCGTCAGTGATGCTGCGCTTCCAATATGCCGTATTTTTGACCCTAAGGTGAACAAAGTCTATTCGTATCTCGGCTGGGAGCAGGAATATTTCCTTGTCGATGAGGATCTCTATGCTGCACGTCCTGACCTTATGATAACCGGACGTACCCTTATGGGCCACGCTTCATCCAAGAACCAGCAGCTTGATGACCATTATTTCGGAGCAATTCCGACCAGAGTGGCCTCCTTTATGCG
This sequence comes from Bacteroidales bacterium, assembly GCA_029098505.1. Classification (GTDB taxonomy): domain Bacteria; phylum Bacteroidota; class Bacteroidia; order Bacteroidales; family UBA932; genus Cryptobacteroides. The sequence goes on from JAQXOE010000044.1 coordinate 16,046, forward strand.
CGAACTTGAAGTGGCCGGACATAAACTCGGCATACCTATCAAGACCCGTCATAACGAGGTGGCGCCCAACCAGTTCGAACTTGCACCCATCTATGGAGAGGCGAATCTGGCAAATGACCAGAACCAGATGGTGATGAACTTGATGAATACCATTGCCAGAAAGCACGGCTTTGTTGTCCTTTTCCACGAGAAGCCTTTTGAGGGCATAAACGGTTCCGGAAAGCACAATAACTGGTCTCTGGGAACCGATACGGGTACCCAACTTCTCGCACCCGGAAAGGATGCTATGGGCAATCTCCAATTCATCACTTTCTTTGTGAATGTGCTGGCGGCTGTCCAGAAGCACAATGCTCTCTTGAAAGCCAGCATTGCGTCAGCCACTAATGCACATAGGCTTGGCGCCAATGAGGCTCCTCCTGCTATTGTTTCTGCCTTCCTCGGCCGGACGATGACTGAGGTATTGCGCAAACTGCTTGAGGTCCCGTCGGACACTCCGATAGAGATTGCCGGAAAGAAGGGGCAGTCCGTCGGAATAGTAGAGATTCCTGAGCTCTTTGTTGACAATACGGATCGAAACCGTACCTCTCCTTTCGCCTTCACCGGCAACCGTTTCGAGTTCCGTGCTGTCGGTTCGAGTGCCAATTGCGCCGGAGCCGTCACTACCATCAGCGCGGCAGTAGCCGAACAATTGATAGATTTCAAGCTGGCGCTTGACAAGGAGCTCGCGAGCGGGAAAAAGGTCAATGTCGCTATTATGGACGTGCTGAAGCCTATCATTGCCTCCGTCATCGATGTCATTTGTTTTGATGGCAATGGCTATTCTGAAGAATGGAGGCTTGAGGCCGCAAAACGTGGTTTGGATGTGGAGACCAGTGTCCCAGAGATGATAAAGACCTTTTCCAATCCGGCGTCCGTGGAGATGTTCACCAAGACAGGAGTGTACTCTCTGTCCGAGCTGGAGGCACGCAACGAGGTCAAGTGGGAGATTTATTGCAAGAAAGTGCAGATTGAGGCCCGGGTAATGGGCAGAATGGCATTGAACCACATTATTCCGGCCGCATTGGACTACAAGAAGGTCCTTCTTGACAATATTGCCAGAAGCAAGGAAGTCTTTCCTGAAGACTATGCTGCTGTGTCTGGCTTTGAGATAGAGACAGTAAAGAAGATATCGGAATGTGTATCCGAGCTTCAGAAGAAGGTTGACGATATGACCGAGGCCAGAAAGAGGGCCAATGTTCTCGAGGATGCATACGCCAAGGCCAGGGCCTATCACGATATAGCCGAATCGCTATTCTCTATTAGAGAGCCTCTTGACAAACTTGAGGAAATGGTGGATAACAAGCTTTGGCCACTTCCTAAGTACAGGGAACTGCTTTTCATCAGCTGATCCTGGGTCATTTGACTTGACATACTGGAAACAATACTTGACTTGATCTCCCGAAACAACCACGTCCCTATACCCAAATAAGAAAGAAGGTGACTGATAAATGATTCAGTCACCTTCTTTCTCTCTTTCGAGCCGTATTATTATTTTGCTTTTGAATCGCAGTAGAGACATCTTACTGTCCCGTCTGCGTGAAGTTTGATACGACGTCTTACCGGCTCTCGGTTGCAGATGCAGTTTGCATTGGTACAGCGGTACTTGTTTGCATCTTCGGCATCCATTTCATCCCTAGCCGCCAACTTGTGGGACGGGTCGTTTTTCCAGTCAATCAAACGGCTCAGAAGGGCCATTCTAACGAATTTACCGCTTTCAACCTGACGGAAATAAGCTGCGCGAGGGTCGCTGTCCACCTCCTGGAGTATTTCGTTTACACGTGGCAGCGGGTGCAGCACGGCCATCTTCTCCTTTGCAGCCTTGAGCTTGTCAAGTGTCAGGACGAAACTGTCCTTTACTCTGTCAAATTCGTCCTGGTCGAGGAAACGCTCCTGTTGAACACGTGTCATATACAGTATGTCGAGTTCAGGCATCACCTCTTCCATAGTCTGGACCTCGCGGAATTCCAGTTTCTTGTTGAGGCTCTCGTCATTCCTGATATAGTCCGGCAGACGCAGGTCATCGGGAGCAATGAGGATAACTTTATTGCCTTCATACCTTGCAAGCGCCTTGATGAGAGAATGAACTGTTCGTCCGAAGCGGAGGTCTCCGCAGAAGCCTATGGTGATATTGTCCAGATGACCTATTTCCCTCTTGATGGTCAAAAGGTCGGTAAGAGTCTGGGTTGGATGGGCGTGACTGCCGTCACCTGCATTGATAATCGGCACCCGGGATACTTCTGCCGCAGCGAGAGGAGCTCCTTCGATGTTGTGTCTGATGGCAATGATGTCTGCGAAGCAGCCCATTACCCTCACTGTATCCTGCATAGTTTCACCCTTGCTGACGGACGAATTTCTTGGGTCCGAAAAGCCCAGGACGTTGCCCCCGAGTTCCATCATAGCCGTGGTGAAACTGAGCCTTGTCCTTGTGCTGGGTTCATAGAAAAGGGTAGCGAGCTTCTTGCCCTTCATTCTGGCAGTGTAATACTCGGGATGCGCAATGATTTCCTCGGCAAGCGCAATGATATTATTGGTCTCCTCAAGGGTGAGATCGGTAGGGTCAATCAAGTGTTTCATAGACTGTCTCTAAACTTAAGAACCGTTTCTTTTTGCTCTTCAGTGATATATTTCTCCTCGACTGCGGCATCTACAAGCGCGTCAAGGTCTGACAATGAATAATTTACTGTATTGGCTGCGGCAATGCGGTCCAAGCCCTTCTTTAGTCCGTAGGTGAAGATGCTGACTATTCCGAGCACCTCAGCCCCAGCTTCACGTAATGCCTCAACTACCTCGATGCAGCTGCCTCCTGTAGAGATGAGGTCCTCTACAACCACGACCTTGGTACCGGGCTCCATTTTGCCCTCAATACGGTTGCTGCGACCGTGGTCCTTTGCACTGCTGCGAACATAACCCATTGGAAGGTTCAGAATGGTCGCTGTTATGGCAGCGTGAGCGATTCCGGCTGTAGATGTACCCATAAGCATTTCACACTCAGGGAAATGCTGCAATATCAGCTGGGACAGTCCGGCTTCGATCTTGGATCTTACCGAAGGTGACGAAAGCGTGAGTCTGTTGTCACAGTAGATAGGGCTCTTGATTCCGCTGGCCCAAGTGAACGGTTCATCAGGACGGAGAAAAACCGCCTTGATCGATAGAAGCTCCTTTGCAATGATAGTCTTCATAATATATATTCAATTATTCTCCTAAAAATTCTGCTACACATCTTTCATAGGCGGCAACAGGGTCTGCTGCCGCTGTGATTGGTCTGCCGACCACAATGTAGTCCGACCCCAGTTCCCTGGCCTTGGCCGGAGTGGTTATGCGGACCTGGTCATCCTTCGCAGAGTCTGCGAAACGTACACCCGGGGTAATGGTAAGGAAGTTTGCTCCGCATCTTTCCTTTATGATAGCTGACTCAAGAGGGGAGCAAACCACACCGTCGAGGCCAGCTTCCCTGGTGTTTTCGGCATATTTGGCAATGCACTCGCTTATGCTGGCATTAATGAGCAGTTCTTCCTGCATCCTCTGCTCGCTGGTAGAAGTGAGCTGGGTCACTGCAATGAGTATAGGTCTGTTGCCATCCTCCCTTGTGAGTCCTTCGAGGGCGGCCTTCATCATTTCAATCGTGCCTGCCGCGTGAAGATTTGTCATATCCACATCAAGCTTTGAGAGCACGCTCATAGTCTTCTTTACAGTGTTGGGAATGTCGTGAAGCTTGAGGTCCAGGAAAATTTTGTGACCGCGTTTCTTGATTTCCCTTACAATCTCGGGACCTGCCGCATAATAAAGTTCCATACCTATTTTGACGAAAGGCTTTCTTCCTTTGAAAAGGTCGAGAAACTCAAGAGTCCTTTCTGCGCTGCTGAAGTCGCAGGCTACTATAACGTCTTTTGCCATAACTATTTAACTATTCCTATTATATCTTTCAATCTTTCTATTCCCAGTCTGTCCATCTCTGCCGGAAGGGCCTCAATAATCTCCTTGCAAGCATAAGGATTGCGGAGATTCTCTGCTCCCACTTGAACAGCTGATGCACCTGCCATCATCATCTCAATCACGTCCGATGCGCTGGCTACTCCACCACAACCAATCACCGCAATATCGCAAGCATTGGCCACCTGCCATACCATTCTCAGAGCTACAGGGAAGACAGCCCGTCCCGAAAAACCGCCCATCTTGTTGGCAATCACGGGCTTGCGCCTCATTGTGTCTATCCTCATTCCGAGCAGGGTGTTAATCAGGGTAATGCCATCAGCTCCAGCTTCCTCACAGGCCTTTGCAATGGCTACGATATCCGTGACGTTCGGACTGAGCTTGATGAAGAGTTTTTTCGTCGTGACAGCCCTGACGGCAGCTGTTACTTCCGCTGCAGCCTGGGCGGAGGTGCCGAAGGCCATTCCTCCGTTATGGACATTTGGACAGGAGATATTCACTTCGAGTATCTCCACCTGTTCTTCCTTGTCCATTCTCTCGCAGCACTGAACATATTCATCTACTGAAAAGCCGCTGATATTGGCAATCAATGGTTTGCGGAAGCATCTCCTGAGTTTCGGAAGTTCCTCGCTTACTACCTTCTCCAATCCCGGATTCTGCAGTCCCACGGAGTTGATAAGGCCTGCTTCACATTCTGCTATGCGTGGCGTAGGGTTTCCGAACCTTGGATCAAGTGTTGTACCCTTGAAAGAAATGGAACCGAGTATGTTAATATCATAGACCTCGGCCATCTCATAGCCGAAACCGAAGGTCCCGCTTGCAGGTATTACCGGATTGTCGAGTTCCACCCCGCAAAGGCTGGTGGAGAGCCTGTCTTTCAAATCTACCATACCAATTCCTCCCTATTGAATACCGGTCCTTCTTTGCATATGCGCTTGCCTCCTGTCATCGTCTTGCAGGTGCATCCCATACAGATTCCGAAGCCGCAGCCCATCCTTTCCTCGAGAGAAGCCTCTCCAGGAGTATCGCTGGCCTTGCACAGAGCCTTGAGCATAGGCATAGGCCCGCAAGAGTAAAAATAGTCGAAGTCGAGACCCTTCATCGCGTCGGTGACGAAGCCCTTCACACCTTCCGACCCGTCTTCGGTGGCAATGATGAGGCTGAGTCCCTCTATTGCCTCAAACTCCTGACGATAAAAGATTTCCGAGGCATTCTTGAAACCGCAGATGACAGTCTGCCTGAGGCCGCGGGCTGCAATTTCCTTCGCAAGCTTATACAGCGGTGCCACTCCAATTCCTCCACCAACCAACAATGGCTTGCGGCAATCCTTTCCGCTGTTGAAACCGTTTCCGAGTGCTGTGAGAACATCTATTTCGCTGCCAGGCAGCAACTCCGACATTTGTGTCGTTCCCTTGCCCACAACCCTGTATGACAGGGTCAATGTTCCGTCTTCCTCCCAGTCGCAGACGGAAATGGGTCTGCGGAGGAAGAGCCCGTCAAGCTCCAGATTCACGAACTGGCCGGCCTTCTGGACATTGGTGCAGCCACTCAGTTTCATTTCCCATATATTCTTGGCAATCAATCGATTGCTTTTGACTATCAATTTAAGCCTTTCCATATTCGTATACTGTCTTTCCATCCTTGATGGTTCTTATGCATCTGCCCTTGACCTTCCATCCTTCGAATGGAGTAGCCTTGCCCTTCGATTTGAATTCACGGCTGTCTATGCAGTATTCGCTGTTTAGGTCGAAGATGGCGATATCGGCCCTCTCGCCTACGCGCATTGCCCCTCCTATGCGGAATATCTTTCTCGGATTCTCGCACATAAGCTTGATTAGTGCTTCGAGGCTGATTGTTCCGGGCTCGACCAGATTGGTGTAGAGCAGTGGAAATGCAGTTTCCAGACCGACTATGCCCATTGCGCTGCCTTCAAGTCCTTTCGACTTCTCTTCCGCTGTGTGGGGCGCGTGATCAGTGGCAATGCATTCTATCGTTCCGTCAAGTATTCCCTTGATGAGTGCATCCCTGTCAGAAGCGGCCCTGAGAGGCGGATTCATCTTGAAACGTCCTTCTTCCTGCAGATCCGCGTCACTGAGAAGCAGATAATGAGGTCCGGTTTCTCCGCTTGCCTTGGCTCCCTTAGCTTTGGCGGCACGCAGGGCTTCTACACTTTCTGCAGCAGACATATGGCAGATGTGATAGCGGCATCCTGTCTGAAGAGAGAGCTCAAGGTCACGAACTACCTGGGCCCATTCGCTCTCGGAGCATATTCCTTTGTGGCCGTGAGCCTTGGCATATGCACCGTCGTGTATGTAACCTCCGTGAAGAAGTTCATTTACTTCACAATGTGCGGCAATCAAGACATCCTCTTCCGCAGCCTTTTCCATAGCCAGACGCATCATTTCTGCCGTCTGAACACCGCTGCCGTCGTCCGAAAAGGCCACAGCCTTGTCCTTCAGCGCTTTGATGTCCACGAGCTCCTCGCCCTTCCTGCCTTTTGAGATGGCAGCATAGGGGAGAACGTCGATTATGGCGTCCCTGTCAATCAATTCCTGCTCTATCGCAATGTTATCGGGACTGTCAGGGACAGGGGAAAGATTCGGCATAGCGCAGACACAGGTATAACCGCCTGCCGCTGCAGCAGCGCTTCCGCTGGCTATGGTTTCCTTGTCAGGCCTTCCAGGAACCCTGAGATGCACGTGAACGTCCGTAAGTCCATAACTAACGGCCTTTCCTTCGGCATCAATGATTTCATCGCCCTCTTCCGCTTTGATTCCGGCCTCAATCGCCGCGATTATTCCGTCGCGTATCAGTATGTCAGCCTTGGCTGCGGTGCCGTCAAAAATGACGGTCCCGTTCTTGATTATTGTTCCCATTAATTTTCAGCTTTGGTCCGGGCTGCCCCGTAAATACAAAAAACAGGCGGCTGATAGCAGACGCCTGTTCATAAAAAACTATGTTTCAAATGAATAAGATACACAAGACAGCACTTGTCTGTCTTTACGATGAATCCTATTCACGAATAATGTTCCCATATGTTACAAAAGTAATCATTTCATCTCTCTTTTTCAAACAAAATCGAGGCAATATTGTGAATGGAATTTGATGTTGCTACTTTTCCGCGAAATGTCCGGGACAGACTCCTGCTATTTGCTTGTCAATTAATCTGCCCTCTTTGTCAAAGCGGTACAACAGGCCCCTGTTCTTGTAATCAACTGCGTCCGTGAGGTAAACATTGCCCTGCTTGTCGAAATGTATACCGTAAGGGCTGATAAGGCTTTCGATTGTTCCGGTCAATTCTTTTGATATGATGCCGTCGCTGATGCTGACGCTTGCACTTCCAGATGCTGACTCAGGGGCTTTGATGCTTATAGTCTTGAAAAACCAATTGCTGCTGTTGCTGGCCCAATCATAGCTTGACCCCATTGTGTAGAAGATTCCTTCGTGAACGTCTGCGTAAGTAGAAGGAAAATTGAAGCTTTCGACAAGCCTTTCGTTCTCGCAGTCGAAAATGAAGGAGCCGGCAGGGTTGGCACCATAGTCGCCGCAAGCATTTACAAGCAGATATTGCGGATATTTGTCATTCTGGACAAATGCTCCGTAAAGGTTCATCAGCCCCGTGTCAATACGTTTGAGTTCACGCATTGACGCTGCATCGACTACAGAGATGCTTCTCTCGTAATCGTGGTCTCCAAGGTATGCATTGCCACCGCTGTTGGCGACGTACAGCCGGCCGTTATAATATGCTATGCCTTCTGGCTCGAAGCCAACCTTTACCCTTGCTGTTTCGCCGAAATTCTCGAGATCCAGTTTTACTACCTCGCCTCCATTTGCCCAGCTTGTTACGAAGAGATATTTTCCTGCAGGATCTACAGTCATTTTTCTGCAAGCGGGAACTGCTTCAGTTTCAGCGATATGCTTGCCATCGTGCGAGCAGAATTCGATGATATTGGAAGCATTTATGGCGATGATTACATACTTCTCAGTTACGATGATATCATTGGCCACATCACCGAGCGGCGTCCCATTAATGGGAGCATAAATATCTTCGCTCAAATGGCCTCTTTCAAGATCCAGGCAGGAGATGGACGCATTGTTTTCTCCCATAGAGCCTTCATTGAGGATATAGAGGGCTTTGCTGGCTTCTTCGCCCTGAGTTACATTTTTTTCGTAGCCATTGCAGCCACAGACGAGGATTAGGGCGGCGGCAATGATGTTTACTTGTTTGATTCTTTGAAAACTGGTAGTCATATCTTTGTAGTATTGTTATAATTTGAATTCCAATTTGAGGGCAGCACTTCTGCCTGGCATGGGATAACGATTTACAACCTGGTATTGTTGGTTGAGCAAATTATTGATTTCCAGGTTTATGGCCATTTTCAGACTGCTCAATTCCAATGCCCTGGACAGTTTCAAATCGATTGTTGTCCAGGGTTCCATCCTATTGGAGGCGCTATTGTCAGATGCCCTGTATCTGACCCCGGTGTAAAGGCAGGAGATGCTGCCGCTCCAGGCTCCTTTTTCCACGAACAGCAGGGCTGAGGCACTGTGCTTTGGTGTGTAAGGGATTTGACCTCCATACCAATGGCTGTCCGGGTATGAACAGTCACCGGCTTTCTGGAATGTGTAATTGAGTCTCGTATTGAAGCCCGTCCCGCCTATTCTGAAACTGTTGTTCAATCCGATTTCAGCTCCCAGACCCTTTACCAGTCCGAAGTTCATCATCGACCAACGGAACTGGCTGTACACGGGCATTGCCACAATCTTGTCCTCTATCCTGCTGAGATGAAAATCACTGCTGATACTGCCGGTGAAGCGCTCGCGCTCAATGAAGGTCACAGTGGCTCCGAGGTTAAGTTCTTTTGCGCTTTCCGGTCGAAGCCGGACATTGCCGATATTGGTGTAGTACAGCTCGTTGAGGCTTGGGGAGCGGAAGGTGGATTTGTAGAAAGCTCTCAACAGATAATTGCCCCGGCTCCATCCCAATACCAGGGACGGGCTCAGCTTTGACAGCGGAGCTGCTTGATTGTCAGTGAAATCCTTTACGAGTGTGTGGAGCAGGGAGGCTTGCACATCAAGTCCTTGGCAATGGGCAGAGACGGCAGCGGCGGTCTTTATGTCAAGGCGCAGGACAGGACTGAAATCCTTGACATCGCAATTCAAAGCAGAAACTGTACCGTCAGTCGCCAAATTGACGGAAAGGAAAAAGAGCGGATGCCAGGCTCCTGCGGCCGACAGGAACAATGAGTTCTGCTTATATTCGTTCCGAATGTGTGTTCCAGTTGTATATCCGGCCGGAATCGACTCGTATTCCAGTCTGTCGCTGCTGAGTTTTGAGTTCAGGAGCAATGACAATGTCTCACCAACCCGTTTCCAGGAAGCCTGGACGAAGCTGTTCCTGTCGGCTTGTCTTTCGCTAGCGCTGTATTGGTCTGATATTCTCCTGATTACCGGTCCGGGGAGACCGCGTTCGGAAAGGTAGAAATAGGCGTTTACTTGCAATTCTCCCCCGCCCGCTTTGGAGTAGAGTCCCAATTCGCTTCGGAAAGCCTCGATATCGCCGTTTCTGCGCCTGCCTGTGCTGTCTTCATAGTTCTCCCTGATTCTGAAGCGATAATCGCCGTCCGTTCTCAGGTAATTGCCCTCGGCGCTTATTGACATTGCCCTCAGTTTCCTTTCATAGCGCAGTCCTGCATTGACGGTGGAGAAAGAACCGTAGCCAAGTGATGCCTTCAGATTTCTGTCACTGTTTTCGAATTCAGGCTTTTTACTCTTCAGGTACACCGCTGATGCAGATGCGAAATCGCTTGCACTGAGCAGGCTCCCGCCTTTATTGGCGCTGAAAATGCTTAATTCTTCCAGATTGTCGAGCGAATAACGTCCCAAATCCACTTGGCCGTTTTGGGCGTTGTCTATTTTGATTCCGTTATAGAATATAGCGGTATGTTGGGAGCCGAGTGACCTGATGTTGACTGTTTTCAGGCCTCCTATGCCTCCGTAATCCTTAATGTATACTCCTGAAAAACAGCGTAATGCATCGCTGATAGACTGTGAGCTCAACTGCTGCAGGGCTATGCCCGATAGTTTCTGTGAAGGAGTGATTGGACGCTCGCTATAGTCAATGACCCTGCCTGCCCTCAGTGTATCACCGACTTCCGCGCCCAAGTATGATTGACCGTAACAAAAAATCCCCCTGAAAAGCAGGAGCGACAATATGAATAATGTTCTTTTCACGATTCTTTTATCCCGTTATCCCGCAGGATGCATCAATCTGGTTCCGTCAGGTATTCTGGCTTGTCCGTCAGTTGAAGGTAACGGACTTACAGTAGCGGGTACTGTCACGGCATTTAACCGTGTTTCCCTGAATGAGGAGCTTACTCCGTCAACGGAATTGGTGCAAATGTAGTTTTTTTGCGTTATATTTGCAATTCATTTGTTCCCAAAGCGCACGTCGCTCATACATCCACAGACAAAGCTGGAGATGAAGTTTGTATTCATTGTAAACGGCAGGAAGGATAAGAGGTTCCTGCTGAAGGAGTTGAAAAAATCCATCGAATCCCTCGGCAGGGAAGTCGATTATGAAATATTTACTACCAGGGCACCTCAAGATGCCACAGAATATGTGAAATCCTACAAGGTTGACAGTCCTGTGTGCTTTGTCGCGTGCGGTGGGGACGGAACTATCAATGAAGTTGCTTCAGCAGTGGCTTGCGAAGAGAACAAGTTTCTCAGCATCTATGCTGCCGGAACAGGCAACGATTTCATCAAGTACTACAAGAATATCAGTTTTCGTGACCTGAATGCCATCTTCAACGGAAAGCACGAGAAGATAGACATACTCAAAGTCGGTGAGCGTTTTTCGATCAATGTTTGCAATTTCGGCTTCGATTCGGCTGTGGCAAGTCTCGGAGCGAAACTTTCCGCCAAAGGGGTGCCGTATGCCTATCGCTTGAGCATAATCCCTGCGCTTTTCGGTGGACTATCGAAGAAAATCAGCGTAAGGGCGGACGGGGAACTTATCTGTGAGGATAGAATGCTGCTCTGCACTCTTGGGAACAACAGTTACAACGGAGGCGAATTCTGCTGCGCTCCACGTGCCTTGAACAATGATGGCCTTATAGAGCTTTGTCTGGTGAAACCCATAAGCCTCTTCCGTTTCGCTTCAATGATTAAGGTTTACAAGCGGGGAGAGCATCTGGATGACCCAAGAGTGGCTGACTGCATCATATACAGAAGGGTGAAAAGGGTGGAGATTTCCGCACCGAAGGAGATAGAATTGTGCATTGACGGCGAGATGATTTCAGGCAGTGATTTTGTAGTGGAAATACTGCCTTCAGCAGTCAATTTCATTCTTCCGGAGAAATAGTAGAGAAAAATTCAAATTAAAGATTGTCAGGCATTTAAGTAATATGATGAGGAGAAATACTATTTTGAAAGGCGTTCTGCTATCGAGTCTGTTTGTGATGACGGTTTCCTGCGGACAACACAAACCGGGCCCTGAGACCCCGCTTCCTGTTTATGGAGACTCGGAACTCTATATGACTGTTCCTATCGTTGAACTGGCAGACAACGCTTCCATCCACTCAAAGGCTGAGGAAGAAGGACAAACCAAAGCCTCTATGGAAGAGAATGACAAGGGTTTGAGATTTGTTTGGTCCAAGTCTGATGCGATTGCGATTGTTACAGAAGAGGGAAGTGCCAAGCATCAAGTAAAGGAAGCTGCCAAGAACTCAGCCTCATTCCAAGCAGGAGCCACCCTGGCTCCGGGGACAAGTTGCAAGGCCTTCTATCCTTATGATGCTTTTTCCGAGCCTTCTCCTATTCTCGATTTCAGAGCTCCAGCAATCAGTTCAAACGGCTCCAAATCAGGCCTTTACTCTCCACTCTATGCATCTTCTGCCATTAATCCAAGCGGTGGTGCGAAGTTCGAGGCCAAGCATCTAAGTGCCTTTGGTTTCTTCGGCCTTGACGTCCCTGTGAACGGACAATTGTCCTCATTCTCACTGGTACCTTTCAATGACGAAGTGCCCCTTGAGACTGTTCTGGATTTGAGTGATGCCAGCCAGAAAATTAAGACAAGTGCACCAGCTCTCAGGGCGGAGCTTGAGAACATAAGCACATCTTCGAAGAATAGGACACTCAAGACCTGGCTTTCTTTTGCACCTCACGACTATTCAAGTCAGAATATGGCTGCTGTAGTCGAGGATGCATACGGAGGTCTATACTCACTTTCCCTTGATGGAAAGAATTTTCAGGCTGGCAGACTCTATGCCTGGGAGGGCAATATGATTGAGTATTCCAACTCTGAAAAATCCACCTTGACAGTTACTACCGACCTTTCGAATATTTCTTCTATCCAGAAGAATATCTCAAATATGGGTGTGCCGTTTGGACAGTTTTCTGGAATCACCCACGTCGAAGGTTCACGTTACGCCATTGCCCACGATCAGGCCCGCGGCGGCGGTATTTACTTCCTCGATCTCCAGTTTGATTCGAAGGGCAATGTAACAGCGGCGTCCCAGGAAATACCTGAGGCTACTCAAAAGGGAGCAGCAAGCCGCGACGTTGAGGGAATAGTCTATCTCCCTTCTTCGAAGACCTTCCTGACTTGCGGAGAAACAAATCAGGACATACTCGAGTACGATATTGAGGGCAAGCCGACGGGAAGAAAGCTTGAAATCCCGGAGGATATGGCATCTGCTTCACTCTGCCAGAACAATCAGGGCTTTGAGTCCTTGGCTTACAATTCAAAAACGGGCCTTATATGGACCACTACTGAAGCTCCATTGGAGAAGGACAAGGAACTTTTCAACAAGAACGGCCGTCTTATCCGCCTGCAAAGTTTCAAAGAAGATTTTTCAGCAGGACAGCGTTTCCTTTATCTCATCGACAAGCCTGAAATCGAGAATGAAATTAACTCCGCAACCTACGGCTACGGAGTTTCGGATATGCTCGCCCTTGACGATGGAAAACTGATTGTGATGGAACGTGAGGTCTATGTCAATATATCCAAGCTCAACGTGTGGTGCAAGGTTCGCCTCTATTTGGTCGACCCTGTGAATGATAAGGGCGGAATACTGAACAAGTCTCTCCTTGCAAGCTTCAAGACCTCATCGGGAGCTTTGGCAGATTATGAGGGTATGTGTGAAGGTCCTGTTCTTTCTGACGGCTCAAAGACCATACTTCTCATTTGTGATTCTGCAGGCGGAAAGGCATATAGCGCTTTCCACCTTTCCGATTACATCCTGACCATAGTGTACAGATAGCCATCACTTGGCGTTTACAGACAGCTTCAGTCAAGCTGTCTGAGTACCTCTTTAATTGCTGCATCCAGCTGAGGGTCCTTGCCAGTCAGTCTGTCCTTGAAAGTGTTCCTGACATAAATGTCAGGTTTTACTCCTGCGTGTTCAAGGTCTTCACCCTCAAGATTATAGCATCCCCAGGCAGGGATTCTGCAGCTTGAGCCGTCAATGAGGCGGAACGACGATGTGAAGATAATCCATCTGTAGGTTTCCGTTCCCACCAGAGTCGCGATTCCCAAGGTCTTGATGCCGTTTGAAGTCACCTCTGCATCACTGAGACTGTGCTCATTGACAAGGACTACAATAGGCTTGCCCTTCGGGGTAACATTAGGATGGGTGGTAGTAGGGAAGTCCCTGTAGCTCCATTCGAAGCTTTTCTCCTGTCTGAGGAAATCAATCACCTCCCTGTGCACATTGCCTCCGTTGTTGTAGCGCAGGTCGAGTATCAGCGCATCCTTGTCGAGAGCTTCCGAGTACATTGCCAGCAGGAAGTCGTTGAGGTCGCTGTCACTCATAGCACGCATATGGTGGTATGCAATGCGCCCCTTGCCCTTATCATTGACCATTGCCTTTCTCTGTGCTTCCCATTCGGCATATTCGAGGGTGCGAAGATCTGAAAGACCTGTTGTGTGGAGTTTGACATCCTTTTCTTTTCCTGCACGCCTGAAGCTGAGCTTGATTTCATCAGAAGGAACGGCTGAAGCGAAGTACATCTCCCTGTTGGCGTTCCTGTCAATCTTGACACCATTTACTGCAATAAGTTCGTCACCCTTTTTGATGTCGATACCGACCTTGTCGGCAGGAGAATCGGTGATTATCCTTCCGACTTTGTAAGGGTCCTTGTTATCGAAGACGATACCGGTAGCCAAAGTGCGGATCTTGGTTTCTGTTTTCTCTTCATTGCCGTTCGAGGTGAAGCCGAGATGCGACGAGTTGAGTTCTCCCAGCATATCGGAAATGAGGGTGCGGAGATCCTGGCGGTTCTTTACATATGGCAGGAAGGAAGCATAGCGGTCGCGAACTGCATACCAGTCCGCCCCGTGGAAATTGACGTCATAGTAGTTCTGCTCAAGTACTGCCCAAGTCTCGAAGAACATCTGGGAAAACTCGTCGGCGAGTACTTTCTCAAGATTTTGGGCTATGCTTATCTTGCTTGTACTGAGCGAGTTCGGGTCAATTTTCAGGATATTGCCCCCTGATAGGGCATAGAGCTCGTTGTCTGAATGGAAGAAGCTTCCTCCGTTGAGGTCCTTGATAGCCTTAGGCTTGGCCTCGGGATCCTTCAGGTCCAATGCATACACTGAACTTCCGTTCCCGTTGTAGCTGCTGTACAGCAATAGGCTCTTGTCCTTTCCCGAGAAGATGTGCAGGTTCGACTGGGAGCCGCTTCTCTCAACTCTTTGCATCCTCTTGTAGACATTGCTGAAGTCTATCTCCAAAGCTTTTTTCTCCTCCTTCTTTATGTCCTTTTTGTCAGCCTTCTTGTCCTGGGCACTTCCTTTCTTCTCGTCGCTGTCATCTGCGAACAGTTTGTCGAAGCTATCAGACTTGAAAGGAGTGTCATATTTCTGGAGAGGAAGCTTGTATAGTGCGCTTTGTGCGCCCCTTGGGAATGAGGTGGAAGTAGGGTTTGAAAGGAAGTACAGATATTTTCCGTCCGGAGAGAATACTGCATTCTTATCAACTGAAGCAGAATGTGTAAGGTTTCTGAGTTTCTTTTCCTTCAATGAGTAGATGTAGATGTCGGGTTCGAAGCGGTTCATTGCATCGAAGGCAATGTAGTCATCGTCCGGTGAGAAGGAGAGATCATAGCTCTGGAAAGACCAGAACTCGGCTTCCGCAATCCTCTCGGCGCTGTCACTCTCCATATCGTAAAGCATTACATTGTGGTTTCCCTCAATGAAGGCAATCTTGTCGCCCTTGTTGGATTTGGTGAGGTTTTTAATATTGCTTTCTGTCCTGTAAATCAGTCTTTCCTTCGAACTGTTGTCTCCTGAAATGCAGTAGAGGTCAGTCCAGCCCCTGTTTGTCCGCGTGAAGTAGATGCTTCTATTGTCCTTGCCCCAAAGCACTTCGTTTACCCTTTCATTCGAAGGGGTGTCGAGTTTCTGGAGATACTTCGCTTTTGCGTCTGAGACAAACAGCTGGCCTCTGATAATGAGGGCGAATTTCTTGCCGTCAGGGGAGACTGCCGCTCTCGAAGGCTTCTGCTCCTGGAACTGGCGTTTCACTTCCACCGTGCTGCCATTGACAATTATTTCAGGTTCGCTGGTCATTCCGCTGCTCAGGTCAAGCAAGTTGATGGCATAGTCCTTCAGAAAGACCATTGCCGAACCGTCGGCTGAAAGGGACGGATATTGCACCGATTCGTCGAAACCGGTCAGACGCTGAGGCTCCTGACCCTTGACATATTTGTAGATGTTTCCTTCCTTGTTATATTCGTCGCTGACATAGTAGATATTGCCCTTGCGGTCTACCATAGGCCACTGGTCCTTGCCCTCGTAGTCGGTAAGTTCCTTGTATGTCCCGTTTGAAGGATTCCAGGACTTGATGTTCGGATTGTGGTCTCCTACATAGCCCTTTCTTGTGGGGAAATTTATACTTTCAGTCGATTCGTTGAAGAGGAATTCTCCTGTCTTCGGATTCTCCACCAGATTGACTACTGTGTTGAAGTAACCCTCGAACATAAGCTCGGGGGTACCGCCTTCAGCCCTGACTCTGAAGCTTGTCTTTCTGGCACCGCTTCTGGTGGACTCAAAATATATGTATTTCGAGTCTGCAGACCAGGAAACTGGACTGTCCGTAGCTTCGCTGTAGGTGAGCTGCTTCAATTCTCCGCTCTTGAGTTTTATAACATAGACATCGCTATTGCCCTGGGTATCAGATGAAAAGGCGAGGTATTCACCATCGGGGGAAACAAGCGGACGGTTTTCATAGCCTCCTATGTTCACGGTACTGCGGGCAGTTCCGCCCTCGGATGCTACCGAATAGATGTCTCCGTTATAGGAGAAATATATGGTCTTGCCATCCGGCGAGAGACTTGGATAATAGGCGAAGCGGAGCTTGTCCGCATTGGCATTGGTGGCAACTGTCAACGCTGCGAGACAAAGGAGAAGCAGTTTTTTCATACAACTTATATGTTCAAAACAATCTTTACAAACTTAATCAAAGTCTCGCAATTATTCTTTCTTTTTTATAAGTTTGCTGAAAAGTATTCCTAAGAATAACCCAAATAATCTGCCTTATGAATAGAATCCTGACCATCCTGCTGGCTTTTTCGCTGGCATCCACATCCTTCAACGCAGCTTCCCAGGCAATGTTCAAGCTTCCTGAAAACATAGTCTGTTCCCAAGTGAAGCCTTACAATCCACAGGGAGACTCTCGGCTTGAAGGACAATCCTACAACTTCGCTGCCACTATTCTTGTCTATCCTGATACCAGGCTCGATGAGGCAGCTGCCCGGACTCTGATGGAGGAAATCGATTTCAGTGAGGCCAGAAGCTATGCCAATGCCTCCGTCTATGTCGTCAATCCGCTTGGGGCGAAATATGAGGCCGATGCCGACTATGATGCCTTTGTCAATGTTTACAACACCCTCCGTTCAGGCAATCTGAAACTAGTTGGAATAGGCAATGGAGCCACTTTTATCAACAGTGTACTTGCTCCCAGGGCTGCAGGCTACATCTCTGGCATACTCAGCATAGGAGGAAAGCCGGCAAAACTCCCGAAAGGCACTCCTCACGACGGTGTGCCAGCTTATATCGCAGGCGTCAATGCCACCCGCGCAGCAGCCTCCTATATCAGTCTCAACGATGCACAGAAATGCGGAGAGAACCTGTATTGCAATGAGTATGAGCCTCTTTTCAAGGTAATGGTCAATGCGGACACGAAGGCTACGATTAAAGAGCTTTTTGCCGATGCCTGGAGCAGGCTGCTTTCAAAGAGTTATCGCTTCAATAACTTTGGACATACACATTACGAGGGCTGCAAGCTCGGAGAGTACGGTATCAATGAGATTGAACCTTATATCAATCTCGCAGACCTCAAGATAGTGCGCAAGGCTGTGGAACAGCCTCAGGGCAAGGATGCCAAGTGGCTCTGGTACGAGTACTGGCCGGAGGAACTGATGGAAGGCGCCCCGGAACATAGTGTGCCGGTGATGGTCCTGCTTCACGGAAATACCAATGATCCAAGGACCCAGGCCGAGACTTCGGGCTTCATTCAGCTTGCAGGAGAGGAGCGTTTCTTTGTTGTTGAAATGGAGTGGCAGGGAAGTGCATATTATGCGGCTATGGGCCACGACGGAGTTGAGAGCACCATACTCAACCTGCTGGCAAAGTATCCGCAGTTGGATCCGTCCAGGGTTTACGCTGAAGGTCTTTCTGCAGGCTCGATGACCGCTTCTGCCTTGGGAATCAAGAAGTCCCATATTTTCGCTGCAGTAGGAGGCCACTCAGGCGGTCTTATGGGTGGACGCAATTACGGTTATGGAGTAAACAGTCTGGAGATTGAAGCCACACAGAAGAGGGGAGCAGTGGAAATGCCTTACTGCTCTGTTCTTGGAACTGCAGACAAGGTGGTTCCTTTCATCACTCCTGACAATTACAAGGGCAATGGCTATCTCAATGCCTGGAATATTTATCAGACTATGAACGGAATGCCTGTGGTACGTGAACTCGATTTCAGTATCGATCCTATCTTCGGACAGAAGCTTGAGGACAGACAATCCCTTGAATTCAAAAAGGGTTCAGGCATCACTGTCGAGTGTGGACAGATGTACAAGGATGGAAAACCTCTCATCAAGATCGTAGCCGTAATGAATTACGGACATTGGAATTTCCAACCTGCCGCCAGAATTATGTGGGACTATTTCAAGCAGTTCTCACGTGACCCTGAAACCCGCAAGCTTGTCTATACTCCTTCCAAGAAGTAAGACGAGCGTGATGTCAGCCCCCTCTTGAAGGGCTTAATACTTGATGTTAGAGAAAGACTTTGCGAGTCCTCCGGCTGCCGTCTCTTTATAGAGGGACGGCAGATCGTGTCCCGTTCTTTTCATAACTTCCACGACCCTGTCGAAGGATACGCGGTGATGGCCGTCAGAAAAGGATGCGTAGAAATTGGCATCGAGCGCTCGCGTGGCTGCGAAAGCATTTCTCTCGATACAAGGAATCTGGACGAGGCCGCAGACCGGGTCGCAGGTCATTCCGAGGTGATGCTCAAGTCCCATCTCTGCTGCATATTCAATTTGGAACGGTGTGCCCCCGAAGAGCTGGCAAACAGCGGCGGCGGCCATTGCACAGGCTACTCCTACCTCTCCCTGGCATCCTACGTCGGCACCTGAGATAGATGCATTGCTTTTGACTATGTTTCCGATGAGTCCGGCGGTAGCGAGGGCGCGCAGGATACGGTCGTCGCTGAAATTGTGTCCCTTTTTCATATGGTAAAGTACCGCAGGGACGACTCCGCAGGAGCCGCAGGTCGGCGCTGTCACTATCATTCCTCCTGAGGCATTCTCCTCGCTTACTGCCAGAGCATAAGCGTGAACGAGACCTCTGGACTGCAGGCTTGGTTTATAACCATTGGCCTTGACAAAATAGTTGGCTGCCTTTCTCTGGAGGTGAAGCGGTCCCGGAAGGACCCCTTCGTGTTCCAGTCCGTTCTCAACAGACTGCTGCATTGCCTGCCAGATTTTTCTCAGATAGTCCCAGATGCCCTTTCCCTCGCATCTTTCCACATACTCCCAGAAGGTGGATCCGTTCTTGTCGCACCATTTGAGTATGTCCATCAGCTTGTCCATATCATAGATGTCGGGAGACTTGTCCGTTTTACCGTCGGTGATGCTTCCTCCTCCTATGCTATATACAGTCCATTCATCCGTGCTCTTTCCTTCGGCATCCTTGCTCACGAATTTCATTCCGTTGGGATGGAAGTCAAGTACGACATCAGGTTCCCAGACTATTTCTACAGGAGCGAGGGGAGTCAGGACATCAAGTATTGCAACATCTGTCATATGTCCCTTTCCTGTGGCTGCAAGGCTGCCGTAGAGTGTTACTTCAAAGCCGGCCGCCTCAGGATGCCTGGCTGCAAATTCCTTGGCGGCCCTCTGCGGACCCATAGTGTGGCTGCTTGAAGGGCCTCTGCCTATCTTATAAAGTTCGATAAGTGATTTCATAGTCTGAAAAGCCTTTTTAAAAAATTTTTCAAAGATAATGAAAAAACACTTATCTTAGCATAAAATCCTTCTATCTATATGCAAATCAGCCTTGACCTGTATCAGACTGCGGCCACCGGTGTCCTGGCCCTCCTTCTCGGAATGTTCCTTACTTCCAGGCTTTCTTTCTTGAAGCGTTTCTGCATTCCGGCTCCTGTTTCGGGAGGCGTGCTCTTCTCGCTGATTTCTCTTCTGTTGTACAGCATTGCCGGCGTCGGACTCAGTTTTGATGCTACATTGAAGGATGTCTGTATGATGATATTCTTCACTTCTGTCGGCTTCCAGTCCAATCTGACTATCCTGAAACAGGGAGGCAAGCCGTTGATAATGATGGTTTTGCTTGTGCTGGTCATTATATTCTGCCAGAATCTGCTTTCAGTCGGCATTTCGCTCGGAATGGGCCTTGACCCCTTGTTCGGAATGTGCGCCGGATCGATTCCTATGTCCGGAGGACACGGGACGGCCGGAGGATTCAGCCCTGTGCTCGAGAGTCTTGGAGTTGAGGGTGCAGCTTCGATAACGATGGCAGCAGCGACTTTCGGCCTGGTGGCGGGATCGCTGATAGGAGGTCCCATTGCCGAAAGGCTCATAAGAAAGAAAAAACTGAAGCCTGAATCGGGGGCGACGATGAAAGACTCGATGGCTTCCCTTGAGGTCAATGAAGTCTCGCCGGAGGCTCGCAAACCTTACAGCCATTCGGATGAGGATGCCTTCCTGGCCTTCTCCAAAGCCGTTTTCCTGATAATCATTGCAATGGGTCTGGGCTCTCTGCTCAGCCGTCTGCTTGCCCTCACCGGCATCACTTTTCCGACCTATTTCGGCTCGCTCATCGTTGCCGCTCTCATACGCAATTTGTCCGAATTGTTCCCGAGCCGCACAGCCATCAAGACGGACAAGATTGTGTCAATTGGCAATATATGCCTCTCCCTCTTCCTCGGTATGGCAATGGTGTCGCTGAGGCTGTGGGAACTCGCGGACCTGGCTCTTCCATTGCTGCTGATGCTGCTCGCGCAGATACTCTTCCTTGGGCTTTTTGCCGCCTTCGTCGCCTTTCCACTCCTCGGCAAGGACTATGATGCAGCCGTGCTGACCAGCGGTATTTGCGGTTTCGGACTTGGCGCGACACCGAATGCAATGGCCAATATGTCAGCTGTTTGCTACAAATATTCATATTCAGTAAAGCCTTTTGTGATAGTCCCCTTGGTAGGAGCAATGTTCGTGGACATAATCAATACAGCTGTCATCACCCTCTTCTTGAATCTCTTATAGTCTTTGAATTGGCAGTAATGCAGTTTTTTCATACATTTGTGAGTTCAAAACTTTATTGATATGGATCATCTTCCTATTAATGATATAGCTATGCTGGTTTCCAGCATCAATTTCCTTCTCCGTGATGGAGAATTTGTCAATCTTGACGATATCTGCAGCCATTTCAGTCAGGAGCCTGAGGCCATTGTCGCCCTTCTGGCTTCCGGTGGTTACGAGTACAGTGTAGAACAGAACAGGGTCATCTGATGTGGTTCGTTGATCTTCTCAGCACTCCGTCCTATCTGCAGACGGTCATACTCATCTCTGTCATCAGCGCGCTTGGCCTGGCTCTGGGAGATGTCAGTGTGAAGGGCGTATCTCTTGGCACCGCCTTCGTCTTCTTCGCGGGGATACTCTTCGGTGACATTGCCCATCGTTTCGGTATTGCCACCGATGCTCAGATGCTCTCCTTTGCGCAGAATTTCGGTCTCATACTTTTCGTCTATTCCCTTGGTGTTCAGGTGGGTCCGGGCTTCTTCTCCTCTCTTAAGCAGGGCGGTATCAAGTTGAATCTCTATGGACTGCTTGCAATAGTCTTGACATCACTCTCGGCAATTGCCGTTTATGCTTTCACATCGATCAACTTTTCCGATGCTATGGGCCTGCTCTCCGGAGCTGCGACCAATACGCCTATGCTTGGAGCCGCGCAGCAGTCATTGTTGGATGTCCATCCTGAGGCCGTAGGTGAGGCCAACAATATGGCGACAGCCTGCGCTGTGGCTTATCCTTGCGGTGTTATCGGAGTGCTCGCCTGCATCATTATCTTCAGGCTTATGGCGAAGGGCAAGGCCATTGCCAACCCTCAGGATCCCGCAGGGGAGACGTATATTGCCGAATTCCATATCAGCAATCCTGCTGTCTTCGGACGCTCCATCGGCTCTCTCCACGAACTTACTGACAAGCATATCATAATCTCCCGCCTGATGAGGAATGGCAAGGTACTTATACCAAGTTCCACCACTTCTCTGCAGGAGAATGACCACATACTTGCAGTCCTGAAGAAGAGTGACGTGACTGCATTCAAGGTACTTTTCGGGGAAAAGGAAGCTACTGACTGGAACCGTCCCGACATTGACTGGAACCATATCGACGGCTCGAACCTCGTATCCAAGCACGTGCTGGTAACCAAGAAAGAACTTAACGGAGTCAAAATCGGTTCCTTGCATTTAAGAAATTCCTTTGACATCAATATCACCCGCGTGAACCGCGCAGGTATCCAGCTCGTTGCCTATCCTGGCCTCAGGCTCCAACTCGGCGACCGTCTTACCGTAGTCGGCACCTCCGCTGCTATCTCGAAGGTCGGGGAGATTTTGGGCAATGAAGAAAAACTGCTCCAGAAACCTAATTTGGTAGCCCTTTTCATAGGTATGCTGCTTGGAGTCGTGTTGGGTGCGTTGCCCGTCAAGTTCCCTGGAATGAGTGTGCCTGTCAAGCTAGGAATAGCAGGCGGACCGATCATTGTCGGCATCCTTATGGGAGCATTCGGCCCGAGATTCCATCTTTCGACCTATACTACCAGAAGTGCCAATATGATGCTCAGGCAGATAGGTATAGTGATTTATCTGGCCTGTCTGGGTTTTGGGGCCGGTCCAAATTTCGTCAGTACGGTATTCAGCTCCCAGGGCTTGCTATGGGTCGGT
Organism: Bacteroidales bacterium; assembly: GCA_029098505.1. GTDB lineage: Bacteria > Bacteroidota > Bacteroidia > Bacteroidales > UBA932 > Cryptobacteroides. Next base: position 38,476 of record JAQXOE010000044.1, read on the forward strand.
GTCAGTCTTCTCATAGCCATAGTTCCCGTATTTATTACCGGCCTGCTCGCTTCCAGGTTCGGCAAACTTGATTATGCACAAAATGCAGGTATGCTCTGTGCCGCTATGGCCAATCCTATGGCATTGACCTACGCAAATTCCAATTCTGACGAGCAGGAGGCCTCGGAGGCATATGCTACAGTATATCCATTGAGTATGTTCATCAGGGTACTGTCAGCGCAGATTCTGATGATGCTCTTTGTATAGACAGAAATTTAAGTTATTTTTGAATAGTTATTATATCGATTATGAACAAGAAACCGGGAATAGGAACACTCTGCGTTCAGGCAGGATATGCTTCTGGAAAAGGTGAACCCAGACAGATTCCTATAGTTCAAAGCACTACTTTCAAATACGAAAACAGCGAGCAGATGGCGCGTCTGTTCGACCTCGAAGAAGAAGGATATTTCTATACCCGCCTCCAGAATCCTACCAATGACAAGGTAGCTGCGAGAATTGCCGCCCTTGAAGGGGGAGTGGCAGCTATGCTCACTTCTTCCGGTCAGGCCGCCAATTTTTTCGCTTGCTTCAATATCTGCGAAGCTGGTGGCCATATCGTCAGCGCTACAAGCATTTACGGTGGCACTTTCAATCTTTTGGGTACAACTTTCAGGAAAATGGGCATTGAAGTCACTTTTGTGGACCAGAATGCTCCGGAAGAGGAAATTGCCAAGGCCTTCAGGCCAAATACCAAACTCGTCTTCGGTGAGACCCTCTCCAATCCAGGTGTGATGGTGCTCGATATTGAGAAATTCGCCCGACTCGCTCACAGCCACGGTGTCCCTCTCATCGTTGACAATACCTTCCCGACCCCGATTAACTGCCGCCCTATTGAATGGGGTGCCGACATTGTGACTCATTCGACCACGAAGTATATGGACGGTCAGGGAGTCCACGTGGGAGGAGCCATCGTTGACAGTGGAAATTTCGATTGGGCTGCACACTCTGACAAGTATCCGGGACTCACAACCCCTGACGCCTCATATCACGGCCTTGTTTTCGCTGAAAAGTTCGGGAAGCTGGCCTATATCACCAAGGCCACTACCACGCTGATGCGTGATCTTGGTTCCATTCAGAGCCCTCAGAACGCATTCTATTTGGGGCTGGGGCTCCAGACCCTCCACGTCAGAATGCCTCGCCATTGCAGCAGTGCCCGTGCCGTAGCCGAGTATCTTGAAAACAGCCCTCAGGTGGCGTGGGTCAATTATCCCGAACTCGAATCGTCAGCCGACCACGCTCTACAGCAGAAATATCTGCCAAACGGAAGCTGCGGTGTAATGTGTTTCGGCGTCAGGACTCCTGAAGGAAAGAATCCGCGTCAATTCGCAAGCGTCTTTATGGACAAGCTTAAACTCATTACTATAGAGACTCACGTGGCCGACTGCTATACCTGTGTTCTCCATCCAGCTTCGCATACACACAGGCAGATGAGCGACGAACAGTTGCTCGAAGCCGGTGTTGCTCTCGATCTCATCCGTCTTTCAATTGGACTTGAGGATCCAGAGGACATCATTGCTGACATCCAGCAGGCTCTGGATGCCGCTGCGAATGCATAAATCGACATTCCCCAAATTATAACACATAGCTTATGAAAAAGACAATCAGTATTTTGGCAAGTGTATTTGCCGTTTGTACCATCGCTTCTGCCCAGCAGGCTCTCGGCCCTGGTACCGGAATCGTATCACCTGAAATCAATCCTGACCACAGCGTTACCTTCAGGTATATCAATCCTAAGGCTGTAACTGTTTCAGTTTCAGGAGACTGCATTGAAGGACGTATCCCTGGCGTCGACGGAGTCGCAGCGATGACCGAGGGCAAGGACGGTGTTTGGACCTATACCACCCAGCCGCTTGAGGGAGAGCTCTACTCCTACAGTTTCATTGTTGATGGCAAGAAGACCTATGACCCTTCCAACGTTTATCTGAAGAGAGATGTGGCTTCTTTCACCAACTACTTTACCCTCAGCGTAGAAAAGTACGACAAGGGTTACTGGTATGAGGTTCACGACACCCCTCACGGAACCGTGTCAAAGGTATGGTACAACAGTCCGAAGCTCGGCGGAACAAACAGAAGACTTACAGTCTATACTCCTGCAGGATATGAGGACAGCAAGGAAAAGTATCCTGTACTCTACCTCCTCCACGGTTCAGGCGGTGATGAGGATGCTTGGAGCGATCTCGGAAGAACCGTCCAGATTCTTGACAATCTTATCGCAGAGGGCAAGGCCAAGCCTATGATTGTTGTAATGCCTAATGGTGTGTATTTCAACAGCTCTGCCCCTGGCTATACCGTTAATATGTTCCAGCCTACTTTGATGAATTCACGCTCTGACTCAACCAAGGAGATTGAAGAGAGTTTCCCTGATATCATCAAGTTCGTAGAGTCCCACTACAGAGTCCTGAAAGGTAAGAATTATCGTGCCGTAGCAGGTCTTTCAATGGGTGGAAGACAGTCTTGTGCACTCTCATTGGCTCACCCTGACACCTTCGGCTATGTCGGTATGTTCTCAGGTGTGGTACCTCCATCAAGTCCGGAGGACGAAGCTCGCTATGCCGCCGTATTCAAGAATGCCCCGAAACTTTACTGGATGGGTGTCGGCAGTGCAGATGGCGTAAAGGCAAACTATGACAAGGAACGTGCTTTCCTCGATTCGAAGGGATACAAATACGAGTACTATGAATCCGACGGAGGCCATATCTGGAGAAACTGGCGTGTTTATCTGACCATTTTCGCACAGAAGATATTCAAATAGTTTCCTTTTGCTGAGGAAGCGCTTGCTGTTTTGCAATGATATGCAGGTAGAGAAAGACGAAATTTTCGAACTCGCTGAGAGTTACGTCAATCATACGTCTTTGTCCGTTTTTCTTACAGGGAAAGCGGGCACCGGAAAAACTACTTTTCTAAAGCATATTACGGCAAATACCGGCAAGCGCTTCGTCGTTCTTGCTCCTACAGGAGTGGCTGCCATCAATGCCGGAGGCTCTACTATCCATTCTTTCTTTCAATTGCCTCTTTGCCCATATTTGCCTGATGTCAAGGAACTTATTACTGAATATCAGATGATGGACAAGTTTCACGGTTTGAAAAAGGAAAGGATAAAGCTCATACGTTCGCTGGAACTGCTCATCATAGATGAAGTGTCGATGGTAAGAGCCGACCTTATGGATGCCATAGATATGGTCCTGAGGCGTTACAGGCGCAACGACAGGCCCTTTGGCGGTCTTCAACTGCTCCTTATCGGTGATGCCCGCCAATTGTCCCCTGTTGTGACCGAAAGCGAGCGCCCTTATATTTCACAGGTTTACCCTTCTCCTTTTTTCTTTCATTCCAAAGCCTTCAATAAGCTAAGGATTGTCACCATAGAACTGAGCAAGGTTTACAGACAGAAGGACAAGGAGTTTCTGGATATCCTAAATGCAGTCAGAGACAATACCCTGAATATGGAACTTCTATCCAAATTGAATAAGAGGGTAGGAGCTGTCCTGAGTTGTAAGGAAGAACCCATACGTCTTACGACTCATAACAGGCAGGCAGAGGAGATTAATGAGACCAAACTTGCCGCCTTGCCAGGGGAATGCTCCGAATTCGAGGCTGAGATAGACGGGGATTTCCCTGAAAGCAGCTATCCTGCAGAATTGCTTATCAAACTCAAAGCTGGCGCCCAGGTAATGTTCATCCGCAATGATTCGGAAGGGGATTATTACAATGGAAAAATAGCAACGGTCGAGAAGATTCAGAAGGATGGTCGGGTAGTGGTCAAGGACCCTGAGGGCAATCATATTCCGGTAGGGCCCGTCGATTGGGAGAATGTCAAGTACAGTCTTGACCCGTCTTCGGGAGAAATCTTGCAGAATGTGACAGGGGTCTTCAGACAGATACCCCTGCGTACCGCCTGGGCCATCACTATTCATAAAAGTCAGGGTTTGACCTTTGACAATGTCATCATTGACGCAGGTTCAGCCTTTGCCTTCGGTCAAGTCTATGTCGCTCTTTCGAGATGCCGCTCGCTCGAAGGAATCAGCCTCGAATCTCCCATCCGCATTGCTACTATCCAAAACGATCCCGAGGTGTCGCGCTTCAATGAGGCTATGGAAAGCCTCGAAACAGTGGCGAAAAGGTTCGAAGGGGAGGCGGAGCACTACCATTATGAGCTCCTGAACGAGATTTTCAATTTCACGGCAATAGGGAAGAGTTTCAACCTGATGCGCAAGCTTTGGCAGGAGCCTCTGAAGAATACCGGCCCCGGAATTCTTGCCGGCATTGAAAAAAGGATCAAACAGTTCAATGAAGCATCCGCTGTAGCTACCCGCTTCCGTAGTCAGTTGTCAGCAATTGAGGCAGGATTGCCCGTACCAGGATTGAATGAAGCTTCTTCGAAACTTGTTTTTCTGAACTCAAGGCTTCAGAAGGCCTCCGAATATTTCCGCCCTCTCTTCACTGATCTGCTGGGCTTTGCCATCGAAGTCTCGCTATTGGATATTGGCAATAAGGAAGTCAGGAGGCGCGTGAAGAACCTGTTTGAAGACCTGTTGCCGGAGCTCGAATTGCGGGTGCATAGCCTTGAGATGATGGCGGACGGGTCTTTCACTGACGATGATTATTGCCGCACAAGAACTGCCTGTTTTACCGCTAACTATACAGTCACCAAACGCAAGCAGAGACTCAAGGAACTAAAAAAGGTACAGAATATGCAGTAAAACAGACCGGATTTATCGATAGTTATGGAAGAAAACAGCACAAAATACAGGGAACTGCTTGCCAAGTACATCATGGCACTCATTACTCTTGCCTTGGTCGGCACCTTCTGCTGGCACTTCAGGAGCATTTTGCTTTATATCATAATGGCAGCGGTTATGGCATTGATTGCTCATCCCATTTTCAAACTTTACAAAAGGCCACACATCAAACAGCATCATCTTCCCGACTGGGCTGCATCGGCATTGTCATTGCTCACCGTTTTTGCTTTGGTCATCTTATTGGTTACCAATATTTTCCCTGTCATCAGCAGCGTTGCGAACGATGTTTCCAAAGCTAATATCGAAAATATTTCCAAGGCTGTTTCCGCGCCTCTTGCAGATTTCAATGCCAATCTTGTGCGCAACTTCCCGAAGCTCGGATACGGATTCAAGATAGAGACTTTCATCCTTGAAGAGGTTCAGAAACTCATCAATGTGGATATGTTCTCCTCTATGATTGGCTCTGTAGCTTCCTTTATAGCAAATCTGGCCATTGCCCTCTTCGCAGTCATATTCATATCGTTCTTCTTTATTAAGAAACCCGGACTGGCTTCTTCCATAGTCCTGGCCTTTGTTCCAAGCAAATATGAGGAACAGGTGAGAAGGTCTTTGTCCGAGATTGCAAGCCTCGTCTCAAGGTATTTCGTGGGCTTGATATGCGAGGTTATAGGTGTGTCTCTGGTCAATTTCCTTGGCCTGCTCATTGTGGCGAGAATGGGCTTCAAGTATTCTATCGGCATTGCATTCCTAACCGGTATTTTGAATGTCGTCCCTTACGTAGGACCGCTCATCGGTGGAGTTATCGGAGTCAGCCTATCACTGATAATCAAGTATGTATGCGCTACTTCATTCGGCCTGGGCGTTGGCTTCCTGCCTTTCGTTGCCATACTGATAGGCATATTCGTCTTTACCCAGATGATTGACAATTATCTTTTCCAGCCATTCATTTATTCGAACAGCGTGAAGGTCCACCCTTTGGAGATTTTCATTGTATTCCTTTTCGCCGGACAGATAAGCGGTATGTTCGGAATGCTCGTGGCTATACCTGCATATACTGTCATCCGGACTATAGCACGGGAATTTTTCGGTTACATAAAACCCGTCAGGGCGCTTACTGAAAATGAACAATAACTGAAAAGGACGCAAATTTTTTATTTTGCGTCCTTTTTGTTTTCCAATAGTCCAAGTCTCTTGCATTCTTATCTGACTTTAGCTAAGTTTACATTGGAAGGAATAGCATTCCTAATAACCGCATAACTAACCAATATTACAATTTCTATGAACAAGATTTACAAAGGCTTGACTTTAGGCTCTGTCCTTATGTCAATGATTATTTGCACCAATCCTGTTGGAGCACAGGAGTATGAGTATCCATTCAGAAATCCGAATCTGTCTGAAGAGGAGAGGCTTGAGAATGCTGTATCCCTGATGACAATTGAGGAGAAAATTTCAACCATCGTTGGCCAGGGTGTGCCTCGTTTGGGAATTGCCAATCCTGGAAGCACTGAGGCTATTCACGGTATCGTCCGCGGAGGCGATGCTGAACTGCCGAATCTGGGCAACGCAGGCCAGTTCGGTGCCGGTTTCAGATTCCCTGCACCAAAGGAGAAGAACAGCACAGCCTTCCCTCAGGCTTACGGTATAGGCGAGACCTGGGATAGGGAAATGGCTCATATTGTCGGAGACGTTATGTCATATGAGGCGAGATATTATACACAGGAAGTCGGGAGGCCTAGCCTCATCCTCTGGGCTCCAAATGCCGACCTTGCCAGAGATCCGCGCTGGGGACGCACTGAGGAAAGTTTCGGTGAGGACCCTTATCTCGTTGGTGAACTTGTCGCAGCTGAAGTCAAGGGTATCCAGGGCGACGATCCTGAGCATTGGAGAGGAGCTGCCCTTATGAAGCACTTCCTTGCCAACAGCAACGAGGATAACCGCTATTCGACAGATTCACGCTTTGAGGAGGACCTTTTCCGTGACTACTATTCATACGGTTTCTGGAAGGGTGCAAAGGCGGGCGGAAAGTCCCTTATGACCGCATACAACAGGTACAATGGAATTCCTTGCGAGGCCAATCCTTTCATCAATGAAATCCTCATCAACGAGTGGGGAATGAACGGAACCATCGTCAATGACGCCGGTGCGCTCAGATTCATGACCAGCGCACACAATTATACTAAGGACATCAATGAGGCCATCAAGCTCTCCCTCGAGAACGGTCTTTCACGTTTCATTGACTCGAACTTCACCCAGGTGATGGATGCGTACCAGGCCGGTTACATCTCTGACGAGGTCATCAATGAGAGAACAAAGATGAACCTCCGCACTATGCTCAGGCTCGGTCTTATGGATGATGCTGGCCCATACAATCACATTGAGTTCGGTGAGACAGCTCCGTGGTTGAGCCAGGAGGCCAAGGACAAGGCGCTTCTCGTAACACAGAAGTCAGTCGTGCTCCTCAAGAATGACAACAACATTCTTCCTATCGATACCAAAAAGGTCAAAAAGATCGCCGTTATGGGCAATCGTGCTGAAAGTGTCCTCAAGGACTGGTACGGCGCCCTTCCTGCATACAGGGTTTCTCCTCTTGACGGAATCAAGGCGGCTGTTGAAGGTCAGGACGTGGAGGTACGTTTCCAGCAATGGGATTCCGACGGTTCTGCACAGGAACTGGCAAAGTGGGCTGACGTTTGTCTTGTAATTGTCGGCAACCATCCTGCAACAAGCCCGGACTGGGGCGCACAGTCGGTTCAGTCTCCTTGGGCTATGGGTACTGTAGCAGGTGACGGACGTGAGGCTCTCGACAGACGTTCATTGCAGCTCGAGACCGAGGATCTCATCAAGGTCGTATGGCAGGCCAACCACAATACCGTGGCCGTGCTCATCAGCAGCTTCCCATATGCAATCAACTGGACAGCGGAGAATGTTCCGGGCATAGTGCATATGACACAGTGCAGCCAGGAACTCGGTACAGCGCTCGCAGATGTTCTCTTCGGAAAGTACAATCCTGCAGGCCGTCTTACCCAGACCTGGGTCAAGGACATTCTTGAACTCCCTAATATGCTTGACTATGACATCCGTCACGGACGTACTTATATGTACTACAAGGGAGAACCACTCTTCCCGTTCGGATACGGTCTCAGCTATACAAGCTTCAAGTACTCACGCCTCAAGGTCAAGAAGGAAGCTGACAATTATCTCGTAAGCTTCGACCTCAAGAACACAGGCGCTATGGACGGTGAAGAAGTCGTTCAGCTCTATGTCAATGTCCCTGGCGACGACGCTGCCAAGAGACTCCGTGGCTTCGACAGAATCGCAGTCAAGAAGGGTGAAACCAAGAGGGTTGAGCTCGTGATACCTGTCGACGACCTCAAGCTCTGGGATATGGAGCAGCATCAGTTCAATCTTAAGAAGGGCCGCGGCAAATTCATGATCGGCGCTTCTTCAGAGGACATCAGACTCAAGAAGAGAGTGAGATTTTAATATTTCATTATGCGGAAATTTTTGACAATTATTTCTGCTTGCATATTACTGCCGACTCTGTCAGCAGCTCAGCAGATGCTTCCGGTACCGGTCCGGAAAGCATCTGTTGCTGCTGAAGAGAAGGTGATAATGCGCGGTGATGAAAAGCTTATTGTCGGTGTATCGGAACCGAGCATAAGCGTATATCTTCCTGAACCTTCACGTAATGTATCTTCCGCTGTGATATTGTGTCCCGGAGGCGGTATGCGTATGCTGTCCTGGACCAACGATGTGGAGAAAATGGCCAAATTCCTGAATGACAGGGGGATAGCAGCCATTGGACTGAAGTACAGGCTGAATAATGATACATCATTTGCAAACGCCGCTCCTTCATCAATGGAGATGGTGGATGTTACAGGTTTCCAGATATTTGCTAAGGCTAATGCAAATCCATCACCTGGAATAGGAGACGAGGCCAATATGAATGCCATTGAGGACGCCCGCAATGCCATCAAGCTGGTCCGCCAACATGCTGGGGAATGGAATATTGACCCGAATAAGATTGGTTATCTGGGCTTCTCGGCCGGAGGTTGTGTGGCCATTGGCGCGACAATAACGGCAGAGGAAGGAGAGATGCCATCATTCCTTGTAACGGCATACGGACCTTCAATGATTGATGTCGAAGTTCCTGAGAATGCGCCTGATCTTCTCATTATGACCCGTGCTGACCATCCAAATGTTGCAGCCGGTTGCCTGGGCCTCTTCCTTGAGTGGAAAAAAGCAGGAAAGAATGCAGAACTTCATATGTATGGAGACGGGAAGGGACCTTATTCTCTGAATACCCGTCGCGGGCGCAATACTACTGACTCGTGGCCAGACGATATGATGACCTGGCTTGAGGCCAGGGGTTTTGCTCCTCAGAGCAGTAATTGCATAGCTGTCGAGGACGGAGGTTCCGGTCCGTACAAAGCTGTTATCGACCTCAGCGATGAAACTCCTGACTATACTGTGTACCGGCCTGCGAATCTTGAATACGCAGTAGAGCAAGAAGGCCCGTTGCCATTGGTCATTTTCTCAAACGGAGGCTGTGCATTCTCTTCTAAGGGTTTTGAGAACTATTTGACCGAATTGGCTTCCTACGGCTATTTTGTCGTAGCTGTGGGCTTTTACAATGAGTTCTCGCAGAGTGAGATTTCTGCTATGGGAATGACTGATACAGAGTATCTTGTACATGCTATTGACGTGATGGAGGCATTGAATTCCAATCCGGGCAGCGCTTATTACGGAAAGATTGACCTTTCCAACATTGCAGCTGCCGGCCAGTCCTGCGGTGGTGGTCAGGCTCTCACTGCATCCATTGCTGATCCGAGAGTAACTTCAACTATTGTACTGAATTCCGGTTTCGTTGATGCTAAACCGCCTTTCCCTATTATTGAGCCAGGAAGTATGAGACCGGCTGAAGGTCCGAAGGACGGATTTGCCCGTAGCGTAGGCGAGGGTGGAGTTTACGGAAAGGAATTCGGAGGTACTATGAGAAGGGCCGACTTGGCCCGCCTTCATAATCCTGTGCTGTACCTTATTGGAGGGCCTGATGATGTGGCTTATCCCAATGCCAATGTCAATTTTGAGATGATAGATCACGTCCCTGTTTTTCTCTGCAACCTGCCGGTAGGGCACGGAGGAACCTATCAGCAAACCCACGGAGGCAGTTTTGCCGATATTTCTGTCAAGTGGATAGATTGGCAGCTGAAAGGCAGGGATGAGCAGTCAGCATTCTTTATGGATGAGACGTTCAAGGCGGAGAAATATCCTGATTGGACAGTACAAAGAAAAAACACTGATAAACTGATAACAAAATGAGACTCAATTCATTCACTCTTGCCAGCCTTGCCTCAGCGGCAATGCTTGTGGCGGCGGTTTCTTGCGGAAACTCTGCCGGCTCAGCTTCCTGTGCAAAGGATTGCAACACTTATGATCCTGATGCGCAACAACTTCTTATCGGTGATGATATTGCTATTGCACAGACCCAGTACGGAAAGGTAAAGGGCTATATCCTGCGCGGGGTATATACTTATCTCGGCATACCTTATGGAGCTTCAACAGCTGGTGAGAATCGCTTTATGCCTCCTCAGCCTCCTCAGAGCTGGGATGGAATACTCCCGACAGTTTTCTATGGAGACAGTGCTCCTCAGATGGTCGAAGGAAAATATACCAACAGTTATGGCACTATGGTCGACCATTGGAACTATTACGATGTCAGCGAGGATTGCCTCAAGTTGAACGTATGGACTCCTAATACCGACAATGCGAAACGTCCTGTACTCGTATGGCTCCACGGTGGCGGTTATACCAGCGGCAACGGCATAGAGCAGGATGGTTACAACGGAGAGAATCTCGCAAGACAGGGAAATATTGTCTTTGTCAGCATCAATCACCGCCTCGGACCTATCGGCTTTTCTGATTTCTCAGCTGTAGATCCTAAGTTCAAGGAATCCGGAAATGCAGGTATGCTGGACATCCATGCTGCTCTACAGTGGGTACACGACAATATTGCCAATTTCGGAGGCGATCCGGGCAATGTCACCATTATGGGACAGAGCGGAGGCGGTGCAAAGGTCTGCAATATGGTTGAAATGAGCGACAATGCCGGATTGGTGCACAAGGCTGTTGCTCTCAGTGGAAACACAAACTTCGCAATTGATCAGAATTACAGCTCAGAGCTCGGAAAGTTCATCCTCAAGACTGCCGGCCTGAAGCCTTCAGAGATGCGCAAACTGCAGGAAATGCCTTGGAAGGAGTATATTGCCCTGGCTAACAGAGCACTGGCTGAGTTTGAGAAGACTCATCCGACGACAAACTTCCGCGGAGGTTTCGGACCTGTTGCCGATGGTGTCCATTTCGCGAAGGGTGAGTATTTTCAGGATAAGAGCGCTTGGTCGAACAATGTATCTATGCTCTTCTGCACTACGACTGCTGAGTGGGGTGCATCGAGGACCAGTCCTCAGCTTGAGGCAATGACTAAAGAGCAGGCTATCGCTTCTCTCCAGCAGTTCAACCGTTTCGGCGGCGGCCCGAGAACCCCTGAGCAGGCTGCTGCTGTTTATGAGGCCTATTCAAATATACTTCCAGACAAGGATACACCTATCGAGATTCTGAATCTTGTGAATGCTAACAGGAAGATGGTCACCTCGGTAGCCGACTCGAAAAAGGTTCAGGATGCGCCTGTCTATATGGCTTGGTTCGACTATGAGCCTAAGCTCTTCAATGGCAGAATGCGCGCCTTCCATTGTGCCGATATCTGCTACTGGTTCAAGAATACAGACCTTATGCTTACTCATACGGGTGGTGGAAAGGAGCCAAGAGTCCTGAGTGACAAGATGAGTTCCGCCCTGCTGAACTTCATGAAGACAGGAAATCCTAACAATGAGCTTCTGCCTCAGTGGCCTGAATACACCAGTGAGGAGGGCGCATTGATGGTACTCAGCAACGACTGCCGTGTACTCAATGATCCTGACCGCGAAGCAAGAAAACAGTTGTAGCAGTCTATGAAACTCGTTCATAAATTGATTTCGCTGCTGGCTTTCTTGGGCATTTCATTCAATGCTCTGGCCGGTCCTTCCGTTTATACGGAGAAGTTTGATGATCCTCACGGCGTCTTCTTTACCGAGGAAAGCTATGGAATCAAGGCAGATGGCAAGATGGACGTAAGCGATGCTCTCCAGACAGCCATCAATACCCTCAAGAACGAGCGTGAATTCGGAACTCTCTATCTCCCTGAAGGCAAATACCGTATCTCCAGAACCATTTACGTACCTGCTGCCATCCGTATAGTCGGCTATGGAAAGACACGTCCTGAAATTGTATTGGAGAAGAAAACAGCGGGTTTCAGCGAGAGCCCGACCGCTATGGTCTGGTTTACCGGTGGCATAGTCAATGACCCTGAGAATGTTGCTGACGCAAATCCGGGAACATTTTACAGTGGAATCTCAAATGTAGATATCAGGATAGGGAAGGGCAATCCTATGGCAATAGGCTTGCGCACCCACGTCGCCCAGCATGGAGTCTTCAGCCACATTTCCATCTATGGAGGTGATGGTTATGCCTGCCTTTATGATGTCGGCAATGAAATGGAGGATGTCGAATTTTTCGGCGCCCGCTATGGAATAGACTCCAGGACTACTTCACCAAGTTGGCCTATGGCAATGGTCGATGTCTATTTCGAAGGCCAGAAGGAAGCTGCCATACGAAGCCTGAATGCCGGTATGGCCATAGTGAATATGAAAGTCAAGAATGTTCCCGTAGGAGTGCTTTGTGACAATCAAGTCGCTGATAGACTGTTCATTGAAGATAGTTTCTTCGAGAATGTCAAGACTGCCGTCGTAGTGACTGCCGCTGAGGGTGCGAATAATGAGACCAATCTCTTGAATGTGCATTGCAAGAATGTCCCTGTTTTCGCGGATCTAAAGGCCAAGGGTCTCAGCTATGAGGGTAAAGAAAAGAGCTATCGAATCAATGAGTTCGTTTATGGCTTGATTTCCAATGAAATGGGTGATGATTCCGAATACGGTGTCATCTGTAATACCGAAGCTGCAGCCTTTCCTGAGACCTATACCCGCAGCATTCCGTCTCTTCCTGATATGAAGGAATGGGTAAGTGTTACATGCTATGGAGCTGTAGGTGACGGAGAAAGCGATGACACAGAAGCCATCCAGAGGGCAATAGATGAAAATGAAACAGTCTTTGTCCCTGAGGGCTGGTATAGAATCACCGGAACACTCAAGCTCCACAAGGGCAGCAAGATTATTGGACTTCATCCATATTCAACACAGTTCATTCTGGCCGAAAGTACTCCTGCATTCAGCGGTTTCGGTTCACCTGTCCCAATGGTAGAATCCTCTGAGGGTGGAGATGACATCTTCACCGGTATCGGTATCAGTACAGGAGGCTATAACAACAGGGCAGTCGGTATGAAGTGGATGGCAGGAGAGAAATCCCTCCTGAATGACGTCAAGTTCGTGGGTGGCCACGGAACAATGAGAAAGCCGGTTCCCGGACAGGAAGCTCCGAGATTCAATATGTCAATGTTCGGTTCAATGAGGGTCAGCTCTCCTTCCAATCCTATAGCCAACCAAGGACTCGATCAGGCTTGGGACAGTCAGTATTGGTCGCTTTGGATTACCAATGGAGGTGGAGGAACCTTCAAGGATATCTGGACTGCAAATACCTATGCTTCCTGTGGCCTGTATGTAAGTGATACCAGTACGCCGAGCAGAATGTACGCGATTTCTCTCGAGCATCACGTACGTTTCGAGTCACGTTGGAAGAACGTGGAGAATTACAAGGTCTATGCGATGCAGTATGAGGAGGAAAGCCGCGAAGGTCGCGATGCGGTTTCTATGACTATGGATAACTGCAGGAACATTATGTTCGCAAATCTCTGGTTCTACCGTGTTGTAAGGGTGATGACCCCGCGTGATTACGGTACACTTGTCTCAAATTGCGAGAATATCGAGTTCAGGAACAACAGAACCTGGACACAGATTATCTGCGAAACGGCTGCTACGGCCTATGATATCAACAAAAACGTCTCGATCTATCCTCTTGCTTTCGCCTATGGCAAGGTCAGTGGCAATGAAAGCAGCCGTCGTCCGGAGGGAAGGGTAGGAGAGGCTGTTAAGATAGGCAAGGGTTATTCTTTCGCAAGCGGAGCTACCAGGGACAGCAAGGGCAATGTGTATTTCTGCGAAGGCAATCTCCGAAAGATTTATAAATGGGATGCTGAAAGCGAAGCAATCACACTGCTCGCCGACTACCCATACCGCCCTCTTTCATTGGCTGTCGATACCCAGGATAATCTCATCGTCCTTTGCCGTTATCCGGGACAGCCGGGCTTTGCTGGCGAAAAAATAGATATGATTCAAAATATGAAGGACGCAAACAGCGACTATAGCGGATGGGGCAACGGTATGTGGAGTGTTATGGCTTATGCCATTGATACAGATACAACTGCTGATACTATGATACCGCTCCGCATCGTCCCCAGCTCGAGCGTCAAGGCTCAACGGGTAATCTATCCTTCGCACGCATTGAGGGCTGATGATTTTATTGAAATCTATGACAATGCCCTTCCGGAGGAGAGTTGGCTCGCGCCTGATGGAGTGACCATCATTCCAAGGCTATTCGATTTCTGCCGCTCGGTTGACCTTACTGCTGTGACAGCCGGCCAGAAAGAAGCCGTATATATCTCATGGGAGAATCCGAAGCAGTGTTACAAGTTCAATGTCAATGCTGACGGAAGTCTCTCACTCGAAGGCCTTGCCATGAACAGAGGTGAATACGGCAGCGCTTACGACAGCGATGGGAATTTCTATCTAGCTGAAGGCCAGATTTTTGTCTATAACAAGGACGGAAGGCTCACAAAACGCCTTGAAGTGGAAGAGAGGGCTTGGTCTATGGAAGTCGGCGGAAAGAACGATGAGTATCTTTTCGTTACTACCAATAGCTCTTTCTACAGAATAAGAATAAAGTGACTTAATGTCACGCTGGATTAGAGTTCCAGCGTGACATTATGTTCACCTGGTTCGTAAGGGAGGAAGGCTTTTCCTCCCTTACCTGTTAATATGACTTCGATATTGTACACAGCATCCCTCCATTGTCTGCGTACCTTGAAGCTCTTCAAGACGCTAGGACAGCAAGGCTCAATGCTCAACCCGTCATATTCAGGTTTGATTCCAAGTATCCATTGTGAGGCAAGATACCAGTTCCATGCAGCCGTACCTGTCAGCCAGCTGTTCTTGCCTTCGCCTGGTCTCGCGGCTTCCTTTCCGGCAACCATCTGGCAATACACATAAGGCTCCACCTTATGAAGCTCCTGATCCTTAGTAAAGGCAGGGGATATCTTGCAGTAGTGCTCCCATGCATCTTCGTTTCTGCCTGCAACAATTTCTCCTATGATGACCCAAGGATTGTTATGGCAGAAGATGCCGCCATTTTCCTTGTATCCTTGAGGATAGGATGAAATCTCCCCGTATTCAATGTGGTAATGAGTGAATGCAGGATAATTCAGTACTATTCCGTGCTCGCAGTCCATAAGCCTCTTTACTGAATCCAGAGCTTTGTCACAGAGCCCCTTTTCGGCTCCAATGCCTGCCATAGTGCACCAGCCTTGGCTTTCAATGAAAATCTTGCTTTCCTCGCATTCCTTGGATCCTATTTTGTTCCCGAAGAAATCGTATGCGCGTAGGAACCATTCACCGTCCCATCCATATGCTTCAACTGCTCTTTTCATTGCCTCAATGGATGCTCTGACTTCATTGATCTCTCCCTCATCTGCATTGATGCGCTCCAAAAGCTCAAGGTACTGCTGACCACAGAAGACGAATTGCCCCGCAATCATCAGTGATTCTGCCTTGCTGCCTTCGCTCTTGTTCTCGGTGGTCTGGAAAGAATCGTTAGGGTCGTTGGAGAAACAGTTCAAGTTGAGGCAGTCGTTCCAGTCTGCACGACCTATAAGGGGCAATCCGTGAGGTCCGAGATTGTTGACGACGTGCTTGAAAGAGACTCTAAGATGCTCAAGGAGAGGTACTTCACTTCCTTTCTGATTGTCAAATGGCACAGCCTCATCGAGTATGCCGAAATCACCGCTTTCCTTGATATAGGCAACGGTGCCGAAGATGAGCCAGAGGGGATCGTCATTGAAACCACCTCCAATGTCATTATTGCCACGCTTGGTCAGAGGCTGATACTGGTGATAACATCCGCCGTCGGGAAATTGGGTTGAGGCAATGTCAATGATACGCTCGCGTGCTCTTTCCGGAATCTGGTGCACGAAACCCACGAGGTCCTGGTTGGAGTCGCGGAAGCCCATTCCTCTGCCGATTCCGCTCTCGAAGAAGGATGCGGAACGGGACATGTTGAAAGTGACCATACACTGATACTGGTTCCAGACATTGACCATACGGTTGAGTTCTGTACAGTCGGAACTAAGCTGGAAACGGCCAAGCAGGGCATCCCAATAATCACAGAGCTCCTTGAATGCTGCATCTACCTTGGCGCTGTCATTGTAAGCCTCCTGCATAGCATAGGCCTTCTTCTTATTGATAATAAAGGAGCTGGAGTTGATTTCCCTGCCGCTTGGTTCTATGAATTTTTCATCTTGGGCATTTTCGATGTAGCCGAGTATGAAAATGATATCCTTGCTTTCGCCAGCTTCGAGGGTAAGGTCGAAGCGATGTGAGGCAATGGGACTCCAACCGTGAGCAACGGAATTCCTGGATACTCCTCTGATTACACAATCAGGTTCGTCGAAACCGTTATAAAGGCCTATGAAACTCTCCCTGTCAGTGTCGAAACCATCAATCGGAGTGTTGGCAAAATAGAAGGCGTAATGGTCTCTTCTCTCCCTGTATTCGGTTTTATGATATATGGTGCTGCCTTCTATTTCCACTTCACCTGTTGAGAAATTCCTCTGAAAATTCTCCATATCAGTCGCAGCATTCCACAGACACCATTCTTCGAAGGAGTAGAGCTTGAATGATTTCGCCTTTTCTGTATTGTTTTTGAGGCTCAATTTCTGAATCTCACAACGTTGTCCAAGCGGAACAAAGAATAGGACACTTGCTTCCAGTCCGTTCAGGCAGCCGCTGATTCTGGTGTAACCCATTCCGTGGCGGCATTCAAAGTTGTCGAGTTTCGTCTTGCAAGGTTTCCACCCCGGATTCCATATCCTTCCTTCTTCATTTATGTAGAAATACCGTCCGCCGGCGTCCATTGGGACGCCGTTGTAGCGGTATCTGGTTATTCGGCGAAATTTGGCATCCTTGCAGAAAGAATAACCTCCTGCGGTTCCTGATATAAGGGAGAAAAAGTCCTCCGTACCAAGATAATTGATCCAAGGCCAAGGGGTGGCATAATCGGTGATGATGAACTCGCGCTTTTTGTCGTCGAAATATCCGTATTGTTTAGGCATAGTAATTATTTCTTAATTGGATATTTAAATGCTAACCAAGTCATTATCAAGGCTAATACAGCAGGAATAAGGGAGAAAAGTGACCATACCATAGTACGGACCGCATCAGTTACTGAACTTGGGTCCAATACTGTATTGCCAAAATCGTCCGGTATCATACGCGCTCCTGCAAGTCCGAGCAGGAGGGCAATCAGAGAACCGGAAATGGCGCTTCCCAGCTTCTGTGCCATAGTGCCTGATGAGAAGATGAGACCTGTGGATGATGTCCCGAACTTCTCGGTGGAGTAGTCTGCTACATCAGCATACATTGACCAGAGCAGAGGTGAGTAGAGTCCGATTCCTATTGAGGTGAGAATTACGCAAAGAATCATTACCCAAATGAATCGCGGATCCATAGGGATGAAGAAGAAGGCTACGGAAGTAAAGGCACAAATCAAGGCAGCGATGATAAAGGCTTTGCGCTTGGAACCCACTTTCTCAGTGAATTTTGGAGATACGCCACCGAATATCATACAGGTCACTTCTCCGAATGCCATCAGCACGGTGTAGTTGATGATGAGGGCACCTAAAGTGACGTCTCCGCCAAGACAGTAGGAGATGAGATAACCCGCAACCGCGTAACGGAAACCGTTGAAGAAGTTGGTGAAGATTCCGGTGAGCGTCAGTATCACCCAAGGTTTGTTCTTGAAAAGATTGACAAACTGGCTGAATGAATATTTCTCGGCTCTGACAGGCTTAAGCCTTTCTTTGGTACAGAGACCGCAGATGAGGGTCATAACTGTCGCAATCAGGCCGAAAATGGCTCCCAATACAGCATACTGATGAGCGTCAGTGCCTCCGACCAGCTTCTGAAGGTAAGGGAAGGAGAGCAGGGTAATGAAGCCCATAGCATATGCTCCGACCATTCTGTAGGAAGAGAACTGGTTTTTCTCATTGTCGTCATCTGTCATTACTCCCAGTAGCGAGCCGTAAGGAACATTCACAGCCGTATACACTGCCATCATCAAAAGATACAGGGTATATGCCCATATACGCTTACCTGTAGGCCCCAGGTCAGGGGTGTAAAGAAGCAACGCAAAGATGAGACCGAGAGGAATCGCGCCGAAGATAAGCCAAGGGCGATAGGTTCCCCAGCGGGATTGGGTACGGTCTGCAAGTGAGCCCATAAGAGGGTCAGTCACAACGTCGAAAAGCCTTGCCAGCAGCATCAGCGCAGCCGCATCGGCGAAACTCAGTCCGAAAATGTTAGTAAAGAACAGCGGGAAGGCAATGGACATTATCTTCCAGGTTATTCCTCCGGCAGCGGCATCCCCAAGTGCGTATGCAATCTTTTCCACAATAGTCGCTTTGCTCATAGTATTCTATTTATGAAATTCTGATTAGATTATAGTTTCTTCATATTCTTGTCTATCAGTCTATTGAGTCTCTCTACCGTAAGCCCTGTCCGGAAAGCGTCCGGTTCAGTGTTCATACAGTAGTCAACCAGCCTGTCGATATCAGAAGTGGCTACGTGCATACGGGTATCGGAAGAAGCATAATAGATGAATACCTTTCCGTCCTCATCAGCTATCCAGCCGTTCGCAAATGCGACATTCATAACGTCGCCGATGAATTCATCCCCTTCAGGTGCAATGAAATAACCGGCAGGTGCAGCTATTACCCTTGTCGGGTCCTCAAGAGCCGTCATATAGAGATAGAGCACGTACCTGAGGCCGGATGCGCATCCGCGCACTCCGTGGGCGAGGTGCAGCCATCCCTTGTCCGTTTTAATCGGATGAGGGCCTTCACCATTCTTGACTTCCATTATCGTATGGTAATGGCGAGAACTGATTATTCTTTCATCCTTGACCTCGGCGTGTTCGATATCGTCGATTAGAGCCCAGCCGATTCCTCCGCCATTGCCAGCATCAATGAATCCGTCTTGCGGACGGGTATAGAGCGCATACTTTCCATCAACGAATTCGGGGTGGAGAACGACGTTGCGCTGCTGTGACTTTGACTTGAGATCAGGAAGACGTTCCCAATTGATGAGGTCCTTTGTGCGTGCAATTCCGCAGCTTGCAGTAGCGGCTGAAAGGTCTGATTCAAGTGTGTGATCCTTTCTTTCTACACAGAAGAGACCGTAAATCCATCCGTCTTCATGACGGGTAAGTCTCATATCATAGATATTTGTCGCCGGCTCGCCGTATTCTGGCATGGTGATGGGTCTGTCCCAAAAACGGAAATTGTCAACGCCGTTGGGGCTTTCAGCTATTGCGAAGAAGGATTTCCTATCTGCAGCCTCCACCCTGACAACCAGTATATATTTCCCGTTCCATTTGATGGCTCCGCTGTTGAAAGCAGCGTGAATGCCGAATCTCTCTTCAAGATAAGGATTGCTTTCAGGGTCAAGATCGTATCTCCAGAACAAGGGAGCGTGCTCTCCCGTCAATATCGGATATTTGTGTCTTTCATATACTCCATTTACATAAATGGCTTCATTCTTTCTGTTGACAAGAGCCTCATGTCTTTCCTTCAGCCATTCCAGCCTTTCATTGAAATTCATAGCAAGAATCTATTTAATATCTTTAAGAAACAATGTATTGTCCAGTGAATAGAAACTCCGGAAATCCTCTTCGCAATCAGCTCCGGGATAAGGACCGTAGAAATGTCCCTGCTGGTCCCAGGCATTGCGCCAGGTCAGAACATAGCCTATAGGGTAGTCCTTGATGCCCTCGTTAAGTGAGGTCCACCATTTTGCATCCTTGATACCCTCGTAACCTGTTTCGCTTATGACTATGTTTTTTTCGTGCTCTTCTCCCAGTTCGCTCATATAGCCCAGACAGGTCTTCAGTCTATTAATGTAGGTATCAAAGTCCGAATACTGGTAATGGTCGATGCCTAGTAAATCGACTATGTCATCACCGGGGTATCTGACCATATACCCATCCTTGTCAACGTCGCTGTTAGGAGAGTATGCCCAGATGATTTCTGTCAATCCTTTCAGCTCATTGATATAGGCATATGTTTTTTTCCAAAGGGCAATGTATTCATCTGCGCTGCAGGTATCGATGCCCCACCAGAACCATCCTCCCATATGCTCGTGCCAAGGTCTGAAAATGACCTCAGCCTGAGTGCCGTCAGGGTTCCTGATGCTGCCAAGGAAAGCGCTAAGCCGCTCCAACCAAAGCTCAAATTCTTTTTCTTTCCCGCCTCCGGCAATGATTGAAGCCACAGCCTTATCGGAACTGTTGTCCCAAGCATCACCTCCGGTCCACGGATTGCGTGCATGCCAGGAAAAAGTGACAATGCCGCCTCTGGCAATGTGCTCCATTGCCGCCCTACGCATATAGTCGAAGTTGACGCCGTCCAGATTCTCCTCCTTGCCGAGTTCAATGCCTCCAAGGTCGAAGCCGACTACGGCAGGGTAATCTCCGCAGACGAAAAAAACGTCTGATCCCTCGATTCTGTCATTCAAGATGTCTTCCGGGTGAGTCCAGAAATGGCCATAACAAAGGTCATCCTGATGCCCGTACATATATCGCCCCTCGCGAACAGCAGCTTCCAGGGCCCTTAGCGTGCTATTGCCGTGTTCGTCACTTACGCCTTGGGCGCAGGAGGTGCTGATAAGACATAATGCCACTGCGCATATTCTAAGGGCGTGGCGCATTGTCATAGAGAGATTTGAGTGTGTATTCGCTGCTGTTGTCATACATAGCCTTCACCATTACATCTATAAGTTCCTTTGAGTGCTCTATGTATGAGCCTGTAGCATGGTCGATGT
The DNA here is from genome assembly GCA_029098505.1 of Bacteroidales bacterium. Lineage (GTDB taxonomy): Bacteria > Bacteroidota > Bacteroidia > Bacteroidales > UBA932 > Cryptobacteroides. Next base: position 59,444 of record JAQXOE010000044.1, read on the forward strand.
ACGGGTGGTGTTCCGAGCCGGCTCCCTTATTGCCATTGTCCCAGATAAAGCAAGGGACTCCATAGGATTTGGAAGCCTTCACGAAATACTCAAGATAGTACTTGTAGCTCTTCCATTCCTTGCTATCGTATTCGCGCATACTGCATCCGAATTCGCCGAGATAAACAGGTATGCCCTTGGAAACGAAGTTGGCATGGAGGGTCGCCATAATCGACCTGATCTGCTTCTCGTCGTCATTGCCCGTGAAAGTGTGGCCCCAGAGCTTCTGTGGCAGGTTTGCTGCAATTGTGTAATTGTAAGGGTCATAGCTGTGAACCGATACCATCAAGTGTCCTGCAGGGTCCTCAGGAAGAACGAAATCAGCTATGAAGTTGATGCTGGTGCAATAGGTCGGGACTCCAAGCCATCTTTCAGCATTCTTTGAGCCGGTAGCGCGGACTGCATCAACGAAGACCTGATTCCATTCATTCAGAACTTTGGCCTGGTCTGAACTGTTGGCGCTATTGCCCCAATTACCATCATTGATTTCATTGAAGCCCTCGAAAATGAGGTAGTCTCCTTCATCTTTGAATGCGTTTGCAATATTGGTCCAGACGCCCTTGATTTTCTCCTTGACTTCCTTGTTGACTTCTTCGTTTTTTGTTGCGTCCATTATATTCAGCCAGCGGTGCCCCATAGCCTCGTTCCCTATGTAATGGTCTTCATCGTGATGCGTGTTGATAAGCACTTTCAGTCCCGCATCGCGTGCCCAGCCTACTACCTGGACTATTCTGTTCATCCAAGTCTCATCTATTTTGTAATCAGGAGCTTCTCCTATCATCTTGAGCCAGGTAATAGGGATTCTGACTGTTCTGAAACCGGCTACATAGAGCTTTGTGAAGGTTGCGGCGGTAACCTTGCCGTTGCCCCAGCAGGTCTCGTCCGGATAGAGGAACTTGTCTCCCGCCCAGCTACCGTTGTAGAAGGCATCGAAATGATTGCCGAGGTTCCATCCAAGACCGAGTTCATTCATTCTATTCCAAGCATCATTGTCCTGGGGCTCAGGTACATCGTCGTCCGGGTCCACAACTATAGGTGCATCCTTTGTAGTGAAAGTATATTTGAAGCCTGCGGCTGCTTCCTGATTCTCCTTGAAGCCTTTTACTATGCCGTCAGGTATGGTGATTTCATATTCGCTTGAACCCTTGAGAGAGCCTATGGTGATTTCCAAATCTGTATTGAAAGGGTTCACCTTAATGACTTCCGCGTCATTGTTCACCTTTATTTGAGCGAAGTCAGAATAAAGGCATTTAATGTTCTGGTCGTATGTGAAAGTAATCTTCAGCTCCTTATCATAATCGATGCCTTTTGCTCCGTCTGCAGGCTCGGATGATATAAGCTTTGGCGCTTCCGCCTTCTCCGGCTCAGTATTGTTCACTTCATTGCAGGAGTTTGCCAACAAGAGTACGGCTGTGCCGATGAGAAATAAATTAGTTTTCATTAATCTTTAAATAAAAGGGCGGCGACGATACTGCCGCCGCCCGTGTTTGATTCTTAAAGAATGGTTACAAGGTTGATGTTGCAGCCGAATCCAGTGAAGCTCATATCCTTACCTCCAAGATTCTGAAGCAGTTCAGCATCAACTGTCTTCTTGATAACGCTGTTTCCAACCAAGTCATTCCAGTTGTAAGCATTATTGCCGTCAGGGTTGAATGACCAGTCATTGTTGATAATTCTGATCATATGGTAGTCTGCAGGAGTAACGGTGTAGTGGATAGCGAGTTCCATACCAACTTCCCAAGTAGCAACTTCACTTGCAGGTATGGTGACAGCATTGTTCCAGTTTACTTCTGCATCACCTTCGAAGAGGATTCTTTCCTGAGGGATGTCGTTAATGAGCTGTACCTTTTCAACGATGAACCAAGCACCGCAGAGAACAAGGCCTCCATTGTTGACGAGCTGGTCGAGGTCTTCAGCTCCGAGGGTGAGGGCAATGTAATTGCTTCCCTCGGCGAGAGGAATGTTGCCCTCTCCGTCAGCAGATGTGAACTGGTTCTTAACACTTGGCATTGAAGCCCAACTGCCGTTACCGAAACGCAGCTTAGGGTTGGATGCAGCTGCAGGGTCTATGCTGTAGTATACCATAAGGGTTGTACCCTTCTTTACACTGCTCCAATCATAGCCACCCCAAGAAAGTGGTTGGAAACCTGCTGCCCATTCGCCTACAGCGAATTCGCCTTCCCAGATAGTCTTGATGGTCTGCTCAAGGAGTACTCCAATAGGTTCAGCCTGAATCTCGACGTCCCCGTTGTAAAGCTGGAACTTGAGCTCGTAGCTTCCGGTCTTGCACCAAGGCATAAGGAATCTGATTTCATCATCCTTGCGTATGCTGTATTGGGTGACCTTGGTGTCGCCTATGAATATAGACTCAACGAGGTTCAGATTGCTTCCTAAGAGTACTACTTCCTGGCCTATGTGCTGGGCTGAAGGACGTGAAGTGAGGACTACGAGAGCATGATATTTGACAGTGACTTCCTCTTCTGATACTATCTGTTCACCGTTGGCGAGGGTAAGTTCAATCTTGCCGCTTACCGAAGTCGCGTCAGTATAGAGGTCTAGCGAAGTTTCGCCCTTGTTCTCAATGCTCAGAGCCTTGCCGCCCATAGCAGCCGATACAACGAGGTCAAGATCCTTGCCGCTTACAGTAATAGGTGTAGGGTCTCCGGCATATACTTCAAGAGGAGAAACTGCCTCGATAACAGGGTGTACGAGGGTGATTTCAGACTCAACTGAGGTGCCATTGGCGAGTTTGAGGCTGACTTTTCCTTCTTTAGCCGTTTCAGGTACTAAAACTAAAATCTTACCGTTCTCATATGCGAAAATAGCATCTTCTGCACCTTCGAAATCGATGGCGGTGATGAGGTCAAGATCTTTTCCTGTAATGGTGAGTATACCACCAGCCTTAACAGGCAGCGGATTTACAGAATCGATAACGGGAACTGTTGACTCGAAGTCTCCTGCATTGTACTCATTGCCTTCATAGCTGATGGCAAGGATGCTGCCGCTTGCGGACTGGTCAGGGAGTATGAATGTGATGGATGAATTGTCTTCAGAGAGCTCAAAATCAGTCACTTCTATGCCTCCTGCAACTATCTTCTCAATCATTTCGAGGTGTGCTCCGCTGATAGTCACAGCCTTTCCTGCCTTGATGACAGCATCGGCTGCCTTCTTCACTGTAGGCTCACCCATCTCGAGCGGCAACTCAGAATAGAAGAGGTTCTCAACTGCTCCGTCATCGGAAAGGACTATGGTTCCGTTCTTTGCTGATGCAGGGATGATAACCTTTGCCTCGTGGCGTGTGGCTCCTTCCTCTACTTCAACAGTAGCACCACCTTGGAATATCACTTTTTTGACAAGATTCATATAATCTCCCTTAAGGGTGATTTCATCACCAGGGAATGCAGGAGCAGCTACTTCGAATCCTTCGAAAACGATAGGCTCGGTATAGTTGAGCATAGATCTGGTGGTGAATTGCTCCCCGTCCTTGGAAAGGAGGGTAACATATCCTACCTCAGGTCCTTCTACTGGAAGTGTAATGCGTATTTCGCTGATTTTTCCTGATTTGACAACCTCAATTGAAGTGATAGGCTCAACGCCGGGTACATTTACCTTGGCAATTTTGTCAAGGTTGCTGCCGAAGAATCTGAGCTGTGCTCCTCTCATCACCGGATTCGGACCGAATGATGCCAGAGTCACTGCGTCGTCGGCATATTGGGCGGTGTCAATCTCAACCTGCTTGCAGGACGTGATTCCCAGAAGGAGTAAGACCGCACCAATTGTTGCTGTATGTTTGAATATGCTTTTCATAATGCTATCGTATTAATTATCTGACAGGAACAGCACGGAAGTTATCCATCTTGATGATAGGGGAAGAACCTGCGGTTCCGCAAGAGCTTGAACCTCCGGAGATGAATATCTCAAGATTTGAGAATGACTCAGGGGTAAGCTTGCCTGATGCGTTGCTGCCATCCCAGTACTTAGTGAATTCAGAGATAGGACAGGTGATGGTTCTCCATTCGCCGTTGGTGTCATAGCTTCCGCTGGTCTTCCAAGGCTCCCAAAGATAGCGAGGAAGGCTGAGGCCTGCGAAGTTGTCTCCATCGTTGAAGTACTTGTTGTTGCAGCCGGCGAGAGTATTGCCATAAATGTCCTTTGCGCCTGCAGGGCCGTTTGAAACTTCGGCTGTACTTGAGAAGATAATCTGCATAGGGGTACCGGTCCAAGGGGTTTCAGATGAAATGTTGACCTCGAACTTGAGCACCATAGAGCTGTAGTCGCTGAAATCGACTATGTCGAGCAAACGGCGTCCGTCAATTCCCTCGAATGGCTCAGGATCTGCCCAGTTGCCTGCCCAGTATTGCCACTGGAACGACTCTTTCCAATCGCTTCCGTCTGCGTCAAGGGTCTCGCTTCCGTTTCCGAGTATCACATAATTTCCTGAGAAACCGCCAACGGTAGAGAGCTCCTTAGGTTTCCAACCCTTGTTGATTGAGTAGAGACCGTTGTCGAAATCGATGAGCATACCACGGTTATCCTTGTACATAAAGTCTGAAGCTGATGTACCGGATGCTGTTGTGACTTTTACCTTTCCAGGGAGAGCTCCCGTTGGAACGGTGAAAGTTACGTGGTCAAGAGCTATTTCCTTGATGTCAGTAACTGTAGCTTTAGGGAATTCGATGGTAAGTGGAACTCCGCCCTCTTTCTCGTAGAAGAAGTTACCACGGATGGTAGTGACAGTTCCCGGCTCTGCATATTCGAAGTCCATATAGGATACCCTTGGTGCAGGAGGGAGGACACGGAAGTCATAGCTCACTGTATCTAGAGCCGCTGTAATCAGGTAAATCTTGTCAGTCTCCACGACAGGCATAGTCTTAGGTATCTGAACGAGGAGAGTGTTGTCAGTCATATAGCTTGTGTTCAGAACGGCTTCCTGGTCGTTGAACAAAACATTGTGCACACTGCGGAGGTTTTCACCGAGGATGCATACTATTTCCTCCATGAAAGCCTGCTCAATATAAACGCCTGTAGCAGAATATGACACGCTGTAAACAACGGGAACACCTTCTGACTGCCTGAAGCGGTCAGGGTAGTCCAGCTTGTCACATGAACTGATGCATGAGGCAAGAAGTGCAGCTCCCAGAACTGAGCTTATTGTCTTTATTGATTTCATTTCCTGTCTTCAATTAAAAATTGTACTGGTAAACCTCACGTACATCCACGTGCTCTGCAGGAGCATCGGATGCCATGTTTCCGTTGAATACAACGTCCTCGGTAGGGAATGGAAGGGTGAAGCTTGAAGCAGTGATGTTTGGTGCATCATCACTTCCAATCACACCATTATTTCCATACCATACCTGACCTTTGGCACCTTCTACCCAGCCGCCGACCTGATCGTCACCGTTAGGCTCGGTAAGAAGGATTATATCCCAAGTTTTGTCAGTGAAATATGTCTCATAAACCTTGTCGATATCACCGTTGTAGGTAGAACGTTTCTGTGCTTTGAGTTCAGCGATGACCTCGTCCATCTGATAGTATGAACGACGTACGAAATCGTACCAGTAGTCGCCTTCTCCGGCAAGCTCAAGACGGCGCTCTTTCCAGATAGCCTTGTAGTCAACACTGCTCAGAGGAGCCGCTCCAGCGCGAGTTCTTACTTTGTTGACATATTCGAGCGCATCTGCAGGATTGGTCTCAAGGACTGCCTCAGCATAAATGAGATATACATCGGATAGACGAAGTATATGGGTAGGAAGCTGGTAAGCCATACGGTCAGCAGCAATGCCGAGTGCGCTTGCGTGGTCGTAGTTATTACCATAAAGATGCTTTACATTGGCAACTCCAGTTCTGCACTGAAGACCTACCTGCTTTGCATAGCTACCGTCATAGAGAAATCTGATCCAATCGAATCCTCCCTTGTCAGTCCAGAAATATGGATAGAAGTCTCCCGGCATCATCATAGTGGCCTTACGGCGAGAGTCTGCCTCTCCATAACGCTTTGCAGGGTCGTCCGTAGCCTTAACTCCGAAAGCCTCCTGAAGGTCAACTGAAGGACCTGTCCATCCACCCCAAAGGTCTCCGTTGTCGCCGAAACCTTCGTAAGCAAGATCGCTCTCCAGAGAATTCTGGCGTGTCCACTGGGTACCTGATGATGTCCACTGCCAGCTGATGAGTGGCTCGCCTGTAGCATTAAATACTGTAGGGGAGAGGCGGAATACATCAGAGTATACAGGGGTGAGTGTACGACCTGAATTGTCGATGACATCCTTCGCATACTTTGCAGCAGCCTGAAGATCGTTTGAATCAAGCGATCCTTTCAAACCTGCCTTGGTGAGATAAACCTTGGCGAGAAGACCTTCTGCTGCGTAATAGTCGATGCGGTTGTACTTTCCGATATAAGCATTCTTCGGAAGAAGTTCCATCGCTTTCTCGAGAGTCATGATGATGTATTCGTATACGTCGGCCTTTTCAACTTTCTTTATACTGTTGTACTCACCTGAATTCAGCAAATCAGTATTGTTGTGGACAATAGGAACTTCACCGAAGGTTCTGACCATATAGAAGTATGCAAGAGCCTTGAGTGTAAGTGCCTCACCTATCGCTTTGTCCTTAGCTGCCTGAGATGGACCTTCCGATCTGAGAATATTGTCAATGACGGTGTTTGCGTGGCCGTTGACTGCCCAAAGCGAGTAGGACATATTCATAAGGTCAGTGTCAGTACCGTTGGCCGTTAGCGAAAGATAAGGAGATTCGCCCATGTACATATTGCCGGACATTACTTCTCCGACCTTGATGAAAGCTCTCTGGAAATCATACCAAGGAGAGTTGTACAGATAGTTGACACCCTGTTCCACCTGCTCGTCTGTCTTGTAGAAGTTTGAGGTGTTGTAGTTGTCTTCTGTTGGACGGTTCAAGAAATCCTGGCAGGATAACGCTACCATAGCCGTTCCTGCGATGATTATGCTTTTGATTATGCTTTTCATGTTGTAACCCTCCATAGTTTAGAATGTTATGTTAAGACCACAAGAGTATGTGGTAGGTGAAGGATAACGACCGTTGTCCACACCATAGGTGAGACCGGTTGAATCCTGGGTGCTGGCACCGACTTCAGGGTCGAATCCGCTGTATTTGGTGAAGGTGTAGAGATTTTGAATGTTCACATATACGCGGAGATTGTCGAACTTAATCCTGTTAAGAAGACTCTTCGGTACGTTGTATCCGAGGGTGATGTTCTTGATTCTGAGATAAGAACCATCCTCGATGTAACGTGAACTCATACGGTCGTTGTCGTTAGGGTCAGAGAAGCTAGGACGTGGAGTCTTGGTTCCCTTGTTGGCAACAGTAACATTGGTAATATCATTGTACCAGTAGCTTACGGTTTTGCCGTTGACAATAGCAGGATAGCTCTTGTCTGGATCAATAGGAACGAGCTGTGCTCTGTCGGAAATGCTCTTGTGCTGGTTGGTCCATGCACTGTTCATATGAACGAGACCGTTGTAACCCTGTCCAAGAAGGTTGTAGTTGAGAACCTTGTTTCCGTAAGATCCGTTAACGAAGATACTTAAATCGAAATCCTTGAATCTGAAGCTGTTGGTCCAACCATAGGTAAACTTAGGAAGTGGTGAACCTATATTGGTGCGGTCGAGCTCGTTGATGATATTGTCACCGTTCACATCCTTGAACTTGAGGTCACCAATCCATACTGTTGTATTGCGGTCGAATACACCGTCAGAAGGATATTTCTCAGCCCTTGGAGAGTTCATGATGTCATCAAGAGACTCATAAACACCAACAACCTCGTAACCGTAGAATCCGTAAAGCGGCTCTCCAATCTTTGTTGTGCTGACAACGTCGGCCCATTGACCGTAGCCGACGAGAGCAGCATTGCTGGTACCGTCGAGCGCTACGAGCTTGTTCTTGTTGAAGGAAATCTGGAAGTTGCTGTCCCAATTGAAATTCTTGGTGGCAACAGGGTGAAGGTCGAGGGTGATTTCAAGACCCTTATTCTCAATTGTTCCGAAATTGCCCTTAGGCGCTGCGAGAGCTGATGAAAGATTGCCCTGTGTTCCCATGTATGAAGGGAGTTGCATACCCATAAGCATATCTGAAGAAATCTTCTGGTATGCATCAATTGTGACGTTGAATTTGTTGTCAAGGAAACCGAGGTCGAGACCCACATTCCATTGCTCCTGCTTTTCCCAGTGGACAGCAGTGTTAGGAATGTTTGAAGGACGATAGCCAGGACCGAGTGCAGAAGGCATCTGGCTGATACCTGCGCCCCAAGCAAAGCCACCAATATTAGAGTTGCCGGTCTGTCCCCAGCCGACACGGATCTTTCCGTTGCTGAGCACATCCTTCGCTCCTTCCATGAATTTCTCGTTTGAGAATCTCCAAGAACCTGCAACAGAATGGAAACCTGCCCATCTGTTCTCAGGACCGAAGTTTGACGAACCGTCATAACGGAAGGTGTAGGTGAGGAGGTATCTGTCGTCATAGTTGTAGGTCCAGCGGGTGAAAACGGAAGCCATTGCTTCAGAACCGAAACCGTGACCGATAGAGTGTGATTTTGAGTCTCCAAGGCTGACATTGTGGACTTCGTCTGAAGAAAGACCGGTCGAGCTTCCGCTGAGGTAGTTCCAGGACGATTCCCATAATTCGTGTCCAACCATTGCTGAGAATGAGTTCTTGCCGAAGCTGTTCGAATATGTGAGATAGTTCTTCAACTGCCAATAAAGACCGCTGTTCTTCTGATAGCTCATAGAGTTGGTCGGACGGCTCCAGCCACCAAGATCTACCATTGGCTTGTAACGCTCAGAATCCGATGCGTTGATGTCGAAACCAAGTTCTGCTCTGTAGACCAGGTTCTTGATAGGAGTAATTTCGCCATAGAGATTTCCAGTCAGCTTGCGTCTTGTGAGTGTGGTCTCGTCGAGCATAGCCATAGCGATAGGGTTAGGATTGGTATAACCCTCGCGTGAGGTTGAAGAGTAGTTTCCATCTACGTCATATACCGGGATATCAGGGAGCGTGGTAAGCGAGTAGAAGATAATACCTTCGCCACCGTCTGCGAGCTTGAGGTCATCTCTGGTATTGGCATATGAGACATTGAGACCGAGCTTGAACCATTCCTTAAGCTGTGCATCGAGGTTGGTTCTCACGCTGTAACGGCTGAAATTTGAACCGATAACGGTACCCTGCTGGTCCATAAATGAACCTGATACATAGTACTGTACCTTGTCAGAACCGCCCTGGGCACTTATCTGGTGCTGATGCTGGAGAGCTGTGCGGAATACTTCATCCTGCCAGTTTGTACCGGCTCCAAGAAGCGATGGATTCGCATAGTATGCGCTCTTTTCGGTGATTTCTCCGATTTCGTAAAGTGAGTTGTTGTACTCAGCATATTCGCGCAGATTCATCATATCCAGACGTGTGGTCTGGCGGCTTACTGCAAACATACTGTCGTAGCTGAACTTAGCGTCTCCTGACTTTCCGTGCTTGGTGGTAATGAGAACGACACCGTTTGCACCCTGTGCACCGTAGATCGCAGTAGCTGATGCATCCTTGAGGATTTCCATACTTACGATGTCGGCAGGGTTAATGGTCGAGAGAGGGGAAATGGTAGAGACGCGGCCATTGCCGAGAGCATCTCCGAGACCGAAATCCGAACCTGAACTTCCACCGCCCTGAATAATTACACCGTCAATTACGTACAGAGGCTCTGCAGTGGCATTGATAGTAGCCTGGCCGCGGACACGGATTGAAGATGATGAACCTGGCGCTCCGGATGTCTGTACAGATGCGACTCCGGCTGCACGTCCCTGAAGAGATTGGTCAAGAGAGGTAATAATTGAACCCTTGAGATCGGACTCTTTCATAGAAACGGATGATCCAGAGAGATCTGACTTCTTCATTGTACCGTAACCTACTACGACGACTTCGTCGAGCAGTTCGGTGTCTTCGTGGAGGGTTATGTCATAAACAGAGCGACTGTCAACAACAATAACCTCAGTTTTGTAACCGATTGACGAGACTTCAAGAGTTTTGCCTGTCCCGACAGAAAGGCTGAATCTACCGTCCAGATCGGTAATCGCACCGTTGCTGGTGCCCTTCTCCAATATGCTGGCGCCTATTACAGGAAGACCAGAGTCGTCAATGACAGTACCGGTGATTGATTTCACCTGCGCTGACATTGTCACTGCAATCAGCAATGCAACCAGAGAAAGAAAGAACTTACTTTTCATTTGGCGTTTGGTTATAATGTTAGTTATTAATAGGTGTTTCAAAATTGTTTGAACCAATCCTGGCGGATTTCGGCCCATTCTTTGACTTCCCACATAGCGTGTCCGCAAACGGAGGCACAGTAGAACTGCTTATCGCACCTGAGCAGATTGTATGCAGAGAAGTTTGTATGTGGAGGGCAGGTAGGATCCTGGAGGCCGAAGGCCATGAATACAGGGCATTTTATCCTGTCTGCCAGATTCTTGATGTCAAAATAGCTGAGGGTTTTGAAAAGTTCCTCCCTGGACAAACCCATTTCGTCAGCGGTAGCGAAGACTTCCCACATAGGCCATTCCACAATTCTCGAATAGTCCTCATAGTCGCAGAGGAAAGGGACTGCCGGAGCTGCTGCGCGTATTCTTCCGTCCAATGCCGCTGCGGCAAAGGTCAATGCTCCTCCTTGACTTTCTCCCCGTGCAAATATTCGCCCGGTGTCAGCCTTCTCAAGCCCGCAGACAATATCAACCGCGCGGACAGCATCGCAAAAGGCACCTCTATAATAGAATGTATCCTTAGATTCAAGCCCCCTGTCGATCCATCTGCTGTTGTCAGCACGGAAAATGCCCTGATCGCGGATGCTCACGAGGAATTCAATCGCTTCAGGATTCGCGGAAGGATTGTATTTATAGCAATCCGCTCCGTAACCCATATAATCAATATAGACCGGATACTTGCCCTCTTTGACAGGTATGCACAGATAACCTCCCATTTTTGCTCCGTCGAGAGAAGTAGCCTCAACTATATAGCTCGTCCTCAGTTCATTGCTGGCTTCCGGATCTTCGGTGAGCTTGACATTGGCCGGTATTCCTGCCAATTCTTTCAAAGTCTTCTCCCAGAAGGAGTCGAAATCATCCTGCCTGTCAGCCGGAGACTGAATCAGCTCCGGATCAATGCCGATGTTGAAACTTGGATGGGAATAGTCTTCAGCGGAAAGATTGACCTGATAGAAGCCCGGGGCAATGCCATTGAAAGGGAAGTGGGCGACAGCCTTTCCATCGCTGCCTGTATGGACCGTCCTGCTCAAACTGAGAACCGTGTCCCTGCCGTGCATAAGGCTAAGGTCACTAACGAGATTGAAATCGACTGTTACAGCTGCAGATTTGGGACCCGAAACGTTTACTGCAAGGTCCCTGACTTCGCTTCCGCTATAGATCCAATCGTGGCGTACATCTACTTGGAGACTGATGCCGGCTGTTGCTGCAATTATCTGGAGTAATGTTGAAAACACTGTGCTACAATTATTACATGGTTAATCGATGCAAAGTTATACAGTGCCATTACAGCATTCAAATACAATATTATCAAATAACTATACTATTACCTTATTCTTTTTGTACACTGCCCTGAATTCCTTCGGAGTCATACCCTTCTTAGCCTTGAATATCCTATTGAAATTGGAAATGTTGTTGAAACCTGAGGCATAGCAGATTTCGGAGATGTTCTGGGATGTGTCCACAAGGGCTCGTGATGCCACTCCCAACTTTATCTCCGTTATGTACTCTGAGATGGTCCTGTGTGTTCTCAACTTGAAGAAGCGGCTGAAAGCAGTCGGAGTCATTCCCGCCATTGAAGCCAGGTCATCAAGCTTGATCGTCTCCAAATAATGCTCATCTATGTAATTCTGCACCAATGTGATACGCCTGCTTTCCTTGCCTGAGCTGACATTAGTGAAAGTATTGCTGGAAAGAGGTCTGGATTCGAATTTTGACAGATAGTAGAGGAGCAGAAGGAAGTTGGTGAATTGGATGAAGCCGTCCTTCTCAGTGGCAAGAGAGTCGAGAATGTTGTAAACCTTCATTATAGCTTCAGTTGGAAAGACTATGCCGTGCCGGGCATTTTCGAACATCTTCTTGATGGAAATGAACTGGTTTTTTGAAAGAATAGCCGGACTGAAGAGCTTGGGAGAGAATTGTATGGTGATTTCCCTGATGTCCTTAGAATTGCAAGTTCCCTGCTGCCATACGTGCTCAAGGTTCTCATTGCCGATGAGCACAAGGTCAAAATCTCCTATGGTTTCAATATTGTCACCTATTACCCTTTGTACCCCTGCCGCATTCTGAACGTAGTTCAGTTCGAATTCAGTATGCCTGTGAATCGGGTATGTGAACTTGGATTTGTGTCTTTCTATTATATTGAAACAGTCTCTTTCGGATAAATTTGATATTTCTGTTAGTATTTTTTGCATAATTAAAACGGTTTATTGTGCAAATTAATACAATTTTATGAAATATTGATATGAATTTGACCTTTTCTTCAAAAAGTGAATTTGTTTTTTGATATTTGCAATATGAGATACTACTCTAATAACCGAAGGAGCATATTTACTAAGGAACTAAGCTCAATCCTGCGTTTTTGGGAAGAGAGAATGATCGATCCCAAGGGTGGATTCTATGGACGTATGGACGGATGTGGAAAGCTTGTTCCTGATGCTCCAAGGGGGGCTATACTGAATGCCAGGATATTATGGACCTTTTCATCCGCTTATCGCATTTGTGGCAATGAAAGCTATCTGAAAATGGCAGACAGAGCAAAAGAGTACATATTTCAGTATTTTATTGACAGAAAAGAAGGTGGCGTCTTTTGGAGTGTTGACAGTCAGGGCAGTCCCCTGGATACCAAGAAACAGTTCTATGCCATTGCCTTCATAATATATGGACTTTCAGAGTATTATCGCGCTACAGGAGATACTCAGGCCCTTGAGGAAGCGATAAAGCTCTTCCATTGCATCGAAAAGTATAGCCTTGACAGTGTTCGGGGTGGCTATATTGAGGCCCTGACCGTTGATTGGATGGCAATTCAGGACATGAGGCTCTCCGAAAAGGACAGGAACGATGCCAAGACAATGAATACCCATCTTCATATTCTGGAAGCGTATACCGGCTTGTACAGGGTCTGGAAGAGTGAGGAACTAGGAAAGGCTCTCAGGAATATCATCCTGATCTTTCTTGACAGGATAATTGGAGAAGATGGACATCTGCAGCTCTTTTTCGACATGGATTGGAACTCCCAGGACAGCACGCGTTCATATGGGCACAACATAGAGGCTTCCTGGCTCTTGATGGAGGCAAGTTCTGTTCTGGGAGAATCTGAACTCGACAAACGTTGCACAGCAGTATGCGAAAAGCTGGCCCGTGCCGCAATGGAGGGCTACACCAAAGGCCGCGGTATGGCCTACGAGTTCGATCCCCTCAGTGCACACAGAGACGATGACAGACATTGGTGGGTACAGGCAGAAACCCTTGTCGGCTGTCACAATATGTTCCAGTTGACCAGAGATTCATTCTGGGCCTCAGCTGAAGAGGATGAGTGGCAATATATCAGTGCCAATCTAATTTGCCCGGACGGTGAGTGGTATTGGAGTCAGCGCGCTGATGGAAGCATCAATACTGATGACGACAGGGCCGGCTTCTGGAAATGCCCTTACCACAATGGTAGGATGTGTATGGAAATTATTGAGAGACAAAAATAATAATATGAGTACAAAATCATTATTCCCACTCTTTGCTGCGCTTCTTGCTTTCAGCTCCTGTAACAATGATAGCCTGGTCGTCAAGACAGATGACGGAACCAAAGTCAGAATCCAGGCGATGACAGAGGAAATACTTCGTGTAAGCAGTGTACCTGCCGGAGCTTCCTTTTCTAAAGAAAAAAGCCTCGTGGTCCTCGATAGAGAAACGAAGCCTGATTTTGTCGTTTCGAGGAAGGAGGGACGTCTGTCCACCTCTCGCGTGAGCGCTGTAGTTGATCCGCATAACGGCAATGTCAGTTTTTATGATGCCGATGGCAATCTTATCCTCCAGGAGGACAGAAGGGAATTCAGCCCTATAGAAGTTGAGGGGACTAAGGCCTGGACAGTACGTCAGGTTTTCAAGTCTGATGAGGATGAAGGCTTCTACGGACTCGGACAGCATCAGGCTGACGAGTTCAATTACAAGGGTCTCAATGAGGAATTGTACCAGTACAATACAAAAATCTCAGTGCCGTTTATCTACAGCACGAAACACTACGGCATACTCTGGGACAGTTACAGTTTCTGCCGTTGGGGTGATCCACGTGACTATGCCCATCTTAATAAGGTTTTCAAACTCTATGACAAGGATGGAGTGGAGGGTGCCCTTACCGGAACCTATGTACCTATGAGAGGTGAGACTCTGGTCCGCCGTGAGGAGGCCATCAATCAGGAGTACCTCATCACTCCAAAGTGTGAAAAAGTTCAGGGAGCTCCAGACTTCAATTTCTTCGGTTCCAACGTATGTTTTGAGGGAGAGATTGAGGCGGCTGAAGATGGTATTTTCAGGTTTTTGCTTTATTACGCAGGATATACCAAAGTATATCTCGACGGTACTGAAGTTGTCCCTGAAATCTGGAGAACTGCATGGAATCCGAACAGTCACAAGTTCAATTATGCTCTGAAAGCAGGCGAAAGAGTCCCTATCCGAATCGAGTGGCGGCCTGATGGAGGAGTCAGCTATTGCGGACTCCGTGTACTCAGTCCTGTCGATGAGGAGGAGCAGGCAAAGATGAGCTGGTGGGGTGAAATGCAGGATCAGATTGACTACTATTACATAGCCGGTGACAATGCTGACTCTGTGATTTCGGGCTATCGTACTCTGACCGGAAAGGCTCCGATTATGCCGAAATGGGCTATGGGATATTGGCAGAGTCGCGAGAGATATACAACTCAGGATGAAATAGTAGGTACTTTGAAAGAATTCAGGGACAGGGGCATTCCTGTCGACAATATGGTCCAGGACTGGCAATATTGGAAAGACGACCAGTGGGGCAGTCACGAGTTTGACGAAAAGGGATTTCCAGACCCTATTGCAATGGTCGATTCCATTCATGCTATGAACGGCCGCTTTATGATAAGCGTATGGCCTAAGTTCTATCAGGGAACGGAGCATTTCGATGAGTTCGACAGCAAGGGATGGATGTATAAGACTGCCATTACGGACTCAGTCATTGACTGGCTCGGCTATATGCAGTCATTCTACGATGCATATGACCCTGATGCAAGAAAACTTTTCTGGCAGCAGATGTATGACCATCTCTATCCACTCAATGTTGATGCGTGGTGGATGGATGCGAGTGAACCTAATATACACGACTGCACCGATATGGACTACAGGAAGAAACTTTCCGGTCCTACTGCTCTCGGTCCTTCTACCAAGTATTTCAATGCATATGCTTTGATGAATGCCCAGGCTATCTATGAGGGTCAGCGTGGTGTTGATCCTGACAGGAGAGTCTTCCTGCTTACCAGAAACGGTTTCTCAGGCTTGCAGAGATACAGCACCGCATCATGGTCGGGTGATATCGGAACCAGATGGGAGGATATGAAGACTCAGATCAGCGCCGGACTCAATTATTCAATTTCCGGCATTCCTTTCTGGGGACAGGATATAGGCGGTTTCAGTGTTGAGAACCGTTATGCCAATGCCCAGAGGCTCTTCAATAGCAGAGGTATAGAGAATGACGACCTCAAGGAGTGGAGGGAACTTCAGGCTCGTTGGCACGAGTGGGGAGTATTCTGTCCTTTGTACCGTGCCCACGGACAATATCCGACCAGGGAACCTTGGAACATCGCCCCGGAAGGACATCCTGCATATGAGGCAATAGTCGCAGCCGACAGGCTTCGCTACGAACTTATGCCTTATATCTACACACTTGCAGCCAGAGTTTATCGTGATGACTATACCATTATGAGGCCTTTGGTGATGGATTTCGGTGATGATCTCAATACCCGCCATATAGGCGACCAGTTCATGTTCGGTGATGCGATTATGGTTTGTCCGGTATACGAGTATCAGGCTCGTTCCAGGGAAATCTATCTTCCTGAGGGTCTTTGGTATGACTTCTATACAGGCGAATGCCTTGAAGGTGCTGGCAATTTCCTTGTTGGTGCGCCATACGACCATTGTCCTGTATATGTCCGTGCAGGAAGCATCATCGTCACCCAGTCAGCTGTCGAAAGCACAGCAGAGACAGCTGAAAAGCTTATTGTCAATGTTTGGGAAGGCGCTGACGCTGACTTTACCCTCTACGAGGATGATGGCCTCAGCTATAATTATGAAAAAGGTGACTATGCTCTCACTGACATTCATTGGGACAACACTGCCCGCAAGCTGACCGTTTCAGCCCGTGAAGGCAATTACGCCGTTCAGGATTTCAAGGAAATTGAACTCCGCGTCAAGGGCATTGACCATCCTGACGTCGTAAAGACCTATCCATACTCTCCGGAAACCGAGATTTCACTTGAATTGAAGTGATATGAAAAGCAGATTAATAATAATATCGTTGTCAATATGTTTCGCCTTTGCTAACGCAGAGGCGAAACTAGAGTTAAGACAACCCTGCAGCGACGGTATGGTGCTCCAACAGAATTGCGATGCTGTAATCTGGGGCTGCGCAACACCAGGCTCTGCCATTACGGTCACCCCATCATGGAGCGGGATTTCCATACAGACTCAGACGGACGCCTCCGGCTCATGGACAGTGCTGGCTAAGACTCCGGAAGCTTCTTATAACCCTTACAGCATTGAAGTCAAAGGCGATGGCATGTCATTGACCATCAACGATGTACTGGTGGGAGAGGTCTGGTTTGCATCAGGACAGTCGAATATGGACATCACTATGCACGGCTATTATAATTGTCCTATTGAGGATGCGAACCGTTATATTGCCAATCCTCCCGGTGCTGACAGGGTGCGAATGTATACCGAGCCTATTGCCGCGAGCTACGAAGCTGTTGAGAGGGGCTCCGGTTATTGGAAAAGGGGAAACAGCGAAGGTGTTTGGGATATGAGTGCCGTTGCCTTCTTCTTTGCGGAGCAATTGAACCGCAGCCTCAATGTTCCTGTGGGAATCATCTGCTGTGCATACGGAGGCTCAAGGGTCGAGAGTTGGATACCGGAACGCCAGCTTCGCGAGTGGGGCAGCGAGGATCTGTCTCGTGAGAGGATAGAGGCTATGACGGATTACCACAGACCATTCAAAGCCTACAATGCAATGTTCAACCCCATTGCCGGTTACACGGTCAAGGGCTTTATCTGGTATCAGGGTTGTTCCAATGTCGGAGCGCACGATGAATATGTAGAACATATGGAGTGGCTGATAGGGCATTGGCGTTCCCGTTTCGGAGACGACGAGGCTGAATTGCCCTTCTATCTTGTTGAGATTGCCCCATATACTTATTCTGCGGATGGGGAGGGGATTGATGGCGCGCTTTTGAGGGATGAGCAGCACAAACTCTGCCATAAAGTCCCGAACTGCGGCATAGTGGTGACGAACGACCTGGTTGAGGAGTATGAAAAGACGAATATCCATCCTGCGAAGAAACGCGAAATAGGCGAGCGTCTGTCCTGGCTGGCTTTGAACAGGCAATACGGCTTCACGAAACTGGCCTGCAATTCTCCAGAAGCTCTTTCTGTCTTTATCCCTAAAGGACGAGAATACGCGATAGGGGTAAAGTTGAGCAAAATTCCTAATGGTATGGACAGAATGGAAGGCATAGAAGGCTTGGAAGTCCTGTCATCGGAAGGAAATTGGGTGAAGGCCCGGAGCATCAGCAGCGCATGGCCTGACGATTTCATTATCATCAATACTCCGGAGGTCAAGAATCCTGTAGCCGTAAGATATGGCTGGGGTGATTTCAAACCAGGCAACCTGCATAATGCGGAAGGTTTGCCTCTCTCTCCTTTCAATCTTTCAATCAAATAATCTGCTCAGAATGCAAGGTATACACGATAGATCGGTACTTCTTCTCGGATCTGACAATATGGCCGTCCTCTCCAAACTCAAGGTAATCCTGTTTGGGGTCGGCGGTGTCGGTTCCTGGTGTGCGGAAAGTCTGGTGAGGACAGGAATAGTTCATCTTACCTTAGTTGATTCGGACTGTGTCAGTGTGAGCAATGTCAACCGTCAATTGATGGCGACCTGCTCTACAGTAGGTCGTGTGAAAGTGGAGGCAATGAAAGAGCGCCTGCTCGATATCAACCCTGATGCCGATATCAATGCCATCAGAGCAGCCTATGATGCTGAGAGTGCAGCCTCCTTTAATCTCTGCGATTATGACGTCATCATAGACTGCATTGATTCGCTGAAGAATAAAATAGATCTTATAGTTGAAGCCAGTCACGTTCCCGGAGCCAGGGTTTACTCTTCTATGGGAGCAGCCCTCAAAGTGGACCCCTGCCGTATAAAGGTGGCGGAATATTGGTCCGTCAGAGGCTGTCCTCTTGCTGCCGCAATGAGGAAACGTATGCACCAGCGTAAACTTTCGCTTGGCTCAAAGGTAATGTGCGTATATAGCGACGAAGTCCTTCTAAACAAAGGCGCAGCTGACTTATTGGAAGTCAACTGCGCTTCTGCTTGGGATGAGAAAAAGGCCCGTGTCAACGGCTCCCTTCAGCATATAACTGGCATTTTCGGTTTTACTCTGGCCGGACTGGTCATCAAGGATGCAGTATCTGTAGAAGCAGCCTATTAGCCGCGCTCTGTCAGAGACAGCGTGACACTGCTTCTATTGCCCTGTCCCCAAGCTCATTCTTGGAATCAATGTGCTTGAGTACAGTCTTGACAAAGGCATTGCTTTCGAAATCTCCTCGAACATTTTCGAAGTCGAGTTCCTTGCGCTGACGGCCTCCGTCTGCTCCGAAACCGGTCTTGCTGGCCAGGTTGAATTCTTTTTTGGCATCCTCATATACCATTCGGTCGAGTTTGATTACTGCGTTCCTCCAGCGTTCAATGATTTTGACCGCATCTTCTTTGGTGAGTCTTGACGGGTTAATCCCAAAAACCTCCTGGAAGTGTTGGAAAGCCCAGGTCCACTCGTATGAATAGTACTCTTCGTGCATCTTTCTGAAGGCAGCATTTATCTGGGAAAGATCAGTAATATTGCCTCCCTCAATGTCCTTCATCAATGCATCTATTTCGCTCTTCGGTGCAATGAGACCTGAGAGGTCAACCCATTCTCCGGAGCCGATAGGTGTGTCCGGTTTCAGCCTGCTTCGCAGCTCCTCCTCGGATGAAATACTGAAACTGCCGTCCGGGTCCTGAAGTCTGGAAATGAATGAATTGCCCATAAATTTGTCTATGGCAATATCGTAGTATCCTATACCCTTCCTGAGAGCTGAGTTGGTGATTTTGGTGCTATGGAATGAATATACATCACTGAGTTCACCGCTGGCCGATACAATCTCTTGAAGTATGCTCTTGCCTTTCATCATCTTTTGAATGGTGAAAGGGGAGAGAAGATTATAGTTGATACAGTCGAATCTTTCATTGTCGTGGCGGCCGTCACGCTTCGGCCATTTCTGGGCATCGCGGATTGTACCTACACTGCGCAGGTTTACACCAGGTACGAGATAGGTGGCATTCTTGTTCTCAATAAGGTATGAGAAAGGCAGATTGCTCGTATCAGAGTGACCTACGTGACGTCCCATAACGAGGGAGAATGCTCCTACTCTGGCTGGCCACAGTATATATGAATCAGAGGCCGTCTTCGCTCCTCTTTCCAGTGTTCCCTGATGGATAGGACCAAGTTTGTACATATGATTGCTCTGGTTAGAACCTGAGCCTGCATTCATAAACGAGAAGATTCCGGCAATGAGCAGGGTGCTCTTGTGGTGGGTCACGGTGAAAGGTCCCGCGAAGATGGCGCAGGCTTCTCCGTTCTCGCCCTGGCAATTACTGAAGAAGAGTGAGTCGCTGGCTGAGTAGCTGTGGCCGAAGCGGCAGGCTTGTCCTATGAAACAGCGCGACATCATTGCACAGTCCTCCACCTTGCTGTCGCTGCAAACGATGAAGTCATCAAGCATTACTCCCTGACCGATTACGACTGGAGCTTCCTTCTTCGAGCATATGCTTCCGTTGTTGAGACGCAGAGCTCCTTTGATGAAGGCCGAATCCCCGATTTTTACTCCCGAAATATGATCGGTGTTGACGATGGAAACGTCATTGCCTATTCGGCCGGTACCTGACTTAACGGACTCGGTGTATTTATTCACGAGAGCGTCCAGACCAGCAATGAATTCAGGTCTGTGACGGTAGAGTGCCTGCATATATGCCTGATGCGAACTCAATTGGTCATAAATCGTGACCTCACGGCCTCCTGTCTCATTCAGTACCGAGACCTTGACACCATTGCCGAAACTGCATTCGCCGTCGACGAACAGTACACCGACATTTTCTATGTAGCACCTGTCCCCGATCTCATAATTGGCAATGAAATTGTTAACGTTGCTGATGTAACATCCGTCACCCACAGTGACATTGTGAAGGCTCGCATTCCTTATTTCAGAATGTCTGACTATGCCACCCTTAACCGTGAAGCAATGGTCCATCGAACCGAGTCTCACCTTGCCGCTGAAACTGACGTTCGATACTCTCGAAGGGTCAAAGCCTTCAGCTACCTCTATTGCGCTCCAATCCTCAGCACGACAGCCGGCTCCAATGAGTATTTCTATTTCCTTGTCGCTTAATCCTCTGTATTCTTTCATATTCTATGCTTTATTCTACTGTAACGCTCTTTGCGAGATTTCTTGGCTGGTCAACATCGAGCCCCTTGGCCACTGCCACGTGATATGCAAGCATCTGAAGCGGGAGCACGGTGAGCAAAGGTGCAAGGCAATTATCCACCTGAGGCACTTCTATGATATTTTCAGCCATTTTCTTGATGGTTTCATCTCCTTCCGTCACTATTGCCAGTACCTTTCCTTTTCTGGCAATGACCTCCTGCATATTGCTGAGTATCTTCTCATAAAGCTTGTGGTGAGTCGCGATGAAGACAACCGGCATATTCTCATCTACGAGGGCAATAGGTCCGTGCTTCATCTCTGCAGCAGGATAGCCCTCAGCATGTATATAGCTGATTTCCTTCAACTTGAGAGCCCCTTCAAGTGCGACAGGATAGTTGTATGCCCTTCCAAGATAGAGCATATTGTGGGAAGCTGCATATTGCTGCGCAATGAGCTTTATCTTCTCGTCCTGGGCAAGAACTTTCTCCATAAGCTCAGGTATGGTGAGAAGTTCGTTTATGAGACTGCTGTATTTCTCCTCGCTGACTGTTCCTCTTTCACGACCGACTGCCAGAGCAATCATTGTCAGTACAGTAACCTGACCGGTGAAAGCCTTTGTGCTCGCTACTCCTATTTCAGGTCCGACGTGAATGTAAGTTCCTGTATCAGAAGCTCTTGCAATACTGCTTCCGACAACATTGACTATGCCGAAGATGAGCGCTCCGTGTTCCGATGCCAACTGAATAGCAGCGAGTGTATCAGCCGTTTCACCACTCTGAGATATTGCAATGACAATGTCGTTGCTGTCAATGACAGGGTCGCTGTATCTGAACTCGCTGGCATAGGCCACTTCGACAGGGATGCGGCAGAACTGTTCGATGAGAAGTTTGCCAATGAGACCGGCATGCCAGGAAGTACCGCAACTTACTATGATGATTCTCTTCGCCTTCAACAATTCCTCTCGGTGTTCAGTAACTGCACTGAGGACTATCCTCTTGCCGTCCTGGACTATGCGCCCTCGCATACAGTCCCTGATACATTGAGGCTGGTCGTGAATCTCCTTTAGCATAAAGTGAGGGTAACCACCTTTGTCAAGCATGCTCAGGTCCAAATTAACCTTCTTGACATTGACTGCCACTTCCGAATTGTCAAGTGCAATGATCTGAAGCGCTTCTCCCCTGTGGCAGACAGCAATCTGTTCATCCTCCAGATAAACCATCCTGTTGGTGTACTCAATGATAGGGGAGGCATCACTAGCGATGAAGAATTCGCAGTTGTTCTCACCTATACCGATAACCATAGGGCTGCTCTTTCTCGCAGCCACCAGAGTGTCTGGATTCTTCGTGTCAACCACCAGAATGGCATATGCTCCAATAACTTTTTCAAGAGCGAGTCTGACTGAAGTCACTAGATCGGTATTGTGACTGTCCATTACATACTGAATGAGCTGCACCAAGACCTCGGTGTCAGTTTCGCTTTTGAAGTGGTAGCCCTTGTCCTTCAGCTGGTCACGCAGAATGATATAATTCTCGATAATGCCATTGTGGACTATGGTCAATTGCCCTGTTTCCGATACGTGGGGATGGGCATTGGTTTCATTTGGATGTCCGTGGGTCGCCCAACGTGTATGGGCAATTCCCATACTGCCGCAGTGATTGTGTCCCATTGTAGCTTTCTCCAGATCGGACACCTTGCCCTTTGCCTTGTATATATTCAATTCACTGCTCTTCTCATCATAGATAGCAGTTCCCGCAGAATCATAACCTCTGTACTCCAGTCTGTGAAGTCCTTTAATCAGTATCGGATATGCCTCTCTATAACCTGTATAACCAACAATTCCACACATTATTTCTTGATTTCTTTTTGGAAAAAGTCAAATACGTATTTGTCACTTCTTTCTTTTTGCTCCCCGTAAAAGCCAATATGGTTCCCACCATAGCCGTGGCTCATTATTACTGCCGGCTTTCTGGAAGGTCCTGAATTCGGAATCACTGCTACACCGTACAACTTCATGCCACGGCTGTCAATAGTAATCTCCTTTGTCTCAAATGCCGGGTCAGAAGGCTTCTCAGGCATTCTGAATTCTCTCATTCCTGCAGGCCTTTCTGCTTGTGGATTCTGTGCGTATACTGTGGCAGCAGCTATTACCAGAACAGCCAGGCCGATGACTATTCTTCTCATACCTCAAAACAATTACTTCTTGAATAATCTCTGTGCCATATCATAAAGGTTGAGCCTCCAGGTGTACCAGGTGTGGCCTTCGCCTACTTCCATATACTCATATTTCAAGCCGTTTTCGTCAAATACCTTGTTGGCTCTTTCTCCTGAAATGTAAGTGATGTCAGTCTTTCCTCCCTGGGTCATTACGAACTCCTTGCAATTCTTATTTACAATAGGTATGTTCTCGATTACATTGAGACGCTTAAGCTCATCCTCAATCGGGCTGCCAGGGGTAAATCCTCCTGAAAGACACCAGACATAAGCGAATTTGTCAGGATTTCTGAAAATGACCTCGAGGGTTTCTATACCACCCATTGAGAGTCCCGAAACTGCCCTGTGGTCCTTATCTGTGAGCACCCTGTAGTTGGATTCAATGAAAGGAATGATACAGTTCATAAGATCCTTCTCGAAAGCTGATACGTCACAGGCTCCATTAGGCATTACCACAATCATAGGAACCATCTTTCCGGCAGCAAGAAGGTTGTCAAGAATATCTCCTGCACAGCCTGCAGATGGCCATGAAGCATCGGTATCACCACCTCCGTGTATCAAGTAGAGTACAGGAAGCTTGGCCTTTGACTTCTCATAGCCTGCAGGAGTCCATACACGCATTGTTCTGGTAGTCCCGAGTATGCTGCTCTGGTATTTGCGTACAGCCATTGCTCCGTGAAGGATATCCGGATTGTATGAGAAGAAATCCGCTCCATCAGGCTCTACCATGGCGACAGGACGGTTGTTCTGTGCAAGGTCGCTCTTCGGATCGATTACATTGACTCCGTCGACTACGAAGGTGTAACGATATGCTCCCGGTTTAACTCCAGGAACTTCAATTGACCAAACGCCATTCTTCTCAATGGTCTTGGCCTCTCTGGACATAATGTCCCCACTGAGGCTCACTGTACGGGCTTTTGGCGCATAAATGCTGAAAACGGTATTGCCGTTAGGAAGTACCCTTACGCTTTGGAGCGTGTCGTTTGGGGTAGGGGTTCTCATCCATTGAGCCTGGGCTGAAGCCGCACTCAATACGATTATGGATGAGATGGTCAAAAGTGCTTTCATTTTCATATTGTCAATGGTGTTTGTATAGTTTTTGGCTTCCAAAAATACTTATTTCCTATAGAAAGCTAAAATGCATCTTCAATTTTCATCAAAGGGAGACTTAAGTAGGAGCGTTTCTTGCCTCCGACAAAAATGCTTTGATGGGCAATACGGCTTTCAGCCTGCTCTGCCCACACTCCGACTGTGTTGGAGTGCACAGCATATTCGGGAAAGAGGGATGATTGGACGTCGATTCTGAGACGGTTTCCGGCCTTGACAGTCCATACTATCGGCAACGCGACTATTTCAGCATCGACCCGTTTTCCTGCCCTGTATTTCCTGCGCTTGCCCAGAAGGTCCTTCCTATAGGCGAGAGTGGTGATGGAATTGCGCATATTGTAGGCCTTCCCATCTGGAGTTATCTCGCTAAGGGTGAATGCGAAGGCGGTGTCGTCAGCATCACTGCTGACTCTCAATAAAAGCTTGATGCTTCCGGCAATTGTGATGTCCCTCTCGAGCGGTTCACTCACGAAGGTGATTAGGTCATCGCGATATCCGGCCTCATTCTGAAGATTGCTGCCTCTTCTTCTGATGGAGGTAAAAATGGTTTCTCCACCTGTGGCAATGATAGGGTCGGATGGGTCATAATCGTAGGACAGTCGAGCTCTTCTTGACCTTTTTTCCTGAAGTTTGAAGATTTTCCCTTTTTCGCCCACGCGTTCTGAACTGAGTTGCAATCTCATTTCTTCATCAGCTTTGATTGGCCATTCCTCCAAATCAATCCATCTATCCTCTTCTATAGCATAAACCTTGATTTCCTTTTCCGGAAGCTTCTTCTCGACAAGAAGTCCGTAGAACCAATTGAACTGGTCCTCCTCGATTATAAAGTCCTTTGCCCTGGAAGTAGGGACGTGGGTAGGAGTAACTTGAAAACTGTGATTCCAGGAACCGAGTATCAGACGACTGTGCGCCTGAACTTCAGGGGAAAGCCTTTCAAAGCCGAGCAAGGTTCCTTCCTCGTGATGGTCGAACTGTCCGGCGACGATGGTGACTGGGACATTGACCAAAGCAGGAATACGCTTCAAGTCTCCCCAAACACCGCTGTTCCAATAAGGATCAGTATAATCCGTATGAGTAATCCAATCCCTATAGTAATCAAGCCTTTGCCCGAGCACGTTCACGTCTGCTTCGACCTGGGGACGGTAGAGGTAGAAGTCATAATAGTTTTCGCCAGGGCCCTGTCCGTCTTTTTTTTCGGGGTGTATGATGTCCTCTTCGGCATTGTCAATGACCCAGCCGCTCATAATATCCTCGCGGAAAAGACCCGCGCGATAACAGGAAATATGTCTGTCGACACCATAATGGCTAAGGTAAAGACCTTTGACTTTCTGTGGCAATGAATCAGCGACCAGCCATCCTGTCAGTGCCGTGTATGATGTGCCGAAAATGCCGATATCGCCGCACCAATCCTGCTTCTCGAGCCACTTGTACAGGGCAATGCCGTCTTCGCGCTCGTAAATATTCGGACTGAAAAAACCCTCGGAGCCTCCTTTCCCGCGGCAATCCTGCTGTATGTATCCTATTCCCCGGCTGGCGTATTCCCTACCTCTACGATTATTGTCGCCTCTCCCGCCATATACATAAGGTGTTCTGGTGACGACTACAGGCCAGGGTCCGTCCCCTTCAGGGAGATAGATTCTGGTCAGGAGTTTGAAGCCATCCCCGCCTTCGACCATTTCTTCGAAATAAGTATACTGGGCTGACGCCATTGCAGGAAATAACAGCATTGCAAGTAAGTACAGAATAGTTTTTTTCATTTTCAATTCCTTTTGCTAGGTAAAGATATGGGAAATTTTGCTTACTATTGTAAGTTGATTAAAAATTTTTCATTCATCCTATGAACAAAGCATTTATTTTTGCTGCAACTGCAGCGCTTTTTGTCTCATTCAGCGCAGATGCACAGTGGATGAGAACTCCTACCCCAAACGACACGCTCCAAAGCGTAAGAGTACTTCCTAACGGCAATACTGTTTTCAGCATTTATGCGCCAAAAGCCCGTACAGTGAGCCTCAGTGGTGATATTATGTCCAGAGAGGCCAAGACCATTGAGAAGAATGGCGTTTGGTCAATTGAAGTCCCTGGAGTTAAACCGGGAGCATATCGTTACACCTTCGTAGTCGACGGAGTCAATGTAATCGATCCGAAGAGCGACCTTGCACAGAACAACCGTCCTGTCGCTATGGTAGAGCCTGATGGAGCGGATTTCTTCTCATACAATCCTGATATTCCTCACGGAGCAATGGCCGTAAGGTCATATTGGTCAAAGACAGCCAACACAACACGCACAATGCGTGTCTGGACCCCTGCTGGTTATGAGAAATCAAAGGCAAAGCTTCCAGTGCTGTATCTCGTGCATGGAGGCGGTGATACCGATGCTTCATGGCCATCTGCAGGCTGTGCAGGAGACATCCTTGACAATCTTCTTGCAGCAGGAAAGATGGTTCCTATGATTGTGGTTATGCCTAATGGTACATTCCCTGGAGATGAGGTTCCAATTTTTGCTGCAGATATGGTTACTGATATCATTCCTTTCATCGAGAGCAACTACAGAGTCATCGCTGACCAGGCACACAGGGCTATGGCAGGCCTTTCAATGGGCGGAATGGAGACTCTTGAAACCACTTTCAACAATCCTAAGCTTTTCGGATATGTATGGGTACTCTCTTCAAGTTTCAAACCGGGAGTTGCTCCAGAGACTGAAGCTGAAAGATTGGGCGTAGCTGGAAAGATTCCTGAAATCAACAAGACTGTGAAGGAATTCGTATTCACTCAGGGAGGTCCAAGCGATATTGCTTACCAGAATGGTATCAATACCCGCAACTGTCTCGAAAAGATGGGACTCAAGTTTGAGTATATGGATGTCGAGGGCGGCCACTCTTGGTATGCCTGGAGACAGAATCTCTATGATTTAGCGCAAAGAATCTTCAAGAAGTAGCTTCCTGAAGATTCTCCACCTTTGGCCCTGTTTACTTCCTGATTCCATACAGGTAAGCGAGCAGGGCCATTTTTCCGCGCATAGTCTCCCTCGGAGTGAACTCGGAGTTAACCCATAGATATCTCTGATTGAAGAAAGACTCCTGACGAGGCCATCCTCCATTATCCCAAGAAGGGTAGCAGCGGTCAAGAAGTATGCGTGCATCTCCTCCGTTGCCTTTGGACCAGGTTTCAGTACCATTGAACGGAGTCTGTCCCGGGTGAGTGCCAGGAGTACCGTCATTTCGTCCGGTAGTATAAATGTCGGTGATATGCCTTTCTCCAAGTCCGGTCATCTCAACAATGTTGCCAGGATTCCTGCCGAGGCCCCAAGACGCTTCAGCATACATACATTTCTCAAGTTCCGCCTTCTTTGCGGCATTTGGATTCAGATAATGTGCAAGCATTACGAGCTGGAGGTTCTCTGAAACCTGCCATCTGGCATCATTGGCAGTTCTCCTTGAAGGCCTGTTATTGTAATGCCGTATATTCTCGCTTTCTGCCTGGAGGGCAACGCTGCTCTTCATCTTCTCATAAAGCTCAGGATAATGCCTTTCATTAGGGCAGCTTAGATATGCAGCAATGCCCCAAAGTTGTAAATATGCTCCTCGGAATCCTGTCTTGAAAACAGGTGTATCAGCTCCTTCGATTATGCATTCTTTAGCCATCTCATCTTCCCACTCTCTGTCACCTGTGACATTGTATAGGAAGGCTGCAGCCATCTGCTTGAAGTCCCTGCCACGCATAGTTTCATTGCCTATGCTCTGATAATCATCAAGTTGGAGATTTTCCTGTTTCGAAGCGAAAAGATAGGCTTTTACTGCCTCTTCGCAATAGTAGCGGCGCAATGAGTCATTGCCCGCAACACGGAAAGCATCGGCGAGCATAGCGCAATTGGCGGCATTGGCCCAGGCTGCCATGGTAGTGCATCCTGCCTGAAACATTATTGTCCACTCCTTAGAAGGATTGGTCACACCTTGGCTATAAGCCTCTCCGTCCCTGATGCTGAGGAAGAAATCCACTTCGTTTCTCGCCTCGTCGATAATGTCCGGTATACCGTTACCGCTTTCTCTTATTCCTAAGTTGTCCTCATTTATTCTGCCATTTGTAAGCAGAAATGGCAGAAGCAGGTCGTAGATGTTGCTGACGTGGGCCAGGTGACGGTCCCAGTCGAAGGCATCGGAATGGCCTCCCTTTACATCGATGTTGACCGGATTGCCGGGAAGTCTGTGCTGCCAGAAAGATGATTCGAGTGCCGGCTTGAAATGAGGCTCGTCCCAAACATCACCCGGATTCTTGCGCCAGTCCGGATGCCAAGGATGAAGGTCAGTCTTGTACACAGTGAAACCTACGGGATCAACTTCCGGAATGAATCGCGGCTGTCGTGGAACAGGATTAATATGTTCAGGATCAGCAGGTTCTCCAAGTCTCATATAATAATAGCCGAGTAAGGAATAGCGGTATGGCTCGAAATAGACTTCATTGCCGATATTGAAATCCATACTGCAACCCACATCTTCAACCGCCAGTCTGTAACGTCCGGGGACATTTCCCTTGAAATCTATAGTCCAAACATCAGAACCGGTCAAGTCTTTCTTTCCGGCTTCATTTACTGATTCAGAGTGTGCTTTCCAGAAGCGTACCTTACCCACGGTCTTGCTCTTCCCGCTATCGACATTGTACAGATAGACCTTCTTACCCTCGAAAGAGCTGTAGTCTCTTGGACCACCGTCTCCCAGCCACAGATAAAGATCGGCGCTGTTTGCATTCGCTGAGGCCGCGTAGCCTATTAGATTCACGTGAATTGCCTCGGATGCAGAATTGAAAATGTCAAAATGTATTTCTGCAGATGTCTTGTCAGATCCAATGCCTTCAGGTATAGCCACTGAATAGTCACAACCTTGTTTCATCCCCTGAGGCAGCTTGAGAAAAAGCCAATGGTCGAGTTCGCTGATTAGCCTGTTGTCAGTGTTCATCGGCTTGGATTTACGAAAAACAGATGTTGCGGCAATACCTCTGGAGTAGCGTTTGTCATTTCGCGAAGAAATTATCCATTGCCCCTTTTGTGCCAGTTCGGGGTCAAGTCTTGGACCGAATACAAGCAGGGTGTCGTCACCTTCAGCGAAGGAATGTCCGAGATAAGCACTCGGGCCGCTTCCGTCATCCCTGTAACGGACTTCGCCATCTCGGAACAGGAGGCAGAGATAATCTTTGTCAATGACAGAAATCTTGACCAGTTTGCTGGCAGAAGCATCCATTGATAGGAAAAGACAGCTTAGACTGAACAGAAAGAAGAGAGTTCTTTTCATATGCTACAAATTAGTGGTTTACTCTGCAAGGTAGCGTATTTTGGGAACAATCTGCTTTTTTCTCTTTATTATTTGTTACATTTGCTTCATCAGCCTTGGATGCGGAACATTTTTTTGCAGTCCAAGGTTTTTATATCTATCACGCTTGCTTCATAATATGACGAAGAATAGGGAAAAAAAGATTTACAATGTAACCATTTGGGGTGCTGTGGCCAATATACTGCTTTCATTTGCAAAGTTTGTGGCCGGTACAATTGGAAAAAGTTCCGCAATGATGGCAGATGCTGTCCATTCGTTGTCGGATGTTGTAAGCGATGTCATAGTGCTCGTAATGGTCAAGCTGGCAGCCAAGGGCAAGGACAAGGGACACGATTACGGTCACGCGAAGTTTGAGACTCTTGCGACTCTCGCTGTTTCATTGCTCCTAATTGTGGCTGGTGGCAAAATTCTTTCAGGCGGCATAGAGAAGATTCGTATGGTCATCGAAGGGGGCAGTATAGATACTCCGGGAAAGATTGCTCTGTGGGCTGCACTTCTTTCAATAGTCGTAAAGGAATTGCTCTTTCAATGGACAGCGAAGGTTGGCAGGGATACCAATAGCCCGGCAGTCGTTTCCAATGCATGGCATCACAGAACCGACGCTCTGTCTTCAATAGGCTCAGCTCTTGGTATAGGAGCCGCTATACTCTTCGGTGGAAAATGGGCAATACTTGATCCGCTCGTCGGTTGCGGAATCAGCATCTTCATTTTCTACATCGCAGTGACTATGGCTATGCCGGCCCTGGCTGAACTGACGGAAGCTTCACTTTCAGACGAGGTGGAAAATGATCTGCACGATATCATTATGGGAGTCGAAGGCGTTGATGATGTTCACGCTATCAAGAGCCGAAAAGCCGGCCCCAACATCATTTTTGAATGCCATCTTGTTGTCAATCCGGAGATGAGTGTTGCTGATGCACACAGAATTACCTCTATTGCAGAATCGAGGATACGTGAGAAATACGGGCAGGAAACCCAGATTTCACTTCACATAGAACCCGACGTGGAATCAGACTGATTCCGCCCGCTTTCAGTATGATGGTAAGCTCTCCCTTACTTTATTGGATCTGTTACTCTCAGTTTGGTAGGCTGTGCTTCCAACCTTCCTATAATCAATAAGATAAATGGTTATCCATAGGCGTTTCACCTATAGATAACCATTATTCACTATAAGTAATCTCACACAGAGTGAGACTTGTAAACAAGGAATTACTTCCTCTTGACAGCCACTGCTGGATGTACAGCCACTTTGTATGGCGGAGCCATTACATTGTTGACCGGCATCATCTGCTTCTTGGCAAGCTTGTGTGAGCTTGAAACCGATGCTGCAGACATTGCATCCTTGCATACCAGGAAATTGTATTCACCCGCTGCAAGTTCCCAAGCAGAAGCTTTCTCGTTGAATGAAGCCATATCCATAGTGTTCCAACTGAGAGTGACGATTTCGCTCTCTCCTGCTTTGATGAGTCCTGTCTTGCAGAAGGCCTTGAGCTCCTTGGCAGGTTTGTCCATTGAGCCCTTAGGGGCCTTGACATAGAGCTGTACTACGTCGCGGCCAGCTACATCTCCTACATTGCTTACCTTCACATGTACGGTGCACTTGTCTGCGCCCATCTCTGACTTAACGATTTCATACTCGAAATCGGTATATGAAAGACCGTAACCGAAAGGATAGCTGACTGCTTTTCCGAAGCTGTCAAAGTAGCGGTAGCCCATATAGATACCTTCCTCGTAGTCAGTGTAGTCCACGTTTTTCTTGAGCTCAGGCTCAGCTTGTCTCTGAGCGCTCTCTGCAGCATCCTTGGCGCTGGCTGCACCCATATTGTATGCTCTGGTGAATGCGCTCATATCGAATACATAGTCGTAAGGGAAGTTGTCATCTGCCGGCTGGTCGCCGTAGTTGATCTGGAAGGTCTCAGGGAGGCGTCCGCTTGGATTGACTTTGCCACTGAGGACATCGGCAATAGCGTTACCTGTCTCTGCTCCCGGCTGGAAAGCACAAATGATTCCGTCCACCATATCCTTCCATGAAGCTGTCTCCACTGCTGCAACGACGTTGAGGATTACTACGACCTTCTTGCCAGCCTTGTGGTAAGCCTCACTTACAGCCTTGAGCATGGCAGCCTCATTGTCAGTGAGATAGAAGTGCTCCTTGAGACGGTCTGCACCTTCGCCATTGGCGCGGCCGAAAGTTACTATGGCAATGTCATTGCCCTTGACATTCTCTTCGAGAGTGGCTGCATCAGGAATGAACTCGTCGGCTCTCTTCGGAGTGGTGATGCTGAAGCCCATGCCGCCGCCCGGATTGTTTTTCTTGTTCTCTTCTTCAATGTGCTTCTTGTAAGGGGCGATGAGGCTCTTCTCGATGCTGTAACCTGCATTGCGGAGTCCTTCAATGAGGCTGACGCAATAGTATCCGTGACCTGTTGCTCCGAAGCCCATTCCTGCAGGAACTATATCGTATGAAGTGGTACCGTAAAGCGCCACTTTCATTCCGCTCTTCATTGGAAGGGTTCCGGCTTCGTTCTTGAGAAGCACAATACCCTCACTGCCTATCTCCCTGGCTATCTTTGAGTGAGCTTTAAGGTCAGTCTCATTAGGATAATCGTAGCCTTGGAAGCTGTGCCCCTTGACAACGAATTCGAGAACGCGCCTTACGCTTCTGTTGAGAACTTCCATCGGGATGCGTCCGCTCTTGACAGCTTCGAGAACCTGAGCCCTCTGGCGGTCCTGACCGGGCATAAGCAAGTCGTTACCGGCAAGAATCGATGCGGCAGCATCACGGCCGGCATTCCAGTCAGACATTACAAGTCCCTTGAAGCCCCATTCCTCACGGAGTATTGTCTCGTTCAGGGCAGGGTCCTCACAAGTATAGAGACCGTTTACCTTGTTGTAGCTGGTCATTATTGCCCAAGGCTGTGACTCTTTTACGGCAATCTCGAAGTTCTTGAGATAGAGCTCGCGAAGGGTTCTCTGTGAGAGGTGGGCATCATTTGCATTGCGGTTTGTCTCCTGATTGTTGACAGCATAATGCTTGAGAGTGATGCCTATGCCTTGAGACTGTGCACCGTTGATATATCCTGCGGCAATTTTGCCTGCGAGGAGAGGGTCTTCTGAATAGTATTCACCGTTACGACCGCCGAGAGCTGTGCGCTGGAGATTGATTCCAGGAGCAAGAAGGACGTCAAGACCGTAGTCGCTTACCTCAGATCCTATCATTTCGCCTGCCTTCCTGGCAGCCTCGGTATCAAAAGTAGCTGCAATTGTGATTTCAGATGGAAGCTCGGTGGTGTAATAAGTTTTGGAATCCCATTCCCTGGTCGGGTTGATTACGAGGCGGTGAGGTCCGTCGGCCATATGCGAGCCTGGAATGCCGAGACGGCTGATGGCAAAGCTGCTGCCGGCAGCTCCCGGGAAAGGAGTCTCAGCTCCCATTGCTCGAGGCTGTCCGTGCAGAAGGTTGACTTTTTCCTCCAGTGTCATCGCCTCAATTACTTCGTCGATGTTATCCTTGGTGAGTTTGGGCTGTGCCGACACGATGGCTGAAGCCGACATCAAGGCCAGGAATGAAAGTGTAAGTGCTTTCTTCATTGGATATTTCTTTTAGTTTAAATAGATAATGTGTTGTTTGTAACAAATCCTTCAAATATACGTAATTCTTTTCTTACATTTAGCAATTATTTTAAAGCAAGGTAAAATGTCCATCAAATCATTTCTGAAAAAAAGGATATAGAAATCTCTGGAAAGAGGTATCTCATTGATGCAATGTCCGCTATGGCGCAGGGTCTATTCTGCACCCTCCTGATTGGAACCATACTCAATACTCTTGGCACTCAATTCAAAATAGGCTTCCTTACCGAAACGATTGTAACTATCGCGTCCACACCATATACAATAGGAGGATTGGCTCAGGCAATGGTTGGCCCGGCAATGGCAGTGGCGATAGGCTATGCCTTGAAAGCCCCTGCAATGGTGCTCCTTACCCTTGTTCCTGTCGGTTTTGCTACCAATGCAATGGGCGGTGCCGGCGGCGCCTTCGCCGTTTATGTCGTGTCAATACTCGCTGCCGAAACGGGAAAGGCCGTCAGCAAGGAAACCAAAGTGGACATACTCGTGACCCCGATCATTACCTTGCTCGCAGGTTTGGGCTTCGCCGCCCTTGTGGCTGCGCCTATTGGTGCCGGAGCCAGTTGGATTGGCAATGTCATAATGTGGGCAACAGAACAGCATCCTTTCATAATGGGTATGCTCGTATCTGCCATAGTCGGCATTTGCCTGACCCTGCCCATTTCCTCAGCGGCAATTTGCGCTGGCCTCGGCCTGACTGGTCTTGCAGGAGGTGCGGCTGTCGCGGGCTGTTGCGCTCAGATGGTTGGATTCGCGGTGATGTCGTTCCGTGAAAACCGATGGGCGGGAATAATCAGTCAGGGCCTCGGCACCAGTATGCTCCAAATGGCCAATATTATCAGAAATCCTAGGATTTGGGCAGTTCCTATCATTATCAGCCTGATTACCGGTCCCATTGCCACTTGTGTATTCAAAATGGAGATGAATGGCGCTGCAGTCAATTCCGGAATGGGAACCTGCGGCCTTTGCGGTCCCATTGGAGTATGGACAGGTTGGACTCAACCAAGCGCCTTTGATTGGTTCGGTCTTGCCCTGATTTCTGTAGTTATACCTGCGGTACTTGCAGCCGTATTAGGTTTACTGTTCAGGAAAGCAGGCTGGATAAGGGAGGGGGATTTGAAGCTCTGATCTCACATTTTGTGAAAATTATGAATTTTTTTATTAAAACATTTTTATTCTTATAATCTGGTGATATGGCAGAATCTTGATTTTCAGATTATTTTCTGATTTCTGAGTTTTGCTCGAAAATTGAATCTTCAACATTCATCCTCAACAAATAAAAAATTAATAAAAAATTTTGATTTGTCGCTCAGACTACTAATTTTGCCGTTGGAAGTTAGTAGATTATATATTTGTTGAGAGGACGTTTATGTCAAGTAGAAACTTCATATTTTTCGACTTTGACTACATTTGTGCGTATGCTACCACTGCTGGTAGCTATGCACGTCGTCTCTCAGCCATAATTCCCGGCAGACATCAAAGATTTAAATAAGATACAGGCAGCAATCCCTATGGATGGCTGCCTGTTTTGCTTTATTGATTGTCTAATGAAGAGGGTGCTTTCAATAGTTTAATATTATCAGTATGAAGTCCATTGAATTTACAAAAATGCACGGAGCAGGCAATGACTATATTTATGTTAATGCCGATATCTATGACATTCAGGACCCTGCATCCTATGCTCGCGAATGGAGCAGACCGCACTTTGGTATCGGTGCTGACGGGCTTGTACTGATCAGCCGCAGTTCCTGCGCTGATTTCCGTATGAGAATGTTCAATAATGATGGCTCAGAAGGAAAGATGTGCGGCAATGCCTCACGTTGTATTGCCAAATACGTATATGAAAAGGGTTTGACTGACAAGACAGAAATATCACTTGAAACCCTTTCAGGCATAAAGCACCTCTCTCTTGAAGTGGAAGAATCTGTGGTCCGTAGAGTCAAGGTGGATATGGGGCCCGCCCGGCTTGCTTCGAAAGAAGAAGTGGCGACCCCGGACGGAAGCCTGAATCATGTGAGCATAGTTGTTGCCGACCAGGAGTTCAGCGGCTGTTTTGTCAATGTCGGCAATCCTCACGTCGTCATTTTTGTCCCTGATGTTGAAGCCATTGACCTTGAAACCGTTGGACCTCAGATTGAGCGCCATCCTCTTTTTCCTGAGCGAATCAATGTCGAATTCGTGCAGAAATTGGCAGATGGACATCTGAAAATGCGAGTTTGGGAGCGAGGCAGCGGCATTACTATGGCCTGCGGAACGGGAGCCTGCGCTACCGGAGTGGCAGCCTGCATCAAGGCTGTAGGCGGGAACTCCAATATCGTAGAGATGCCAGGCGGTGAACTTCTGATTGAATGGAACGGAGACGGCTCCAACATATTTATGACCGGTCCTGCCGAGATTGTTTTTGAAGGAACTATAATGATCTGATTTTATGTCACTTATCAATGAAAACTTCCTGAAATTGTCAGACAATTACCTCTTCGCAGAAATAGCGCGAAGAGTTTCCGAATACAAGTTGTCCAAGCCGGAGTCAAAGCTCGTCCGTCTGGGCATAGGCGATGTCACCAGAGCATTGCCCCAAGTGTGCGTTGAGGCTATGCACAAGGCTGTCGATGAAATGGGCGATGCTGCCTCTTTCCGCGGCTACGGTCCGGAGCAGGGCTATGATTTCCTGCGCAAAGCTATCATTGCCAATGATTTCGCTCCAAGAGGAGTTGAACTGGATGCTGATGAGGTCTTTATCAGCGACGGCGCTAAAAGCGATTGTGGCAATATCGGAGACATTCTCAGTCCGTATTGCAGAGTCGCTGTAACAGACCCGGTCTATCCCGTTTATATTGACAGTAATATGATGTCAGGTCGTGAGCTTGTGCTTCTCAGGGCTGACGAGAAGGCTGCTTTCACTCCGGCTCTTCCTGAGACCAGACCCGACGTCATATATCTTTGTTATCCTAACAATCCTACCGGCATAGCCTTGAACAGGGATCAGCTCAAGGTCTGGGTTGATTACGCAAGGGAAAACGGCAGTATCATCATCTTCGATGCAGCATATGAGGCTTTCATTCAGGAGGATGGCATCCCTCATTCAATTTATGAAATTGCAGGCGCGAAAGAGGTGGCAATAGAGATTAGAAGTTTTTCTAAGACAGCCGGTTTTACCGGAGTCAGGGCAGGATGTACCATAGTCCCCAAGGCTATCCGCTTGCGTAGTGATGACGGCAGGACCATCTCTCTCAATGCTCTTTGGAACAGACG
Organism: Bacteroidales bacterium; assembly: GCA_029098505.1. Taxonomy (GTDB): domain Bacteria; phylum Bacteroidota; class Bacteroidia; order Bacteroidales; family UBA932; genus Cryptobacteroides. Next base: position 95,793 of record JAQXOE010000044.1, read on the forward strand.
TCAGTGCACAAAGTTCAATGGAACATCATACATCAGCCAAAGGGCCGCAGAGGCGATTTATTCACCTGAGGGCAAGAGTCAGACCAAGGCAATAATAGCTTATTATATGCGAAATGCATCTCTGATGAGGGAAAGACTGCAGAAACTCGGCTTACAGGTTTACGGTGGTGTAAATGCCCCGTACCTCTGGGTGAAATGTCCTGCATCAATGGGCTCGTGGGAGTTTTTTGACCTGCTGCTGAACAGACTGGAGATAGTGACTACTCCGGGAGCGGGTTTCGGCAGTGCGGGCGAAGGCTTTATCCGAATAACGGCCTTCGGTAATTATGAAGACTGTGTCGAGGCTATGGATAGGCTCTCGGATTATTTGAAATGAATACAAACAATTTAAAATCAATACTTATGTCAGCAAGTCTCAGATTCAAGGTGGTTGATGAAGCGTTTAGGCACGCTCCGCTCAAAACGGTTTTGCCAAAAGAACGTCCAAGTGATTACTTCGGCAAATATGTGTTCAACAAACAAAAGATGTTCAAGTATCTTCCTGCGCCTATATATGCCAAGATGTGCGATGTTATTGACAACGGCGCCCCTCTTGACAGGGATGTAGCCGACGCAGTGGCTGAAGGTATGAAAAAATGGGCAATGGAACTGGGAGTAACCCATTACACCCACTGGTTCCAGCCTTTGACTGAAGGTACGGCTGAAAAGCACGACGGTTTTGTTGAACACGATTGGAAAGGCGGTATGGTAGAGGAGTTTGAAGGCAAGCTGCTCGTTCAGCAGGAGCCTGATGCCAGCTCTTTCCCTTCAGGAGGTATACGTTCTACCTTCGAGGCACGTGGATATTCCGCTTGGGACCCAACATCACCGGTATTCGTACTCGGTGATACACTGATGATTCCGACCATTTTCATATCATATACAGGAGAGGCTCTCGATTACAAGTTTCCTCTCAAGAAAGCCCTCTATGCAGTGGACAAGGCTGCTACTGCAGTCTGCCAATACTTCAATCCTGATGTGAAGAAGGTAGTCAGCAATCTCGGCTGGGAACAGGAATATTTCCTTGTTGATGAGTCCCTTTATTCTGCCCGTCCAGATCTCGTGATGACCGGCCGTACTCTTATGGGTCATGATTCAGCAAAGAATCAGCAGATGGATGACCATTATTTCGGAAGCATACCGGAGCGTGTTGAAGAGTTTATGAAGGATATTGAAATCCAGGCTCTTGAACTTGGCATTCCTTGCAAGACCCGTCACAACGAGGTGGCTCCTAATCAGTTCGAGCTCGCTCCTATTTTCGAGGAAACCAATCTCGCTGTGGACCACAATATGCTTATGATGTCCCTTATGAAGAGGGTGGCTCGCAAGCACGGCTTCCGCTGCCTCCTCCACGAGAAGCCTTTCAAGGGTATCAACGGTTCCGGAAAGCACAACAACTGGTCGCTTTCAACCGACACAGGCATACTTCTTCACGCCCCTGGAAAAACCCCTGAGGACAATCTTCGTTTCGTGACTTTCGTCGTAGAAACCCTGAAGGGAGTTTATGACCATAACGGTCTGCTCAAGGCCAGCATAATTAGCGCTACCAATGCCCATCGTCTCGGAGCCAATGAAGCACCTCCAGCAATCATTTCCTCTTTCCTCGGTAAATCCGTGACCGCTCTTCTCGAGCATGTGGAGAATGCGGACGATGATGCTCTGTCTATGGATGGAAAGCAGGCTTTCAAGCTCGACCTTCCTTCAATTCCTGAGATTTTCATTGACAATACTGACCGCAACCGTACATCTCCATTCGCCTTCACCGGAAACCGCTTCGAGTTCCGCGCAGTAGGTTCGGAGGCCAATTGCGCCAGCGCTATGCTGACTCTCAATACAGCTGTCGCTGATGCTCTAACCGACTTCAAGACCAGAGTCGATGCATTGATTGCCGCCGGAGAGGATAAGCACGCAGCCATACTCAAGACCGTCCGTGAGGATATCAAGTACATCAAGCCAATAATCTTCAACGGCAATGGCTATGGTGACGAGTGGAAGATTGAAGCTGAAAAGAGGGGACTCGACTGCGAGACCTCAGCTCCTCTTATCTTTGACAATTATCTCAAGCCATCCAGCGTAATGATGTTCGAAAAGATGGGCGTTATGAGCGAGCACGAACTTGAGGCAAGAAACGAGATCAAGTGGGAAACCTATACCAAGAAAATCCAGATTGAAAGCCGTATCTTCGGAGACCTCTGCCTGAACCACATAATTCCTGTTGTTACCAAATACCAGTCAATGCTCATCGACAATGTTTCGAAGGTGCTCGCCATCTTCCCTAAAGAGAAGGCCGAGGCAATTTCGAAGGAGAATCTCACTATCATTGAGAAGATTTCAAAGCACGAGTCTTTCATCATTGAGAACGTAGACAAAATGGTTGAGGCCCGCAAAGTAGCCAACCATCTTGAGTCGGAGCGCGAGAAGGCCATTGCATATCACGATACAGTGGCACCTCTGCTTGAGCAGATACGCTACCATGTTGATAAGCTCGAATGCATAGTCGACGATGAGGCTTGGCCTCTCCCTAAGTATCGTGAGCTTCTCTTTATTAGATAATTGTCAAAGCAACTGCCTATGGGTCATAGTTTCCAGAAAGGTTTATATAGTCCTTCACACGAACACGATGCGTGTGGAGTTGGAATGATAGTAAATATACACGGTGGAAAGAGCCATGAACTTGTAAGCAATGCTCTCAAGGTGCTTGAGAATATGGAACACCGTGGTGCTGAGACCAGGGATAAAACCGGTGATGGAGCCGGTATCCTGGTCCAGATTCCACACGAATTCATACTCCTTCAGGGCATTCCGGTTCCGGAAAAGGGAAGATATGGAACAGGCATAGTTTTCCTGCCGAATAATACCGAACGTCAGACTGCGATACTTTCTGTAATAATTGAGGAGATAGAACGTGAAGGCCTCAATCTTATGCATATACGCAGCGTCCCTACCTGCCCTGAAGTGCTCGGCGCAGGAGCCAGGGAAGTTGAACCGGATATCAAGCAGATTTTCGTCAACGGCATTTCTGAGGAAAGGGCTCCTGAGGCTGACCGCATCCTTTACAGAATCAGAAAGAAGATTGAGAACAGGATAGAGGATGAGGATTTCTACATCTGCTCACTTTCCAGCAAACATATCATATACAAGGGTATGTTGACATCAGGACAGTTGAGAAGATACTACAGCGATCTCTCGAATGAGTACTTTACCAGCGGCCTTGCACTCGTACATTCACGTTTTTCAACAAATACCTTCCCGAAATGGAAGCTTGCCCAGCCTTTCCGCCTCCTCTGCCATAACGGTGAGATCAATACCGTCAGAGGAAATCGCGGATGGATGAATGCCAGGGAGAGCGTCCTTTCGAGTCCCGCTTTAGGTGATATAAAGGAATTAAGGCCTATACTCCAGGAGGGGATGAGTGATTCCGCCTCATTGGACAATGTCTTCGAATTCCTGGTGATGAGCGGCCTCAGCCTCCCTCAGGCAATGGCCATACTCGTACCTGAGTCATTCAATGACAAAAACCCTATCAGCGAGGATCTGAAAGCCTTTTATGAGTATTACTCCATACTGATGGAGCCATGGGACGGTCCTGCGGCATTACTGTTCTCGGACGGCCGTTATGCGGGCGGTATGCTTGACAGAAACGGTCTAAGGCCTTCACGTTATACCATTACCAAAAACGGAATGATGGTAGTGGCAAGTGAGGTAGGAGTTATGGACTTCGAGCCGGGCGAAGTGATGAGCAAGGGCCGTCTCCAGCCTGGAAAGATTATTCTTGTCGATACGAAGGAGGGCAAAATATACTACGACGGCGAGATCAAGGAAAAACTGGCTTCGGAACACCCTTACAGACAATGGCTTTCCACCAACCGCATACAGCTGGAAAAGTTGAAGAGCGGGCGTCATATCGACAATTCAGTTTCCGATTTCAAACGCAAGCTCGTCAATTTCGGTTTTGGTCAGGAGGATATCAGCAAGACCATAGTGCCAATGTGCGTAAATGCCCAGGAGCCTGTAGCTTCTATGGGCAATGACACTCCGCTCGCCATTATCAGCGAGCGACCGCAGATTTTCTTCAACTACTTCCGCCAGCAGTTCGCACAAGTGACAAACCCCGCCATTGATCCGATACGCGAGGATCTGGTTATGTCCCTTGAAGAGTACATCGGTGCAGTAGGAACCAACATCCTCACACCGGATGAAAGCAATTGCAAGATGGTCTGTCTCCCTCAACCTGTCCTGAACAATACCCAGCTGGACATTCTTTGCAATATCCGCTACAAGGGTTTCAAGACTGTCAAACTCCCTATGCTCTTCGATATAAGCAAGGGTGAAAGCGGGCTCCGTCAAGCCATTGATGATTTGTGCAAGAAGGCTGAACAGAGCGTGGATGAAGGTGTAAACTACATTATCCTCAGCGACAGGGATGTGGACGCCCGGCACGCTGCTATCCCTTCACTTCTGGCCTGCAGCGCTGTTCATCACTATCTGATCAGTGTACAGAAACGAGTACAGACGGCGCTTATCATAGAGTCCGGTGAAATCAGGGAAGTAATGCACGCTGCTCTGCTCCTGGGCTATGGAGCCAGCGCAATCTGCCCTTATCTTACCTTTGCAGTTCTTGATGACCTCGTAAAGAACCACAAGATACAGGAGGAATATTCGACTGCGGAGAGAAACTACATTGCTGCAGTGGACAAGGGTCTCAAGAAGATTATGTCCAAAATGGGTATTTCCACAATACGTTCATACAGAGGTGCCAAGATATTCGAGAGTATCGGACTGAGCGAGGATCTTCTCAGGACTTATTTTGGTACAGAACTCTCAACTATAGGAGGCGTTGGCCTGCGTGATATTGCCAGAGATGCAATTAAAATACACGCGGAGGCATTTGGCGCAGAGATAGAGAATTCACTTCTGCCAAATAATGGACAGTTCAGTTACAGGAAGGACGGTATCAAGCACGCTTGGAATCCTGAGACCATTGCAAACCTGCAAATAGCAACAAGAACGGGGTCATACACGAAATTCAAGGAGTGGGAGAAATCTGTCGATGAAAAGGAATCGCCTATTTTCCTACGCGATTTCTGGAGCTTCAAGAAAGCGAATGAGCCTATTCCTGTTGATGAAGTTGAATCGGTTGAGAGCATAGTAAAGCATTTCGTGACCGGCGCAATGTCGTTCGGAGCTCTCTCCATTGAGGCACACGAGGCCCTGGCCATTGCAATGAACCGTCTCGGAACCCGTTCGAATACGGGCGAAGGAGGAGAGGACAATGAGCGCTATCATCGCAAGGTGGACGGTGTGAGTCTCTCGTCAAAGACAAAGCAGATAGCTTCTGGCCGTTTTGGAGTGAATGCCGAGTATCTGGTCAATGCTGAAGAGCTGCAGATTAAGATTGCCCAGGGCGCAAAACCGGGTGAGGGAGGCCAATTGCCTGGCTTCAAGGTCGATAAGATTATTGCCAAGACAAGGAACGCTATTCCAGGCATTTCATTGATCTCTCCTCCTCCTCATCACGATATTTATTCAATCGAGGATCTGGCTCAGCTCATATTCGACCTCAAGAACATCAATCCCGATGCAGCGGTGAGCGTAAAACTTGTCGCTGAGAGTGGAGTCGGCACTATTGCCGCCGGTGTTGCAAAGGCGAAAGCCGACCTCATTATCATTTCCGGCGCTGAAGGTGGAACTGGCGCAAGCCCTGCCAGCTCTATGCGCTTTGCCGGTATCAGTCCGGAGATAGGCTTGTCCGAAACGCAGCAGACTCTCGTCCTCAACGGACTTAGAAATCAGGTTCGTCTCCAGGTTGACGGTCAGCTCAAAACCGCTAAGGATGTTGTGCTTATGGCAATGCTCGGAGCCGACGAGTTCTCTTTCGGTACTCTGTCTCTGATAGTGCTCGGTTGCGTAATGATGCGCAAGTGCAGCTCCAACACCTGCCCTGTGGGAGTAGCTACCCAGGATGAAAGGCTGCGCAGCCATTTCCGCGGCAGCCCGGACTATGTTGTCAATTTCTTCACCTTCCTCGCCCAGCATGTAAGGGAGTACCTTGCAGAGCTTGGCGTAAGGCGTTTCAAGGACATCATCGGCCGCACTGACCTCATTGAAGTGCACGCGGCTGACCCTTCGAGCAAGCAGGGAACCATAGACTTCAGCCGTCTGCTGCATAAAGAGAAGAGCGAAAAAATGCTCTATTGGGACCGAGGATCCTTTACCAAGGTCTCTGGTGTGATGGATGAGTCCATTATCAAGGCCTGTGAAAAGGCTTTGGAGGGGAAGGAGGATGTAAACCTCGACTATATAATCAAGAACACGGACAGAGCCGTATGCACTATGCTTTCCGGTGTCATTGCCCGCAAATATGGAGATGCCGGTCTGCCAGACGGTAGCATCAATATCAAATTTAAGGGAGCTGCCGGACAAAGTTTCGCTGCTTTCGCTGTCAAGGGCTTGAGTATCAAGCTGGAAGGGGAGTGCAATGACTATTTCGGAAAGGGCCTCTCCGGAGGAAGAGTTTCCATCTTCCCGCCATCCCGCTACGGCTCGGACTTCATCCCTGAAGAGAATATCATTGCCGGCAATACCGGTCTTTATGGAGCTACATCAGGGGAGCTTTATGTCAATGGCAAGGTAGGCGAGCGCTTCGCTGTCCGCAATTCAGGTGCTATCGCCGTAATAGAAGGCGCTGGAGACCATTGTTGCGAATATATGACAGGCGGTAGAGTGGTTGTGCTGGGCTCGACAGGCAGGAATTTCGCGGCCGGAATGTCCGGAGGCATTGCCTACGTTTGGGACAGGAAACACGATTTCGACTATTTCTGCAATATGGATATGGTGGAAATTAATCTGGTCGAGGACAGCTCATCCCGCAAGGAGCTCAAGGAACTCATACGCAAGCATTATCTTTACACAGGCTCACCTCTTGCCGGACGCATACTGGACGATTGGAACCGATATGTGGAGGACTTCGTCCAGATTGTCCCTATCGAGTACAAGAGGGTGCTTGAAGAGGAGAAAGTAGCGAAGCTCCAGCAAAGGATAGCAGATATGCAACGTGATTATTAACCTATTTGAAGTCATATAATTATGGGAAATCCCAAAGCATTTTTGAACATAGCCAGAAAAGAGGCGGGATACCGTCCGGTTCACGACCGTATCCATGACTTCGGAGAGGTTGAACAGACTTTGAACACCAAGGACAGACAGGAGCAGGCAAGCCGTTGTATGGATTGCGGAGTGCCTTTTTGCCATTGGGCCTGTCCTCTGGGTAACAAGAATCCTGAGTGGAACGATGCCCTGTATCGTGGGGATTGGGAACAAGCTTACAAATTGCTGAAAAAGACCAATGATTTTCCTGAGTTTACAGGACGTGTTTGCCCTGCACTCTGTGAAAAGTCCTGCGTTCTTAACCTTACAATGAACGAGCCGGTCACTAATCGTGAGGATGAGGCGGCAATAGCAGAACGTGCATACAATGAGGGCTATGTCACTATTGACATACCTGAAAGAAATGGCAGGAAGGTGGCGGTCATCGGTGGCGGTCCATCGGGCCTTGCCGCAGCCAATCAGCTGAATCAGATGGGTTATGAGGTGACGGTCTTCGATAAGAACGAGGCTGCCGGAGGCTTGCTGCGCTACGGTATTCCGAACTTCAAGCTCAACAAGGAGATAATCGACAGGCGTATTGCCGTAATGATGAAGGAGGGAGTTCATTTCGTGTACAATTTCGTGTGCGATGAGGAGAAACTGGCGGCAATGGACTTTTCTGACTCTATGGAAGCTCTGTCAGGATTTGATGCCTATGTATTGAGTACCGGCACTCCTATGGCCAGAGACCTTAAGATACCCGGAAGGGAACTGAAGGGCGTGCATTTGGCTCTTGAACTCCTCAGTCAGCAGAATCGTGTCCTGGCAGGAATGGAATTCGCTCAGGATGAGAGAGTAACGGCAAAGGATAAGGATGTCCTTGTCATCGGTGGAGGTGATACCGGCTCCGATTGTATAGGAACATCTCACAGACAGGGAGCCCGCAGTGTCACCCAGATTGAGATTATGCCTAAGCCACCTGTCGGTTCGAACCCGGCTACACCTTGGCCGAACTGGCCGATTGTATTGAAGACAAGCAGCAGTCACGAGGAAGGTTGTACCAGACGTTGGAATATCAATACCCTTGAATTCATAGGAGAAAATGGAAAACTGACTGGCGTCAAGGTTCAGCCTATTGAATGGAAACCGAATCCTGAAGGCGGCAGGCCGCTTATGGTTGAAGCCGGACCAATTGAAATTATAAAGGCTGAAATAGTATTTTTGGCAATGGGTTTCCTGAAACCTCAGCATCCGGTATTTCCGGACAATGTCTTCGTTACAGGTGATGCTGCCTCAGGTGCAAGTCTCGTAGTCCGTGCTATTGCTGGAGGCAGAAAAACAGCAGAAGAGATAAACTTATACTTTGAAAACAAATAGATTATGTGTGGAATAGCAGGAATTTTTAACATTGAGGAGGTAACTCCGGCAATACGAACCAAGTGCCTGGAAATGTCCAGGAAACTTCGTCATCGCGGTCCGGATTGGAGCGGCATATATACGGGCCGGTCTGCAGTACTGGCGCACGAGCGTCTTTCAATCGTGGATCCGCTTTCGGGTGGCCAACCTCTCATCTCTCAGGACGGCAAGCAAATACTCTGCGTTAACGGAGAGATTTATAATCATAAGGAGATTCGCCGCACTTCTGATTACGAATTCAAAACAGGTTCCGATTGTGAAAGCATATTGGCTCTGTATCAAAAAATCTCGGAGGAATTGAAAAACGCTACTCTTGAGAAAACAGAGAGTCTGATTACAGAGCTCTTCGAAAAGCTTAGCGGTATCTTTGCCTTCGGCCTATACGATGAGGAGCAGGATACTTTCCTTATAGGCAGGGATCCTATAGGTGTCATTCCACTTTACATCGGTCACGATGCATTGGGAAGAATTTATATTGCCAGTGAATTGAAGGGCTTGGAAGGCTTCTGTGATGAATATGAACCTTTCCTTCCAGGTCATTATTATTATAGTCGCTTCGGTGAGATGAAGAGGTGGTATCATCGTTCGTGGGTTGATTATCAGAATGTTAAGAACAATGGTGCTGACCCGGTCGAAATAAAAATAGCTCTCGAGGAGGCTGTCAAGCGTCAGCTGATGAGTGACGTCCCTTATGGTGTCCTCCTTTCAGGTGGACTTGACAGCTCGGTTACCAGCGCCATTGCGATGAAGTTCTCAAAAAAGCGCATTGAAGACAATATGCAGAAGGATGCTTGGTGGCCTCAGCTTCATTCTTTCGCTGTTGGACTCAAGGGAGCTCCTGATCTTGTGAAGGCGAGGGAAGTGGCTGATTTCATCGGAACTGTCCATCACGAGGTCAACTACACTGTCCAGGAAGGTCTGGATGCCCTTAGGGATGTCATCTATCATATTGAGACATATGATGTTACGACAGTAAGGGCATCTACTCCTATGTATCTGCTGGCCAGAGTCATTAAATCTATGGGAATAAAGATGGTACTCTCAGGTGAGGGCGCAGATGAAGTCTTCGGAGGTTATCTGTACTTTCACAAAGCACCTTCTGCTGAGGAGTTCCATAAGGAGACAGTCCGTAAGCTTTCAAAATTGCATCTTTATGATTGCCTCAGGGCAAACAAGTCACTTTCCGCTTGGGGTGTTGAAGGCCGAGTGCCTTTCCTGGACAAGGAGTTCCTGGATGTGGCAATGAATCTGAATCCAGAGGCGAAGATGTGCCCTGGCAAGGTCATTGAAAAGAAGATAGTCAGGGAGGCCTTCGAGAATGTATTGCCGCAGAGCGTGGCTTGGAGGCAGAAAGAACAATTCTCAGACGGAGTCGGTTATTCGTGGATTGACTCCCTCAAGCAGATGACTTCCGAAGCAGTTTCAGATGAGCAGATGGCGGCAGCTGCGGAGCGTTTCCCTATCAACCCTCCAATGAACAAGGAGGAATATTATTACCGCAGTATCTTCGAGGAACTTTTCCCGAGCGAAAGTGCAGCCAAGAGTGTTCCACACGAAGCCAGTGTCGCGTGTTCGACTGCAATCGCCCTTGAATGGGACGCTGCGTGGAAGAATCTGAATGATCCGAGCGGACGTGCCGTTAAGGGTGTTCACGAGAAGGCTTATTGATAGGCTGCAGGGATAATCGGAAATAATTGAAAGAGGTTTTGCATAAAGTCAATTTGACTTTTATGTAAGCCTCATTTTTTTTATATTTGCGGGGATTGTATTATTCAGTGGATGAAACTGATTCGGAACATATTGACAGCCCTTCTTTTGCTTGTTTCCTTGTGTGCGACAGGACGGGCTTCTGAGATGATCAAACGGCACTCTTCAGAAAGCGGTCTTTCTAACAATGTGAAGAAGACCGATATTGTTGTTGTGACCAACTATTCAAAAGATTATCTCTGGAGCCGACGTATCGTAGAATATATCACGGACAGAGTAAATAAGCAGGGAAGAAGCATGGAAATAGTCCATTGCCCTATAGGCTATGCTACTGATTCACATGCCGCTGACAGTTTGCTCACATTTCTGAAGTCAAGCCTTGACTTTCTTAATCCGGCATCTCTCGCACTCATAGGCAGTCCAACCTTCTGTCTTGTCGAGTATATTGATTCTTGGTTTGAGGATATTCCTATGTTCCTTATCGGTGGACAGGATTCCGCCTATTCAATCGATAATCTAACAAAGCTTGAGGATGGTTCCGTTAACGACGGACTTGAAGAATTAAGTGTAAGTGAACTGAAGAAGAAGTTCAATGTCGTCAGCCGCATCTGCCCCATCTATATGAATGAACTGATGGGACTTATCAAGGCTCTTATCCCACAGGTCAATAAAATCTTCTTTATCACCGCAGGAGACCAGTTCAGCAATTTCAAAGAGGTGGATTTGAGGGAGTGCATAAACGCTTTGTATCCTGATGTGGTGATGGAAACGCTGAACTCACATTCCAATACCATAGGAGAACTGATTGCCAGACTGAACTCGGCGGATCCGAAAACCAGTGCGGCCATATTCTCGTCCTGGCCTGACAGTGATATTGACCAACAGAGTTCTTTGAGAGTCAGCAGCACCCTTTCTTCCCTTTCTTCACTCGACCTTCCCATTTTCACGATACGTGACAATGGCTGGATGGATGCTTCTTCTGAGATACTTGGAGGAGTATTTGATGATGAAGCCGTCCTTTATTCGGATATAGACGATGCTTTGGACAGAATATTCAAAGGAGTGCAGCCAAGGGATATTCCGGATTATAACGATGCATTTGCATTGACCAGGCTCAATCTTGACAAGCTAACAAAATTGGGTATCGATCCTTCACTTTGCCCCGTGGATGTTGAGTTTACTGATAGCCAGAATACTTATTATTACAAGTTTACCGTTCTTAAATATACGCTTCTGACGATAATTGTTGCCTTGCTTGCTTTCTTCCTGGCATATATACTTAAGTCTTCCTGGGAACTTCAGCTCTTCAAAAGATCCATCAACGACCTTCCTATGGGCTACTCACTTGCCAGACTAATCAAGGGGGATAATGGTGAATTCGTGGATTTGAAGACCATCTTTGCCAACAAGCATCTCAAGGATGAGGTTCCTGAGCTGGGTGATGTTCTTTCTGAGTCGCCAAAGCTTAGGTATCCGGAACTGCTCGGAGATTTCCTGTCCAATGTGAACAATGCCGTAAACAGCGGCCAGAAATCCTTCAGTTTTGACCTCTATAGCAAGCGTTTCGACAGGTATATGACCTTCACTACCGTGATGCTTCCTGGTAAGATGATAGGTATAGTGATGGAGGATGTTACCGAGATGATGAACGCGAATAAAAGATTGGAAGAAGCGAAACTGAAGGCTGAAAAAGCGGACAGGACAAAAACAGCCTTTATCCACAACATAAGCCACGAAGTCCGAACACCATTGAACGCAATATGCGGCTTCTCCCAGCTCCTGACTTTACCGGGCGATTTCTGCAATGAACAGGAAAAGGCTGAGTATCAGGATTATATACTTAACAATACAGAAATGCTCACGATGGTCATCAATGACCTCCTGAACCTTTCTACCATCGAAGAAGGCAGATACAGCATCAAATTGTCGGACTGCTATTGCAATTCAATTGCCCAGCACGCGCTGAAAAGTGTTGAGCATCGGGTGCCCAAGGATGTTGTTCTCATTTTCGATAGCGGGGTTGGAGAAGATTTCCATTTTGTTTCAGATTCCCAGAGAATACAGCAGATACTCATAAACTACCTTACAAATGCATGCAAGCATACAAGGAAAGGCTTCGTGAAACTCAGTATTTCCCTTGATGAAATACCGGGCAAGGTAGTGTTTGCAGTGACGGATACCGGGCACGGAATAGATCCGGCCAATGCGGAAAGGATTTTCGAAAGGTTTGTCAAATTAGAAACCGACGAAAATTACGATGGAAAGGGTCTGGGACTGTTCATCTGCAGACAGATAGCTGAACTTCTTGGTGGTGAAACCAAATTGGATACTAATTATAAAGAGGGAGCAAGATTCCTTCTGATACTTGACAACAAATAAAATGATATGACTACTGTAGCGATTCTTTCGGCCATATTGACGCTTTTGGCCGGCATAGGAGTTTTCCTCGTAGCTTGCAGCATGATGAGCTCTAACCTTGAGTCTCTCAGCTCAGACAAATTGAAAAATCTATTCGCAAAGGCTTCAGGCAGCAAGTTGCTGGGTGTGGGAATCGGTACCCTTGGAACAGCTGCCATTCAGAGTTCAGGAGCGACCACGGTTATGGTAATCGGTTTTGTAAACGCCGGAATCATTTCTCTGACTCAGGCCGCAACAATGATTTATGGTGCCAATATTGGTACGACCATCACTGCACAGATTGTCGCTCTCGGTATGTTCGGGGGCAATTCAATCTCCACATCAGTGATTTTCTCCGCTTTTGCGGGACTCGGAGCCTTCCTCGCCCTATTTACCAATAAGGAATTCTGGAAGAAGATAGGCGGCATTCTTACCGGTTTCGGTATGCTTTTCGTCGGTCTCGTCCTGATGTCCAGCTCAATGTCGGATTTCGCTGCACTTGAAGGTGTGAAGATTTTCCTTGCCGGTATCAGCAACCCTCTGCTTCTTGTCCTTATTGGAACTTTGCTTACCGCCATAGTCCAAAGCTCTTCAGTGATGACCTCAATAGCCCTCGCGATGGTAGTAAGCAACCTCATTACTCTTGACCAGGGTATCTACCTTACTATGGGTTCCAATATCGGTTCCTGCGTTGTAGCCCTAATAGCCGGTCTCACTTCCGGAACGAATGCGAAGAGAACTTCAATAATACACTTGATTTTCAACTGCTCCGGTGTTGTGATTTTCCTTATCGCAGCATTATTGATGAATATATTCTCAGGTGGAGACTTCAGTTTTGGAAACATCTTCAACAGGATGTTCCCTGATGCGCCTCAGACCCAGCTGGCTATGTTCCATACCATTTTCAACTTGATTACCGTTATCATAGTCCTCCCTATGACCGGTCTTCTTGTAAACCTTGTATGCAAGATTATTCCTGAAAAGATTGAAAATGAGGATCCTAACGCTCCGAAACTTTATTTCATCGACGAGCATATGCTCAGGACTCCTCCTGTGGCTGTGAAGCAGACCAAGGAAGAAATTATCAATATGTCCAAGATTGCATATGAGAACTTCTCACGTGCCGTTCATATGATTAAGACTTTGGATCTCAGCGAACTCGAAACCTTCAATCAAAAGGAGAAGGAATTGAATTTCCTCAATGGAGCGATTATAGACTTCGTTGTCAAACTGTCTGAAAAACAGCAGCTGAGCGAGGCCGACCACGTTTATCTATCTACAACTTATCGCACAGTAAGAGATTTGGAACGTATTGGTGATTATGCGGAGAACATTATTGAATATGCAGAGATATTGAAAGAGTCATCAAGTTCATTCTCTAAGTATGCTTTAGCAGAAATAGATGAGCTGGAAGACCTTATTCAGAAACTCTACACCCACGTTATGCTCGCATATGACCAGAACAGCATCGAAGAGCTTGATGTTGCCAACGAGCTTGAGGAACAGGTCGATATCGTTACAAAGAATATGGAAGATATGCATATAGAGAGACTGTCCCAGGGCATATGTACTCCAACAGTCGGCGCCCAGTACCTCTCATTCTCGACCAATGCGGAGCGTATTGCTGACCACCTCATAAATGTCGGCAAGACAGCCAGAGTGATGACAAACCGCCGTCAAAGAGACAATATTTCATTTAAGAGCGGTAAGATTCAGACAACTTAGCAATAAAAAATACGGCATCAGAGATTGATGCCGTATTTTTTTAATTCATTCCTGTATTGCTCCGCATCGAAAAACTGGAAGGCATTCCAGCCTGCAGCGATAGCGCCTTCGACATTGACAGCCTTATCATCAGTGAACAGGCATTCCTCTGCATTGAGCCCGAATTTCGAGCATAGATGCTCATAGATGGCCGTGTCTGGTTTTATGATATGTACGTCCGAGGACACGACGCAGCCGTCAAGCAACTGCAGAATGTCGTGCCTGCGCATAATCTCATATACTATACTGCACCAATTGGTAAGGCCATAAAGCCTGTATCCCATTGCCTTCAGTTCCAGAAGCAGTTCGCGCATTCCCTTTATCTCACCGGTTACCAGATCGGGATAGTTGTCAATGAAGTATTGCAACTCCCTGTCAAAGCGGGGATTGTCCCTCCTGACCTCAGCAATAATCTCCCTGATGGGGATGTCCTCCTTGTCGCATCTGTCCAGAAAATCCGGACGGGCTATGAGGTACATAAATTCCTCCCTGCCCTCTTCCGTGTCGAACAAAGGATCCAGTATTCGATTGAAATCATAGTCAACCAGTACTTTTCCGAAATCGAAAATCAGATTCTTTATCATCATATAGGGCGGATTACAGGTTTTCTTCATACATAAGGTAGTGGCATTCATCCATTCCGAGTTTCTTGTAGGTGGTCTGTGCCCTGAGATTGTGTCTGTCTACATAAAGACGCAGACTATTGGCTCCGGCCTCGCGGGCAAGACGCCTTACTTCGGAATAAAGTGTCGAGAATACTTTCTGCCCACGATATTGGGGACTGACATATACACTTTCTATCCACCAATAGTCGCAATTGTTCCAGTCGCTCCATTCCTTTGTCACAAGCAGACTGCCCATAATTTCGTCCTTCTCGTTCCTTGCAAGGTAGTATGTTCCTTTTGCCGGGTCCAGAAGTACGGCTTCCACTCCTTTTCTTACAACTTCGCCATTCAAGGATGTACCTTCCGATTCTTCAGCCATCTCAACTTGAAAACGGGCAACAATATCCCTGTCTGCAGGATTCCCTTTTGTTATTCTGATTTCCATTTCTTTTCGGGTTTTCGTATTATAACTTCTTGTCCTGATTTAATCAATAGCAGGAAAGCGTAGAATTGCTTCGACAGTATCTGAGAAACCCTGTCTTCATTCCAGTTCTGAGGATCATTGTTGGCAAGTCCGCTAACACCTACGATTACAGGACGCATCTGTTCAAGAAATTCAGCTGCCATTTTGTCATCAAAACCGAATTCATTCTCCAGCTCCTTAAGACATTCCATAGCAGTCTTGTCTATGATAGAGAGGTCAGCGTTCGGTCTCAAAAAAAGAGCCCGGAACAACTTGGGCTCTTCAATTGAAAATCTGTAGAGCCTGAGACCCATCTCCTTGAAAGACAATCTGTATTCACTGACCTCACTCAAGTATTTATTAAGGTTCCGGGTACATTCAGCCAAAACATCCTGGAGTATTTCATCCATACTGTTATAGGCTGTAAACAACGGGCTCACGGAGCAGGACAGCTCCTTGGATATGGACCTGGCAGTAATCATTCTCCAACCTTGGGTCCTCAATATTTTAATTGCAGCTGCGACTATATCGCTTTTGCTGAATTGGGCTTGTCTGGGCATCTATTATCAGTTTAGGTGGATGGGATGCCAAAGATAATGCAAATTCCCATTCCTGCAAAACTGAGAGGCCCGTTTTACCTGTGCATACCCCCGAAAAGATTCATTCCTCTCAACATCTGGCTCAACAAAGCTACCAGTTGCTCAGATTCCTGAAGCACGTGAACTGTCAGCATCAGTGTGTCGAGGTTTATGTTGCTGTTCTGTGCACTGGCCATTGCTGCACTGCTGTCGCTTGAAATCTGCTCCTCAAGTACATTGCAATCGTGCCTCAGCAACTCGACATCGGTAAAATCTCCATCCTCAAGCATTGCAGCAGCGCGACTGTAAATTTCTATTACCTTGTTCCTGTTGGTGATGAAACTTCCGTGGAATTCCTGAGGAATAGGGGAGAAGTGATTTCCAACGTGCTCCAGAATAGGATCATTGATACGTTTCAGGCAGTATAGCATCTGCTTGCAGGAATTGATTCCCAGGAAGTACCAGGTGTTCAGAGGCATTATCTTCCTGTTGTCGAGGCGTCGCATTGACACTACCTCTCTCTTCCTTTGCCGCTTCAGATTCTTGCGTTCCTCCTCTATCCTGTCGCTGACCTTCTTCAGTGCACCATAGTCCTCTTTCATAAAACCGTCAGTGCTCTTGAGAAGAGCGTTCCCTACGAAGATGAGACGTTCTGCATTGCCCTTCCTGATGTGCTCGCAAAGCATATTCCAGAGTTCCTCGGGATTATTGCAGTGCAACATACGGTTGAAAAGGCCGTCCTCTTCCTTTTTCTTCTTGTCCTTGTATTTCTTTTCACTCTTGTAGAGAGTATAGACGGCAATCACGATGAAGAGCACCATTACGATGTAGCGGCCGAAGAACATTGCATTGGTGATCAGGAAACAGAGGGCAAATGCTGCTCCTGCCGTGATGAACCAGCCTCCGATTACCGAGAGGACGCCTGTAATCCTGAAAACGGCGCTTTCCCTGCTCCAGGCACGGTCGGCCAGAGATGCTCCCATTGCCACCATAAATGTGACGTAGGTGGTTGACAATGGCAATTTATACCTTGTTCCAAGTGCGACCAGCAATCCAGCGAGTACGAGGTTCACCGAGGCGCGGACCATATCGAAGGCAGCTCCATCCTCGAGTACCTCTTCCTCAGAATTGAAGCGTTTGTTCACGAAACGTATGATGAAATCCGGAACGCAAGCCTCAAAGAAACCGGCAATCTTCGAACTGTCCCTGACAATTTTCCTTGCCACAGAGGATGAACCGAACATTTCATCACCTTCATCCTGTCTCGAAAGGTCCACGCTGGTCTTGACGACGTTCTGGGCTTTCTTCGAAAAGAAGAGTGAGAGTACCATCACCAGACCTGCGGCAAGCAGGAAGATGACCGGGGTGTGCGCACTCTCCTGCAATGAAGTCATCAGGAAGGTGTCAGGATTCCCATTGCCGTTCGCAGAATAATCGAGGAAAGCGTCGAGACCCGTCAACGGTACCCCGACGAAGTTTACCAGGTCATTGCCGGCAAAGGCCATTGCCAATGCGAAAGTGCCCATCAGCACTACAGTTTTCAAGATGTTAACCCTGAAGAGAGCCAGCAAAGACATCAAAAGACTCATTGCGATAAAGCAAAGCCCAAGAATGAAAGCTGTATTGTCATTGATGAAGGCCTTCAGCTCAGGAGTCATAATTGATGAACCCTTCAATCCGTTTATCAGAAGGAACCATATTATCGACGTAGAACAGATTGCTCCGAACACAACAGTCTTGACCGAACGGTTTGACGGCTTGATGAAGGTGAAAACCAGACGGGATATCCACATTACAGCAGCTCCGAATATGAAGGCGACGGCTACAGACATAAATATGGCCATAATCACACTGAGGGCCTTATCCGTATTGAGCAATTCTCCCATACCGTAAACGCTGCCGCGGGCAATCTTTATCAATGAAAGCGCAAAAGCGCCTCCAAGGAGTTCGAATACCATTGACACAGTAGTCGATGTCGGCATTCCCAAGGTGTTGAAGATATCGAGCAATATTACATCCGTCACCATTACGGCGAGGAATATGCACATTACCTCATAAAAGCTGAAATATTGCGGTGAGAAAATGCCGTGACGGGCAACATCCATCATTCCGTTGGAAAGTGCCGCTCCGGCGAATACGCCTATTGCCGCCACTATTATTATAGTCCGGAAAGGTGCAGCTTTTGCACCTACTGCCGAATTGATAAAATTGACTGCATCATTGCTCACTCCGACTACAAGGTCGAAAATAGCAAGGACGCAGAGAAATACTATGATTCCGATAAAAATACCTTGTGCCATTATGCTTGATTATGAATTATATGTCACTCCAAGATAGAGCAGCAGAACAAAGATGATAAGGAGGATTAATCTGGTCCAATTGTAAATTGTGACTATCCTCTCACCCTTGCTCTTCTCTATGTTCTTTCCTTTCATATGAAGTATATTTCCTTTCACGCTGCAAATAAACTCAAGCCCTATTACATACTTGTTTCGGAAATGTTACAATTTTATTAAAGCAGCTGTCCGGAGTTCCTTATTCGGAAAAACTTGCCTATGTTTGCAAACGTAATTTTGATTTATGAAGGCACATATACTTATTGTAGATGATGAACCCGACTTAAGGGAGATACTCGCTTACAACCTTGAAAGCGATGGTTATCAAGTCATTTGTGCAGAAAGCGCCTTGGAGGCCCAGAAGGCTGTAGACGGGAACAATGTTGACCTGATACTTCTGGATGTGATGATGAGTCCGAAGTCAGGTTTTGAATGGGCATCCGAACTGAAGATGAATGAGAGGACGAAAGATATTCCCATTATCTTCTGTACAGCCAAGACTATGGAGCACGATATTCTCAAGGGTTTCTCTCTTGGCTCCGATGACTATATATGCAAACCGTTCAGAATCAGCGAGGTAAAAGCCAGAGTCAAAG
Source organism: Bacteroidales bacterium (assembly GCA_029098505.1). Classification (GTDB taxonomy): domain Bacteria; phylum Bacteroidota; class Bacteroidia; order Bacteroidales; family UBA932; genus Cryptobacteroides. The sequence continues at coordinate 114,780 of JAQXOE010000044.1, forward strand.
CGGTTTTGAGCCGTTGCCATAACGAAAGGACTGACCAGACCCTGCGCTTCGAAGGCCTGGAGCTGAATATGGAGAAGAAAAGCTGTACAGTGGATGGCATCGACGTTCAGTTCTCGAAACTGGAATTTGAAATACTTGCCCTGCTGATATCAAAACCCGGGCAAGTCTTTTCAAGGGAAGACATACTTCGTCGCATCTGGCCGGACAATACCCTGGTACTCGACAGGACTGTTGATGTGAATATTACGCGCATAAGGAAAAAGATAGGCCCTTATGGATCAAGGATAAGGACGAGATTCGGTTATGGCTATTTCTTCGACACATAAGGACCATTTCTTTATTGCGGTCATCACTCTGATGTCCGTGTTTACGATATGCTTCGGCATCTATGAATACCGGCGGGAGAGGGCTTTCCGCTGTGACATTCTCAACGCAAAACTGCAGCTCAACAATTTCAATCCGTCTGATTCCTCCATCAGAGTAACAGTCATAGATACTGACGGTAAGGTCATTTCCGACAGTGAGAACTCAGACGTAAGCACGATGGACAACCACCTACAAAGGAAGGAGGTGCGCGAAGCCATTGCCAACGGCTCCGGATACGATATCAAGAGAGTGTCTGGGATGAATGGTGAAAAATATTTCTACTCAGCGACTTATTTTCCGGAAAGAGGACTTGTGGTACGTTCATCCGTGCCCTATTCCGCTCCTTTGACTGACAGTTTGAGGAAGGATTTCACTTTCTTCTATTATACCGGCGGCATACTCATACTGATAGGAGCAGTGATGTATCTCAGATGGCGTCTTCGCCGCAGTGAAGAAGAAAAGCTCCGCATCAAGCGTCAATTGACAGAAAATGCTGCGCATGAACTGAAGACTCCTGCCGCTTCGATTGAAGGCTATCTGGAGACTCTTGTCTCCAATCCGGAAATGCCCGAAAAAATGCGGATAAACTTCATTGAGAAATGCTATACCCAATCGAAAAGAATGAGCAGTCTTCTTTCCGATATGAGCACACTCTCCAGACTTGACAATTCTGCTGCGTCCACTGTTTCCGTCCCAGTTGACCTTTGCGCTCTGATCCGCAGAATCTCGGAAGAAACCCAAGCAGAATTTGAGTTGAAAGGAATGGAGTTGAAGCTCGAAATGCCTGATAGCATCTTCATTGTCGGAGACCCGTCCCTTTTATATTCTCTTGTGCGCAATGTTTATGACAATGCCCTTGCGTACGCGACCGGTGCCAACAAATTCGACGTAAAAGCGCTTTGCAAGGGCTCCCAGATACTGCTTATCTTCTCGGACAATGGGCCAGGAGTGCCCGAAGACCAGCTTTCTCACATCTTCGAACGTTTCTACAGATTGGACAAAGGCCGTTCGCGCCGTCTCGGTGGCACGGGACTTGGTTTGAGCATAGTAAAGAACATCGCCATTCAGTACGGTGGGGGAGCCAGCGCTTCAATTACTGATGGTGGCGGTCTTACTATTGAAATCAAACTGAATCAGAAACAGCAATGAGTACACTCGAGAATCTTGGCTGGTGGGGTCTCTTCCTTGGCAATCTATTGGCCGCTACCATAGTGCCTTTCAGTTCCGACGCACTATATATTGCCTTTTTGGAACTTACCAAACAGGCTCCTCTCTGTTTCCTGGTTGCCACAGCCGGCAACTGGCTGGGGAGTGTAATCAGTTTTGGAATGGGCTGGGCAGGACGTCTCGAGTGGATTGAGAAATACTTCAAGGTCAAGCACGAAACCCTTGAAAAGCAAAAGGCAATGATTGCCAAATACGGTTCCTGGCTGGCTTTGCTCTGCTGGGTTCCTATTATCGGTGATGTCATTGCCATTGCTCTCGGCTTTTATAAGGCTCCTCCACTTCGTTCCTGTGTGATGATGCTCATTGGAAAGGCCGGTCGTTTTGTGGTATGGACCTTGTTGCTCGGATTCAGTCTTTTCTGATTTTTGAGTGCTACAGACGGTCAATATTGTCTTTAGAGCTGCCTTTTCCGCGGTATGTACCCTTTCTCGAGTTTATGTTGTATTTGAGGCTTATTCCTGCGCGATGCATCTCAAACTGTGAGCGCGACTCGCCGTTGATATCGTTTTGACGGAGGGTGTAATTGCCCAGGTCCATCAGCACATCGTGCATTGCGGTCTGGAAAATATCACCTATGCTCAGGCGGAGGATGAGATTCTTGTCCCTGAGGAAGGATTTCTGCACTGCAAAAGAAAGATTCCAGTAGTTCTCCTGAAGACTTGCATTGCCGAAATCGGCTTTTGAATAGAACTCGGAGCTCAGTTCAAGCTGCCAGTAAGCTCCCAATCTCAAATAGTTGTTGCTGTTGAAGATGAACATAGGCCTATTGTAACTTACCACCCTGCTCCCTTCTGGCATTGAAGGGTCAGGCAGATTGAGGCTTATTCTCTGGGCCTTGATTCCTGCGACCGTACTTGATGTGAATGCTCCCTTGCTTGGAGATGCTACTAGGAAGAGATTGAATCTTCTGAGGGGCTTCGGGAAATTGGTCATACTGATCAGGACAGTACCGCTGTCATCGTATGGATAGGTCCAATCGAATATTGCGTTTTCGATTCTTTCATAAGAGCCTGACAAAGAGAATATTCCCTTGTTCAATGCAATGCCTGCCGAATGTATGGTCTCATTCTTTAGCTGAGGATTACCTGAATTCAGTGTGAAACGGCTGGAGTATTCTATTCCTGACCTCAGGTCGTTGAAAGTTGGGCGCCTTGTCTTTGCGCTGTAGCTTATAAGGGCCTGGATACCAGCGATTTCTGTTGCAAAGGAGATGGATGGGAAGAGGGAAGGATAGCTCCGGCTCTGCCTTTCCTCCTTCATATCATAGTCGAAGGCGGTGTGTTCAAATCTCAAACCCGCAGTAAGCATACCAGCCCTCTCGATGAAAAGAGAGTACTCCGCAAATACTGAAAGATTCTTCTCCAAAGCTATGGATGTGCTGTTCTTAATGTGCTCATTGTCAATGGAATAATCATTATCGCGACGAATACGGCTACCTTCGCTTCCTGCAGTGAGTTTGCCCTGTCCGAGCGGATGTGCCAGGACGAGCCTGTAATCCTGCATCCTGCTCACGCTCTTGTTCAGCGAACGGTAAAGCGAGAGAGAACGGGCATATTCTGAGTTCTCGTTTATTTTACTCTCGACTGTACTTGATGACGAGTAAGAATTGATATTGAGGTCAATGTTCATTTTCCCTGACTTGCCGCTGTAGAATACATTGAACAGAGTAGGACCGTGGTGGTCGTAACTGTCATCTCTCTCTGAAAGCAGCCTATCATATTCTTTCCCGTCAATACTTACTCTATTATCCACCAGAGCGTGTGAATAGCTGTCAAAGGTACCGGTTTTCTGTAGCCTGGCTCCGATGCTGTTGTTTTCATTGAAGTCATAGTTGAAAGCCAGGTCGAAATTGCCCTTGAAATCAAGACCATTGTATGAAATTGGTCCCTCCTGCTTGAATATATGTTCCGTGCGGGTAATCTGCTCGAGTTCAAATGAATAATTCTTTAAATAGTCGCGATTCAGGTCGAGCCCGAACATTATCTCCGCTTTCTTGACCCTCCAGTCAAGCGCGATGCCTGATGACAGAAGATTATTGCCGTTCCTGAGTGTCTGATAATCGTTGAAATTGACTAAAGCGCTCAGGCCTTCGTCTATTCTCTGTATTGTCCTGATTCTTACGACTGCGGAGACGTCCGCTGCATAGGCTGATCCAGGATTGCTGATAACTTCGATCTCCTTAATGTACTCGCTCTGCAATCTTCCAAGTTCGGATTCATCCACAACTTTCCTGTTATTGATATAATAAACAGGGTGTCCCTTCCCGATAACCTGGATATCATCACCTTGCCTCATCATACCAGGAACCTTGGCCAGCACATCATAGGCATTGCCACTGTGTTCAAGTACCGAACTCTTGACCCTGGTTACGATAGCATCATCCTCTATTCTGGTTTTTGGCAGTTCTGCACTGAATACCGCCGCTTCCAGCATTTCACTGTCATCCTCGAGAATAAAGTTGAAGACTGCGTCGAAATCACTGGAGTCAAGCTCCTTGTATGCACTTTTATATCCTATTGATGAAACCTCAAGAATAAACTTGTTTCCATATGCAGACTTTGACCCGGGAGTGTTGAACTTTTCAGAGAGATTGAGCTTGAAATGCCCGTCTTCTCCGCTCAAACAGCCTTCGATGACCTTCTGGTTCGTGCTGCTTCTCAATACTACAGCCGCGTAAGGAATGGATGAACCTCCCATTTCGCTGACTTGTCCTTTCAATGTCTGTGCTTCGCTTTGCATTTGTGCTGCTGAGAGCGCGATAAAACTGATGAGGGTAATGATTCTTTTCATATTTTGCTTTTGTTGATTTCTGTCGCCGGATGCAAAGTAATGACGTCAGGAATACAGTTCAAATACCCGGGGATAAACGGTGTCTGAATTGGGACTTTTGACAGAAAAACGCCTTCTGACTGCATTGATTTGGGATATCAGGGATATTCTGCAGGCTTGAAATTATAGCGGAAACATCCGCTTTCAATTTAAAACACTATCTTTGGAAGGGTAAAACAATACCGAAGAATGACAGCAAAACTGAAGATGGCACTCAAGTCGCCTATTGAAAGCACAATAGGCGCAATCCTCGTTCTGGCCTTGATCCAGCCTTTCGGCTTGGACCGTATGGAAGAACAACGCCTAATATATATCTTCCTTCTTGGAGTAGCCTGTTACCTTTCAGGCTTTGTTTCATTCTGGATTGCTGATTTCACAGCCTCCAAATTCTTAAAGAACATAGTAGGAGAGAAAAAGCACTTCGTTCTCATTACCCTGAATTTTTTGTTCACCATCCCCCTGCTCTCCCTTCTGAATGTCTATCTTGACTCTGTTTTCAATGATTTCACTTTGACCCTCCAGGCATATCTGCGTATGTTGATGTTCGTTGCACTGCTTGCGCTCTTTCTCTTCTTCTGGGCTTGCCTCAGGTTTAAGAACAATAAACTCAGTCGCGAGCTTGACGAAATGCGCGCCATCAATGCCCTTCTGGAGCAGCGCCAGGATGAATTGGCGCAATTGGCAGAGAATAACAGCTCCGATTCTGCTGCGGGCAAGGCAAGAGATTCCGGTCTTGTCTCTTCCTCTGCCGGCTCCACCCTTTGTGTTCTTAAAGGACAGAACAGCGGACCCGCCTTTGAAGTTCCAGGCTCTTCAATCGTTTATGTGGAGTCCATTGCCAATTATGCTGACATCTGCTATATGGAAGATGACAAGATGCTCCATAAGACACTGAGAATCACCCTTAAAAGTGTGAAGGACTCAATAGGTGAGAGCAATTCCCTTGTTCAGTGCCATCGCGCTTTCATTGTCAATCTTAATTTTGTCCTGACTATGGAGAAGCTTCCGAACGGCACACAGTTGCGGATTTTTGGGTCTGAAAAGAGAATCCCTGTTTCCAGAAGCAATTCCTCCGCTATCAAAGAAGCTTTGCAAAACGGTATTTCCTGAAGCCGCTGATCTGCCTTCTTATTCTTTCGGAACACTCTTTGCAGTTTTCTTTCTGTATTTATATAAAATACTTGGTGTTTTTTTATTATTTTGACGAGAGAATAGCTTATGAAAGCATTGATTTTGTCCTGCAATACAGGAGAAGGCCATAATTCGAGCGCTAAAGCCATTTTGAATGAACTTCAGGTTCAGGGATACGAATGTGAGATGCGTGACACTTTGTCACTGGTCAGTGAGACCACATCCAAAAATGTATCCGCCATATATGTGTATTCCACAAAGAGCTCTCTATTCGGAAAAGCATACAAGCTTGGAGAAAAAATCAGCGACATCAATCTGACCAGTTCCCCGGTTAATTTGGCCAATCGTGTGTACACAAAGCCATTGCTCAAGTTGATTGAGGACAATGGCTTTGATATTGTCGTATGTACGCATCTGTTTCCGGCAGAAGCTCTTACTCATCTGAAATCCAAGGGAGTATTGGCTGTACCTACTCTGTTTGTGATGACTGATTACACCTGCATACCTTTCCTTCCTGAGACCAATCTCGACAAGTATGTCATTCCTCACGAGCACTTGATTGAGGAGTATGTTGAGAAAGGTTTGGACAGGAATAAACTGTACCCTTTAGGCATTCCTGTCAGAGAGGATCTTTTTGCCAACAGGATTCCGCGTGAAGAGGCCCGCAGGCAGATTGAGGAACTAAGCGGGTGGAATTCCTGCGATGAGGGCAGCCGATGGTTCCTGATTATGGGCGGCTCAATGGGACACGGCAATATGCATACTCTCATAGAGGAATTGCTTAAGGATTGTGCTCCAAAGGACAGGATAATTTGCGTTTGTGGACGCAATGAAGAGCAGAAACAGCAGCTTGATTCCGAATTCGGCAATGACTATTGCGTTAAGAGTCTTGGATATACTGACAAAGTGTCCCTGCTTATGGATGCTAGCGATGTACTCTTCTCAAAACCGGGCGGAATTACAAGTACTGAAGCGATAGTCAAGAACATTCCTCTCATTCACTCCGAACCAATCAAGGGAGTTGAGGACCAGAATGCCATCTTCTTCCACTATCACGGAATGTCTTACAGATCTTTGGACCCGGTACATCAGGCTAAAGTGGCCGTGCGTCTATGCGATGATAAGGAATACAGGCAGCGTATGCTGGATGCTCAGAAACTGAACAGATGTCCGGATACCTGCAAGAGAATAGTTGAACTGATGAAAGAAATGGTCAATGAAAAAATGCAAGCTGAATAAGTTTTCCACAGTAATCCTGATCCTCTGTGCCATAATTCTGCTCGGAAACTTTGTTTCCCTCTTCTTTTTGGAGGATCACTCTTCTGTCAGCCGTGTAGCCTTCCAAATGTTTGAGACGGCGCTGATGATGTTTATCATCTTCATCCCAAACCTGCTGAAGAGAATGGCGAACATCAAGGTTCCTCACAGTATGGAGGTGACCTTCGTCGCTTTTGGATTCAGCTCCCTTATCCTTGGGGATGTTATCGACTTCTATGGTAAGTTCGCTTGGTGGGATTCTATGCTGCACGCATTCTCAGGCGTACTTCTCGGTATCCTTGGTTTCTCGCTCATCAACCTGTTCAATAAAACAGAGGGCGGAAAAATTCGCTTTCCTGCCCTCTTTGTTGCAATCTGGGTTGTATGTTTTGCCCTTGCCCTTGGTGCTTGCTGGGAAATCCTGGAGTATTGCGTGGATGGCATACTCAAACTCAACACCCAGCAGTATCTGAGTACGCCGGGAACCTTTGATGCCAGCGTTCCTCTTGTCGGTCACGCAGCCCTGGAGGATACTATGGTGGATCTCATCCTGGACTTTGTAGGCTCAGTGGCAATAGGCGTGTTGGGCTATTTCGAAATCAAAAAAAGGGAGAAAAGCCCGCAAAAGCCCAAAGAATAAGTCTCTTAGATGACCACAGCACCTGCTACCGGCAGTATGGCGCCAGAAATGTATGATGCCATATCGCTGGCCAGGAAAACGAAGGCGTTGGCTACATCTTCCGGCTCACCCAGTCTTCCGAGAGGGATGTTGCGGATGATAGGTTGTATCATCTCGTCAGGAAGCACGGTGAGCATATCTGTTCTGGTAACTCCCGGAGCCACTGCATTCACGCGTATTCCGTATTTTCCAAGCTCACGTGAAAGAGATTTGGTAAGACCGTTGACTGCGAATTTTGAAGTAGGATAGCCGCATCCTGCGCCCTGTCCGTTATAACTTACAATCGAACTGGTGTTGATGATGACTCCGCCGCCGTTGTCTTTCATTATCTCGGCTGCTGCACGTGTGCAGGAATAAAGAGCCTTGATATTGATATCGAGAATCTTGTCGAAATCTTCGTCTTTATAGTCGAACAGTGAGTTGTTCTGGGAAATGCCGGCATTGTTGGCAAGGATGTCAAGGCGTCCGTATTTCTCCTTGATAGCATTCAGGGCTGCTGTCATCTCTGCACGGTCAGAAAGTTTTGGCCAGATGGCATCTACCTGAGCATCAGGCATTTCAGACTTGATTTTGTCCAAGGCTTTCTTTGCTGTCTCTTCGCGTGATCCACAAAGTATGGTGATAGCACCTGCTTCAAGATACTTCTTGACGATGGCATAACCTATGCCCCTTGTGCCGCCTGTAACTACGGCAACCTTTCCTTTAAGTAAAGACTTCATAACTGTTTAGTGTTTCTTGATTAAGTAAAACGTTTCTAAAAATAGGCAAACTTGTTCTATTCTCCAAACTTCGTCACGAAAAACTATTCCAGGCTTTTGCAATCATAGCCAAGGGACTCCACAGCACGGATGACACTCCCAGCCTCAATACCTCCCTTAACTTCTGCTATGCCAGTCTGAAGATCGACGCTGACGCTTTCAACTCCCTGCAGCTCGCTGATTGCCTTTTCTACTGCCGTGCGGCAATGATTGCAGCTCATTCCGTCGATTCTGTAGCGGCTGAGTGAGCGGGCGCTATCATTGCAGCAGCAGCTTTCTCCTTCGCAGCACTTCTTCTCCTGATGCTCTGCCTCGCAGCAGCAGTGCTCTTTCTTTCCGCGCAATCTGTTCAGCAGCAGCGCATTGATCAGCAGCAATGCCAAAATAGCAGTGCAGAGATAATCGAACCATCCGACATTCTCGACACAGCAAACATCACTCATACTGAGCTGGCCAAGGAAATCCACCATCCCGTGAAACTGCAAATAGTCCACTGCGCAGCCGAACAGAATCGCGCCTATGATAATAGAAAGCAGATAAGAAACCAAGGTTCGTGTCCCGAGAGACTTCTGAACTACCAGCATTGAGGCAATGTTGCAAGCAGGACCTGCCATCAAAAGCACCAAAGCTGCACCAGGAGTAAGTCCCTTCATCATCAGTGCAACGGCAATAGGGATGCTGCCGGTCGCACAGATATACATAGGAATAGCAATGCAGAGGACCAGAAACATTGAAGCGAAGGTATTGCCCTTGAAGATAGCAAACCATTCGGTTGGGACGAAAATGGTGATGAGAGCCGCTACCAACAAACCTATAATCAGCCACTTGCCTATATCTTCCATCATTGTGATGAAGGCATATTCAAGCGCGGAGAGCAGTCTTTGACCAAAGGATTTTCCTCTCTCCGTCTCGTGATGGTGCTTGTGAGAGGCCTTGTCCAAAGCTTCCTTTTCCGTATCCTGGACTACTGAATCTGCTTTTCTGTCCCGTACCGCAGCCCCACCGAAAATGGCGGTAACCAAAGCCGCAATCGGTCTGATAATCGCGAAAGGCAATCCCATCAGACCATATGTGGCAATAATCGAGTCAATGCCAGTTTGAGGAGTGGCAATTAGAAAGGAAACCACAGCTCCCTTGGATGCGCCTTCCTTGCGCAATGACATTGCAGTAGGGATGACTCCGCAGGAGCACAGAGGCAAGGGAATCCCAAAGATTGCTGCATTTACCACTGAGCGGAAATTATTTGCAGACAGATACTTGCCATAGAAGTTTGATGGTATGAAGGCATGCATCAGACCTGCCAGGAAGAAACCAAGCAGGAGATATGGTGCCATCTCGGAAATCAGATGAATGAACTGTTCCATAAAACAATCGTATTTGTGACACAATGTCAATTATTCGCAGCAAAGATATGAAAGCAGGTCATTTTTTGTATTCATTATTTGTTGGTATTCTGAATATAAGGTCAATTGATTTTCAATATGATTGATTTATATGTAAAATGGTCGAATTTATTTAATGTAGGGCATATATATTGATATTCTGAGCTATTTGATAATTGACCATATGAACCAAAATTTGTTTCATTATGAAAGAACAAGCAAAACGAATACAAACCTCCATACTGAATGCAGCTGAAAAGAAGGTGCTTGTATGGTTGGCAGAACGTCAACCTAAATGGATGACCTCGGATATATTGACTTTTATTGGAGTACTTGGCGCGATTATAGTCGCAGTCGGTTATGCCTTGTCCAACTATAACGTCAACTGGCTCTGGCTCTCGACCTTCGGCTTCTTTGTCAATTGGTACGGAGACTCGCTTGATGGCACCCTGGCACGAGTCAGAGGCACACAGAGGCCGATTTACGGCTTCTACCTCGACCACAATATTGACGGTATTACCATTGCCCTTATGTGCATTGGCGCAGGTCTTTCAAAATTGCTCAATCTCTATATAGCAATGGGCGTTCTCGTGGTATATCTGCTGTTGTCTATTTCGGTTTACATCAATTCTCATCTGAAGGGTGAATTCAAATTAACCTATGCCGGTATGGGGCCTACTGAGTTCCGACTGATCATTATGATAGTGAATACACTGTTCATTTTCATCGCCCCTCTCAGAGAGTTCAGTACAGAATTCTCAGTTCTCGGGACCAGTGTATGCTTCGGTGCATTCGACTTCATAGGTTGTGCCTTGCTCTTGATACTGTTGGTCATCCATATACATAATTTTGTGAATGATGCCAAGGGATATGCCAAGATTGATCCTCTGAAGAAGTGGGAAGGAAAATCAAATTAGCACAGAATTTTTCAAAGTTCTTATTGATAAATGCTTTCGGCACGATCGTGGATACGGTCGTGCTTTGGGCGTTTTCAAGCTTTGTATTTGAGAAATATCTCGGAGATTATATTATTTCTCCTCTGATTTCTTTTGAATGCGCGCTTACGGCGAATTACATCAATTCGGTATTATTCATCTGGAAAGACAGGGTGAAAGGCCGCTCTCGTGCCGGACATTTGCGTAAGTATTTGATTTATAATGCATCCTGTAGCGCAGTTTTCTTGACAAAGATGGTGATACTGCTTATTATAGAAAGATTGACCGGGTGGAATGTCGTCTTTTGCAATCTTGCAGCCCTCTGCATTTCCGGAATATTGAACTTCTGCCTGAGTGAATGGGTAATTTTTAAAAAGCGAAAAACCGAATGCTATGCCTCTGATCAGTCTGAATGAACTTGAAAGCCTTGCTCCAGTTTTCAGGGGCAAAATGGGCAATGCCTTTGCGCGCACCATACTGAAATGGCTTGATATAGAGAAGACATCCCAGCTCTACGACAAGCATATTGACAGTAAGGGAGCCGCTTTTACAAAGGCTTTCTTTGATGAAATCGATTACAAATATGCAGTCAGTATCTTCGACAAGGAGGGAAGGTCTTCGGAGTATCTACCTGCAGGTGAACAGGTTCAGAGTGCTTTATCAGCAATTTTGCCGGAAGGTCCATTCATTACAGTCAGCAACCATCCCTGCGGCCACGTCGATGGAATGACACTAATAGACCTTATTGCACCATTGCGCTCTGATTATAAAGTGCTGGTCAACAAGATACTCGGCCGTGTGCATACTCTTGATGACAATTTCATCACCGTGACTCCTACCGGTGATAAGAAGAGTGCACCAACTGCTGAAAGCATACAGGGCATCAGATTGGCATTGAGGCATTTACGGGATGGAGGGCCCTTGGGGCTCTTTCCATCGGGCGCGGTTTCCGATTTGAGCCTGAAGGACAGAAGCATAAGGGACAGACAGTGGCAGGAACCTATGATACGACTGATAGAGAAGGTGAAAGTCCCCGTCCTTCCAATCCGTTTCTTTGACGGCAATACCCTTTTCTACTATCTCCTTGGCCTCATTGACTGGAGGGTGAGACTGCTTCGCCTTATCCCGGAGGTCTATACCAAGGCCGGCAAGATTATGCACGTTGGAATCGGTCCGCTCATCACAGTGGAGGAACAACAGAAGGCGGCATCATCAGGTACGGACAATCTTGCACGCTTGCTCCGCTCTTCCGTTTATGCTATGGATACATCAAAGATTTAGTTTAATTAAATGTAATATATTGAATGGACGCTCAAGTAAAGTATATGAAAATGGCCATTGAAGAGGCCAGGGAAGGCATTAGGGCGAATCACGGAGGACCCTTCGGTACCGTTATTGTCAAGGATGGCGCGGTGATTGCCACGGGCCATAATCTTGTTCTTCTGAACAATGATCCTACAGCTCATGGAGAGATTTGCGCCATACGAGAGGCCGGTCGTAAACTGGGAAGCTACGACTTGTCCGGCTGCACTCTCTATACTACTGGAGAGCCTTGCCATATGTGCCTCTGTGCCTGTATGTGGGCCAATATCGATAAGGTTTACTATGGTTGTACGATTGAGGACAATGGGCTTATAGGTTTCAGGGATGACAAGTTTGACCAAATTTTTGGCGGACGCGATAAACTTGGGGATTTTATGAGCGAATTTGAGCGCAATGCCTGCCTCGAACTGTTTGATGAATACCGTAAATTGCACCGGACCATATATTAACAGTCCGGTGCGTTTCCAAGAAACAGACAGTGTTGAGAGCAATCATTGCCTCTTATTCACTGAGCTTTTTGTTCTTGTTCTTGGCGGAAAGATGCCTTTTCTTGTTCTCGCTCCAGAAGCCGTATACTTCGTTGACATTGCCGGCGGTCATAAAGCAATGGATATCATTTTCGCGTATCCAACCCATAAGGTTGACGAACTCGTCCTGGGTGAGGAGACTCTGGATTTCCATTGTTTTCTCGCCCGAGTAGCCTCCCGTGACCTCATAGAGACTGCAGCCGCGGACTATGTCGTTGATGATGTAGTCACGGATGCGTTCATAATCCTTCGAGATGATGCAGACTCTCTTTTTCCTCGCGAGGCTGACCATAAAGTAATCGACGATAATGCCGTTGAGCCAGGTGCCAATGAGACCTATGACAACGAGTCTGAACGGATTGATGGCAAATGCGGTACAGCAGATAAGCACTCCTGCAATGGTCACCGACATTCCCATATCGTAATGCAGATACTTGTTGACAATCTTGGCAATGATGTCAAGCCCTCCGGTCGAAGCGTTGATGCGGAACAATATGGCCTGCGATGCACTGAGTATCAATATGAAACACAATAGGTCGAACCAGAGGTCGCCCATCATTGACGTGGTGTCCGGAGCGAGGAGCTTCTCTGACGGACAGATCTTCTCCCACATTTCGATAAGCGGAGCAAGCACCAGCGCCGCATAAGCCGTCTTGAGGCCGAATTCCTTTCCAATCAGGAAATAAGCGATGATAAGAAGCAGGGCATTGATGATGAATACCACGACCGATACCTTGACGACTATTCCGAAAAACTTCTCAAAAATACCGCTGATAACGATGGAGAGACCGGTAATACTTCCTACAATCAGCTTGCTTGGCATAAGAAAATAATAGACGGCGGCAGCAGCAATGGACATAGCAATGGTGATTATCAGCATTTCTTTCCAGAACTTCCAGGTCGCCATAGGCTTCAAGTAATCAGCTAGTTTCATTGATACAGTGAGTTAGTTTTATTCGAACAAGTAAAGATAAGTTATTATTTTCAAAATGTCACGTTTTTCTTATGATTAATTTAAAAATGTAAGTGTTTTCTTGATTTCATTATTTCTATCTTTTTATATATATTTACTGCATATAAATTAACTTCTTGAAACAATATAGCTTCATGTGGCAATTATTGAAAGCAACAAACTGACCAAGAGCTATGGAAAGGCTCGTGGAATAATCGAAATGGACCTTCTGGTCGAAGATGGGGATTGCTTCGGATTTATGGGGCCGAACGGAGCCGGCAAATCCACCTTCATCAGAACGATACTCGGTCTCATCAAGCCTAACGGAGGCAGCGCTAGGGTTCTTGGAATGGATATTTGCCGCCAGCAGACTGAAATATTGAAGGAATGCGGCTATCTGCCTAGCGAGATCATAATTCAAATGAAAATGAAAATGAAAATGAAAATGAAAAAAACTATCCTGATTGCAGTCGCACTTCTGTGTTCAGTTGCGGGAATGGATGCCCAGACGACAACATTGCCAAAGAACGACCGTATCAGCTTGACAGTTGGGCAAAACATCCCGATTTCCAATTCTGCTGATGGTGATATAGTATTGAACCTGAATTACAGCCATACATATCGAAACGGTTTCGGGCTCAAAAGCGGATTCCAATACTCACCGTCTGTTGCCGATGTCGACAATGCCTTTGGAGTCCCTCTTGCAGCCACATACAGGACCAAGTCAAGACAGTCAAAGGACAGGCTCTACTCCGGTATTCAGGGCGTGGAAGGCACGATGTCCTGGAACAGCAGATATTATGACAATTCTTTTAACGACATCCTCTGGTCATTCCTGATAAATCTCTTCAGTGACGTGGAATTCTGCGCAGGTCTGACACCGGGATATATAGCCGGAAAGAGTTCTGTACCGGGTATTGGGATATGGGCAAATGGATCTGATGTCAGCTGGAAGAGGCATTGGACCGAGCTGGTGTCGCCAGTATCCTTGACGGCCGACCTCGGTATCACATTGAATTATTCAATAGGTAGGGTAGAATTGTATTTCACTCCGGCATACCATTACAGCATTACCGGGAATTACAGGATTCACGTTGAATCCGGCTTTGGCAGCACTGACTCAATCCCGCTGAGCAGGAATACCCACTTCCTGAGGTCCTTTGTCACTATTTCGGGAGGTCTTGCCTTCCGCTTCTAGTCCGGCATACCGCAATGCTCGAGGTGGCATTTACCTTCTTTACCTCAATTACCGCCGGGATTCTGTTTTGAAGGTCCTCGATATGCGAGATGATGCCCACGTGCTTGCCACTGACCGAATTCAGCTTCTCAAGCGTGGCCATTACGGCATTGAGCCAATCCTGACTGAGAGTTCCGAAACCCTCGTCAATGAATATGGTATCGACACAGACATTGCTCTCGCTGAGACTGGACAGACCGAGGGCGAGGGACAGTGAAATCACGAAGCTTTCACCTCCCGAAAGCGTATTGCCGGAACGGCATATTCCGTCTTCATTGTCCTTAACCAAAATAATCAGCGAGCCTGGCTTCGCAGTAAGTTCATAGCGTGGAGCAATCCTGCGGAGATACGAGTTGGCGTGATTCAGGATATCCTGCATTATATAGCTTTGGGCTATCTTCTTGAAAAGAAAGCCGTCCGCACCTCCAAAGATACCGTCGAGTGTCTTCCATCGCGTTTCAATACGTTTCGCATCTTCCAGAAGAAGCTCCTTCTCTTTTGTCTTCTCGAGCTTCTCGTCTTCTTCATGCAGGATTCTCCTGAGTTCTCCACGACGGTCGGAAATGCTGAGCATATCCGCATTGACAACCTCTTTTCTCTCAAGCAGTTCCTCTTTTGTCTTGGGAAGCTTCGAATCAGCTTCGAATGCTTGCTTCAAGAGCGCCATATTCAGGGCAATGGCCTCATTGCCCTTCCTGATGTTCTCCCGGGCGCTGACGGCAATGTTCCCGATAGCACCCCATTCATAGACAGCATTGCCCATAAAAGCCTGTGGTGCAATGGTTTCAGTCGCGAATTCAGGATTGGCCGCAAGTATATTTCTACGCAAGTCTCCGATTTCATTGATGAGGGTCTCGAGGACGGAGACTTCATTTGTGAGCGCATCGAAGCTATCCCTTTCCTCCCTGTATGTTTGCGCTTCGCTTGATAGCTTGGATAAGAAATCGACTGCATCGCGCTCCCAAGCATCTTTCCATTCGGGGAAAGATATGAGTTTGCCGGCCTTGACTATTGATTCGGATTCAGTGTTTTCCGCAGCCTTCAGCAATTTGCTTGCGTTTTCCGCATCTGCCTTTGCCTTTATAAGCTTCTTTTCATTATCAGTATAATCCGTTAATAAAGGAGTGTATATATCATCTTGATAATCACTCACTTGCTTGTTTGCTGCATCCACAGCCTTCTGCTTCCCGGCGATTAGTCCAATGAGCTCATCATTCTTTATCTTCTTTGTTTCAAGCTCCGACTTTTTACCTTGAAGTATCGCGACTGTATTATCCTCCCTGCCGCTTACACCCAGTATTGAATATTTGAGTGCATAGTCTTCAATCTTTTTATTGATGCTGCTTTTTTCTTTGGCTATCCTGGTCTCGGACTTATTCCAGCTGTTCTCCTTGATGCCTAAGGCCGTTGCAGCAGCCGTCAATGCATTACAAGCCTGCTGCTTCCGCTTTTCCTTTTCTTCGAGTTCTTGTCTATATGGCTTGAGAATATCATTTACGTCTTCTTCGGACATAATGGATTCAAGCCTTGAATGGCAAACGGGACATTCCGTGACTTCGTGTTCACGCATCCAGTTCCTGAGGCTTATTGCAGCTTGATCGAGAGCACGGGAATGAAGCTCGTAGATTTTTTCACATTCGTTGTACTCAGTCTCCGCGTCGTTTTTCTTTTCGCTAAGCAGGGCCAGGCCTTTCCTATCCTGAATTATCTCTTCCTGAAGCTTCTTTTGTTCCTTCTCCTCTTCACAGATTCTTTCCTTGTCTGCATTAATCGATGCATATTCGCCTACTGCTTCGTTGATACGCCTGAAAAGTTTGTCGATATTCTGTCTCTGTTTCTCAACTTTCTCCGGCTCTAGAGCGTTCTTTGCATCCAATGCAGCGCTTGCAGCCTTCTTCTTTTCGCTCAGGACATTTTCAGACTTTTTCAATGCATCTTCAAGAACCGAAAGGCTTGCAGTCAGTTGCTTGCCGTTTTCCAATGCCTTTTCAAGATTCTGTCTGTGCTCAAGCTTATGCTTTCTCTGCTCTTCTGCTGTTTGAAGCAGGTTGCTGATGACCTTCTCGTTTTCAAACATCGTAGCGTCGCCCTTCTTCTGCTCCAATTTCGAGCTTAGCTCCGCCAGCTGTTTTTTCTTGTCATTGACAATTACACCCTTGTATTCAAAATCATTGTTCAGCTGTTCAAACATCATTGCAGCTGAGTTAATCGTCTGCTCAGCATTACGTATGCTTTCTTTAGTGCTTTCAATGTTTTCGTATGCTTTTATCAGTTTTTCAAGGGTCGTCAGCTCATCCTTGTACTTGTCCAGACTTTCATCTATGATGACTATTTCCTTGCGGGCCTTCTCAACTTCTTCAACAGGACGTGAACTGATGTTGGATAGATCTTTCTCCGCGGTTTTGACCGAGTCGGAGGCTTCCTTTGTGTGCCTGTGTATGCGGTCTCCGATACGGGAGTAGATTTCCGTACCGGTAATTTTCTCAAGTATGTTTGACTTCTCTTTGCTGTCTGCCTTCAGAAATTGCGTAAACTGACCCTGGGCGAGCATTGATGTGCGGCAGAACTGATCATAGTCAAGGCCTATGATTTCGGTCATCTTTGCATATCGTTCCGCTCCCTTGCTGCTGTCGGTATTGCCCTTACTGTCGCTTATGCTCCACTTTTCATCTTCGAGTCTATGGTTGCGGTTAATACGGCAGGACCATTCTGCGATATACTCGCTCGAATCGGCACCCTGGAAACTGAGAGTGATTTCTCCGTATGTTTCTCCCTTTTTCAGAAGCTGATTGACGGACACAATGCTGATTTCCTGGTTTCCTTCCCTATAGCAGTTCTCGCTTGTGCTTCTGGAATTTGCCAGTCTCGGTGTCTTGTTGTACAGAGCAAGGCAGATAGCGTCAAGTATAGTTGATTTCCCGCTGCCTGTTTCGCCGCAGATAAGGAAAATGGGAGCATCCGAAAGCGGGGGTGCTCCGAAATCTATTACCGCCTCTGATATGGAAGCGATATTCTTGATAGTCAATTTATTTAACTTCATCTATCGTATTGTGCAGCAGTTTCAGAATTTCAGTATCTAAGCCATCCTGGCCTGTGTCCTTGAGATAAAGTTCAGCTACAGTCGCAGGACTCATATTGTTTTTGAGTTCAGCCAGACTGAGCCGTGAGGAATGGGACTTGTCTTCCTCTTCCCGAGCAGGCTTTATTCTGTTTATCAGACAGAACCTGGCCTTTAGTCCGCGCTGTTCAGGTATCCTTGCGGCTATGTCCTTGGCCTCCACGGGTATGGTCCCGTCGTCGGTGACATTCAGTCTGACATAGCAGGAAAGCTCCGGGTCCAAAGCCTCAAAACGTCTTCTGGCTTCCTCCCAAGGCAGGGATTGTATCCCTTTTCTTCTGTCCTGTTCAGGTATGGTGACAATAGGCATTTTATTGACTATCTCGATTGTCTCGACCTGAGGAGAAGCGCCGTGTGCGTCAATGCTGACCAGCGAAATGCTATGCTTGAAGTCTTCATCGAAGGAAAGCGGCAGGGGAGAGCCGCAGTAGCGTATGCGCCCGGAGATGTTCTGGGGATAATGTATGTGTCCAAGGGCAATGTAGTCGTAGCCCTCCCCGAATGCTTCCTCCGGAATCATATCGATGCCGCCAATGATTTCCAAATCCTGACCTTGGGCTTCGGGCAAGTTTCCACCGCTGCGCTGAACGGCTGTATGGGCCATCAGCACTACAGGCAGATTCTCATCGTTCCGACGTGTCACTTCATCCAGGAGCAGGGCAATGAATTCCTTCATCCTTTCCTCGCGCGGCAGTCCTTCCTTCACGGAAGGAAAATTGCCCGGGTAGCAATGGGGAATGGCCACAACGAAACCTATGGCCGAGTCTTCATCCCCGATTCTGAAGATGTGACGGTCGAAAAGCTCCCTATGGTATTCTTCTGACGCTTCGCCATCAAGGACATTGCGCTTGATGGATGCGATAATGGAGACGCCTATCAGATTCCATAGAGGATCTTCGATTTCAATCCTGTTGCTGTCGTGGTTTCCGGCAGTGATGATTACCTTCATCCCCGGTGCAATCCTGTGAACTTCAAGCAGATGCTCCATCAGCATCTCCTGAGCCGCAGTCTGGGGTGAACTCGTATGATAGATGTCTCCGCTTATGATATAGACATTCGGCTTCTCCTTTTTGATTATTTCTTCGATTTGAAGCAGACAGGATTTCTGCTCCATAGTCCTGTCGTAGCTATGGAAGCAATGTCCAAGGTGAAGGTCGGAGCTATGAAGTAACTTCATCTTTCTTTTCCTTAGGCAGTATGAGATTGAGGATGACAGCAAGAAGGAAAACGACTGCAACACAGTTCTCAGCAAACACGGTCTGAATAATCTTCGGGAAAGAAGCGAAAAGACCGGCGCATTGCGTGAAACCAAGGCCCACACTCAGTGAGAGTCCTACGATAATCATATTGCGCTCTGAGAAACCCGCCTTAGCCAGCATTCCGAAACCGGCAAAGAGTATGCTGCCGAACATCATTATCGTACAACCTCCAAGCACGGCCTGAGGAATGGTGGTGAGCAGCGTTCCTATGACAGGGAAGAGTCCGCCGAGTATCATTACTATTGCTCCGGTGGCAATTGCAAAACGGTTGATGACCTTGCTCATAGTGGCGAGACCGACATTCTGTGAGAAGGAAGTGATAGGGGTGCAGCCGAAGAGTCCGGCTATGGTGCTCACGAAACCGTCACAAGCCACGGATGAGCCCATTTCCTTGACCGTCACTTCACGCCCAAGTGCTCCCGAACACAGGGCAGATGTATCTCCGATAGTCTCCGTCGCGGATACAAGATACACACAGATAATGGCGAGTATGGCATCCAGACGGAATTCAGGTTTGAAAGGCATAAAGCGTGGCAATGCGACTATATCTACATCCTTGAGCACGCTGAAATCCACCATCCCCATACATACAGAAAGAATGTAACCTACTATCAGGCCTATAAGCACAGAGAGGGAGCGAAGCATTCCACGGCTGAAAACCTGCGTAAGCAGGCAGGTGAGCAAGGTCACGGAGCCAACTATCCAGTTAGCGCTGCTTCCGAAATCTGCTGAGCCCTCGCCGCCTGCAAAACTGTTTGCGGCAATCGGAAGCAAAGAAAAGCCTATAGCGGTCACTACCGTCGCTGCAACGACACTTGTAATGAGTTTGGTCCAATATTTCGGGAAGAGACCGAGGATGCCCTCAACCAGACCGCCTACGATGACTGCGCCCATCAGAGCTCCCATACCCTGGGTGGTGGCAATGGCCATTGCCAAAGAGAGAAAGGTGAAACTGATGCCCATCACGATAGGCAGACGGGATCCGACTCGCCAGACAGGGAAGAGCTGAACGAGAGTGCCAATGCCGGCAATAATCATACAGTTCTGGATCAGCGCTGCGCTTGTTCCGGCTTCAATGCCGGCAACATTGGCGAGGAGCATAATAGGAGTGATGTTTGCCACGAACATCGCCAGTACGTGCTGCAA
The DNA here is from genome assembly GCA_029098505.1 of Bacteroidales bacterium. GTDB lineage: Bacteria > Bacteroidota > Bacteroidia > Bacteroidales > UBA932 > Cryptobacteroides. The sequence continues at coordinate 134,906 of JAQXOE010000044.1, forward strand.
ACCGAAGGGTATGGCCTTAATCAGCGGCACCCTGCCGTCAAGTTCATAAATTGATCCCATGAGTCGATTTCAGGTTGGTTTTGCTGATTTCCTTTTGTGCCTGGGGACGGAAGCTGATGGTCTGAGTCTCCCAATCCATACTATCGATTATCGCGATGGACTCGACCTGATAACCCTCGCTGCGAAGTGTAGCTCCTCCCTTCTGCTGTCCCTTTTCTATGGCAATGCCAATGCCCGCAATCCGGCCTCCCGCCTGTTTGACAAGGTCTATGAGAGAGTGCGCGGCCTCGCCGTCCGCGAGGAAATCGTCCACAATCAATACCTTGTCTTCCGCATTCAAGTATGGCTTGGATATAAAGACATTGTTCATCTTCTTGTGAGTGAACGAGTAAGCTTTAGATATATATTTGTCATCAGTGCTGTTGGCTGTCTCGCTCTTCTTGGCAAAGACAACAGGAACGTCATAAAGGTCACCGAGCAGAGTGGCAATGGCAATGCCGCTCGCTTCTATGGTAAGTATCTTGTTTACTTCCACGCCACGGAAACGGCGCTTGAATTCGTAAGCCATTTGACGCATTATGTCAATGTCAATCTGATGGTTAAGAAAGCTGTCCACCTTTAGGATGTTGCCTTCTTTTATGACCCCATCTGTCAATATCTTCTCCTCAAGGAAATTCATATGTGAAATAATGTTATTATCTGATGGTCCTTTATGCAAATATAATAAAGTTCAGTGATTGTCAAATAGCAAAAAACATATACATTTGTATAGACAAAACATTTTTTGAATATGACAGAACAGGATATTTGGTGGTCAAGCCTCAGTATCAAGGAGAAAGAAAGAATTGCCAGGAAAGCCAATGCGGACATCGAGAATCAGAGATATCCGGGCTGTACCGATTGGTGGAAGAGCATCTCTTTGGAGAAACAGCTGTGGGTCAAGAACCATTGCGAGAAAAAGCACGGAATATACATTCCGGAGTGGACTGAGGGCAATATGCTCAGCGAGTAGTGTTCTGTATGGGTGAATACAGGAAACTGCGTATAATATTTATCTGTCACGGCAACATTTGCCGTTCGCCAATGGCCGAGTTCATTTTCCGTGAACTTGCCTCTCGCTGTGGGAGAAAGGATGATTTTGAAATCAGCTCAGCGGCTGTGTCATACGAGGAAGAGGGCAATGGTCTATTCCCTCCTGCAGGCTCTGCTCTCACCAGGCACGGAATACCTTTCGGCAGGCATAGAGCACATAGAATTACTCTTGAAGAAGCCGAAGCTGCCGATTTGCTTGTAGTGATGGATGATTCCAACCTAAGATTGCTAAACCGCATCATAGGGAAGCAGTCGTTTTCGAAGTCGCACAAATTGCTGGAATTTGCTGGCGAAAATGCAGATGTCGCTGATCCGTGGTATACAGGTAACTTTGAAAAGGCATATTCGGACATACTCCGAGGCTGCAAGGCGCTGCTTGAAAATTTGTGCTCTACCGACAAATAATATCATAACAGGCTATGGATCTATCAATTTATAGACTGTCACTTGCATTTGCTATTCCGTTAATGCTCTTCTTCGGCTTTCATATGCTTTTTGCACGTGTTCCGGAGAAGAAGAGCATCTCCGACTTTTTACTCTCCCGTCGCCTGATGGGAGCAGCCTTGCTCTTGCTGGCAACGAATTACTCGCTGCATTTCCTCTTTATGATCAGGACAAAGGATGTAATTGCCACTATTCTTCTTAATATGGTGACATATTTCCTTTGCTACTGGCTATTCAGCACAGCCATGATGGTGTTGCTGGACTCCAGCTATATCAACAGGAAACGAATTAAGCTTAATCTGGGCATATGGCTCATATTCTGCTGCGCATCTGTGCTCGTTGCCTTTCTTCCTATGGGACTGCTTCGCCGCTCCGCTACCTTCATGCTGGCGGCTTTGCTCCTCATTTACGGTGTTTTCCTCTCTGTCAGAGTCCTCCGGACCTACTCAAGCTCAATCAGGAAATTCAATGATAGCTTCTCCGACGATATTGGCTCATATATCAGGTGGATGTCCATTTTTACATATTGGGCTCTGGCCTTCGGAGTAAGTTGCGCCCTGCTTACTTTCCTGCCGGACAAATATGTCTTCCTTTGGGTGCTTTCTGCAATTCCTCTCTATGTCTATTTGTATTGCTGCTATCAGGATTATTTGTTTTTCCACGAAGATGTAGAAAAGGCCATACACGATGAACAGTCTGAGCTCGTTGAGGAATTGCCTGATTATCATTCTGATATATCGGCGAGAATCGACCAGTGGATAGCCGAAGAAGGTTACAGGAAATCCGGAATTACCTTGAACGATCTGGCAGCCCAGTTTCTTACCAACAGAACCTATCTGTCAGAATACATCAACAGCGTTTACAATAAGAACTTCAGGGACTGGATTTCAGATTTGCGTATTGAATACGCCAAGCGTCTGATGCAGGAACAGCCTCAGCTCAAAGTTCAGGAGATATCTGAGTCTTCAGGTTTCCTTTCTACAAGCCACTTTTCCAGGACTTTCAGTGCCAGGGAAGGCTGCTCACCAGCCCGTTGGCGCCAAACAAACACTGACTGAATCACACTTTGAGGAAGATTTTCTTCCTGTACAGGAAATAGAGAAAGAGCCAGGAAATGACGAAGTAAGCAATCACCATCAGCAGTCTTCGCGGCTCACGTGCAAAACCCTGTGTTTGAGTAAATGAAAAAGTATGTACCTTTGAAGGAGGATTTAAAGGTATATACATATGTCTGATACATTGTCAATTTATCAGTCCCTGGCGAGACTGATGTTCCCGGAAGGTTTGTT